>CAYWZU010000015.1:0-46579 GCA_964462925.1 uncultured bacterium
CTTGTGCCTGGATGGACAGTCCTCTATCCCAAAAAATCAGATGATAAGGATAAGGAAAAAGAAGATGCTGATCAGGAACTGCCGCTCTTTGAAAAGGGCGAAAGCGGCCCCCATGCACCGTATATTACGGAGGGAAAGACAAAACCGCCTTCAGCCTATAATGAAAATGCCCTTCTTGGCGCTATGGAAACAGCTGGTAGAATGGTAGAGGATGAAGCGCTAAAAGAAGCACTTAAAGAAAAGGGGATAGGAACCCCGGCAACACGCGCAAGTATCATTGAGACACTAATCAAGCGAAAGTATATAGAAAGAAGCGGAAAACTCCTAAAAGCTACAGATCTTGGACGCTACCTTATAGCTCTTGTGCAAAATCCTGACCTAAAATCGCCAGAGCTTACAGGCGAATGGGAATCTCGATTAAAAGAAATTGAAAAGGGCAAATACACCTCATCTGCTTTTATGAATCAGATTAAAGATTTTACCAAGCAGCTCATAGATGGCAGCGACATCTTCAAGCTAAATCATGAAAAGCTCGGCGACTGCCCAAAATGCAAAAGTCCTATAATTAAAGGAAACAAAGGCTACGGCTGCTCAAAGTGGAAGGAGGGCTGCACATACGTTCTCTGGAAACAGTACAAAGACATAGAGCTTACAGACCATCAGGCAAGAGCCCTTTTGCAAAAGAAAATTCTCGCAAAAGCGATCAACGGCAAAATTCTCACTCTCTCCACAACCGGTGAGCCGCAAGAGATTGAGCTTCCTCCGGTAGTAAAGAAATCATAGGGGGTTTGGCCCTTTTAAATAAATATTTACCACTTATTTAGACGAGTATATAATGAATTTATGGGAAACGACCTCAACAATTCATATATCGGGGGGCAGCCGCTTAGCTTTGATGAAAATCTTCAATCTAGCGCGTCTGAAGCCAAGCCCCAAGCAAACACACAGACCAAAAGCGCTGTAAGCAGGGCGCTAAGGGATCTTTCTAATACAAACATGCCGACAGCTATAAAGGCAGCTGTTAAAAAGGGCAACGCTTCTCAGATCGCCAATGTTGCTCAGAAAACGGGTATAATTGCTCCTCACGCAGAAGGAAGCACCTTTAAGGCTCTCTATTCAAAATCGCCCTTTCCTGGATTAAACGAGATCAGGGCAGCAAAAGGGCTATCAGAGCCTGAATTGAAAGCGCTGACTTATTTTGCAAACGAGCTTTCAGTAAAAGAGCTTCCAGATGGAATTTCCCCGAAAACCATCATTAAAGTTCTTAAAGAATACTATGCAAGCGAAGCTCTCATGACAAGCCGCTCTTATGGGTATATGGAGACAAAAAGCGGCGGTTTTGTTGTTTCCTTAAGCGAAAGTCATAAATTTGAAATTCTTCATAAAAAGGAAGCACTTGGTACAGGAACCTTCGGGCATGTAAGTCGTATGCAAGATATATTTAGTGGTGCTGTCCATGCTTTAAAACAGCCAAGGGCTGATTTAAAAGGTATTGAAGCGTCAAAAGCAAGAGCCGATATTCAAAATGAAACGAATATCATAAACTTTCTCCATAAAGATGGCACAAGGCCTGGAATACAAGCCCCTGGTTTTAGCATCACAGGAATCGCTAAGGCACATGCAGATAAAACAGGAATGCTTGGAAGAGCTTATGAGGCATCTGGCAATACTGTCGTTGGTAGTATGGATGCAGACGGGCAGATAAACCGTACTGAAATGCCAAACCATATTACAGCTCATGGGGCCTATCAGCTCTTGCAAGGTCTTGAGCATCTTCATAGCATGGGAGTTGTGCATGGCGATATCAGACCAGGCAACTGCCTAGTAGATTATAAAAATTGGGAAAATGAATCTACTACATGGGTGCTTGGAGATTTAGGCGGTGCTTCATTTGCAGATAAAATCGATATGGAAGAGGCAAAAAAAGACCCTGTCGGAGTCCTTACCACAAGTTATCTCCCGAGAAATGACCAAGCACTTGCAGAACGCTATGCTGGATATGGTACAAATAAGGGTGGTGAAAATAAGGAAAAGTTTATCGAAAGTAAGATGCAGCGTGATGTGTTTGCGCTAGGTCAATCTTTATGTGAAATGCTTGCCTTTGCAAAACCTTATCCGCTAGATGATGCAGATAGACCAGATACAACACATGGATTCGATCAAAGCTTTATAGAATGGTATTTTACGGAAGATGAAAATCCTCAGGAGTTAACTAACATCCTTAAAGGCATGTGCGATCCAAATCCCGAAGCAAGAATTAGCGCCAAGGAGGCGAGGGAGCAGTTTGGAGCCTGGTATGCAAGCACCTATCCGGATCTAGCTTCCGATTTTGGAATCGCTTAGAAAGCCTCTATAATTTCTCATTCCATAACACAAAATTTAGATATTCAGTTCATATATTGATATTTATCTGTTATATATTGACAAAATTATCAAAAAATGAAAAAATATGACCAAAAAAAAGAGGCAAGATATGGCGCTACCCCCGGGTCTTCAAAACTCATTATTGCAAATGCAGGCAGCTTCATTAGGTGATAGCTGGAACATTCCAAGTGTCGTCACACCATTGACATCGGAGGAGCTAGCACATCTTTTCAACCATCCAATAGCGCGAGATGTCATGCCCTCTAGAGTTGCACAGGATACTTTCATTCAATCTTTTGTGCAGCAGCTCTTAACAGGGCTTGTGACTGAATGTGTTATGTCAGAATCTACTACTCAAAATCAGCAATACGATCAGCTATCAGATCGGGTTGAGCTACTGCAAGAATTTTCTGAACTCTCACTGGAAGAGGTAGAGGCTGCAGAGGTAGAATTACAGCGGCAAAGCCGTGCAGGAGAGCACGAAGTCATGACAGAGAGCCAAAGCTCTCCAGCGCAAACACATGATGAAATCCCGAGTAAAAATGGGAAAGACCCTAGCGTTGAAGTAATGAAAAAAACTGCGGTCTCTAAAGCTAAGGGTCTTCTTGTAAAAGGCATTAAGGAATCAGTTCTTGATTTAACAAAAAATGATCCTGTGGCGCGGAGGCTTGCCATGAGTGCGCTTAAAGGCGCTGCAGTCGGGGCGCAAATTGGTGCATTTGCCACAAGTGCTGCTGAGAAGGGTTTTGTCTCAGCTACTGTAGATCTTACCAAGGATACATTTATTTCTACCGCATCAAAATATGTCGCAAAAGGTTTGGTGAAAATTGTTGGCCTTTCAAATCCAGCAACTGCAGCTGTGGTGCTTGGCACAGTAATTGGGGACCTTTTTAAAGCAACAGAAACAGCCCCAAGTTCAATCGACATGTATCCAGAGAGGCAAACTACTACTAGCGCACCATCACAGCTTCCAGAGCTGCAGCACTATCCTGCATTTCAACCCCTAAAATAGAGGAAACAATGGCTAACATTTTAGTTCAAACAGCCTTTAGTGCTTTTTTTGGTCAGTATTTGGGCTTTTTATTTGGCAGCCCGTCCAATACTCGGGAAGAAGATGAACGAGTTCGTCGTACGTTTTCTGATTTTTTAGGGCTCCTTTCACGAAATTTTGAAAATACGGTAGAAGAATCTGTTCGTGAGGCTTTGTTAGATCAAAACTTTGTTCAGATTAGAACAGATACTACAACTGCCGTAAATCTCTTTCGTCAGTACAGCTATACAGTAACTGAGCAAGATGCACGAGGAGAAGAGGCATCGTTAAACAATGCTTCTCTTTGCATAGAAAACGCCTACAGTCGTCTGCAAACCATATGCGAGCGCTTTTTGGAAGAGCCGCTGCCATTTCCAAGAAGAGAATCTGCCTCTTGGACGAAAGAAGCTATAGAGGCCAGGGCAGCGCAAGTTCCAAGGATAAAAAAGAAGATCACAGTTCTTATAAACTCTGTAAAAGCAGTAATGAGCGTCCGCCTACTAATTCTAGCAAAGAGATCCGAGCGATATGCTGGTCTCAGGCAGTCGATATCGAGAGAAATTGTCCCTAATTTGCAAGCACTTGTTCAGCGAATCGATCAGCATGCACGCAGTTTTCAAATTCTTCGCATTACCTGTAGAGAGTGGTATCCTGTACGAATAGATAGCTTGCCGGAGCAGACAATAGGTGCCCTTCGCGAACGATACAGACAACATCCTACCTGCCTTTGGTATGGTGTGCCTCAGGATAGAGAAGGAGTTCATGGCATAGAGTTTACCTTAGATGCAAGAGATACGGTATTTGCAATTTCACGCTATCGAGCATCGAATTTTACTCCGTGATCAAAACGAAATTTTCATCCTCAGCCTAGAAATTGGAGTGGATTAGTAATGATTCCGACAGACCAATCTCCAAACACACCTCTTCCTACAAGAGATAGCCCAGGCGGTCCATTTACAATACCCTTTGAAATAGCGGATAGATCGTCGTGGAGCCCTCCGATTGGGACAGATAACTTTGATCGTATGCAGCAAGAGCTTACAAAACGACTGACACCTAATTATGAAACTACAGAGCGTGTTGAATTGATGGCTATTCAAACGCTAGCAGGGGAAGTTGCAAGACACCTGCTCGCCGAGTGATCATTCAGAAGATACGCTAAGAAGGGGTTCTTATTTTTAGTCTAAAGGAGAAATACCCAGGGCACTGCTCTTAGCATTACCCAATTTTTTCAAAGGGGATATTGGCAATATTTTTCCAGCGGCAGCTGGAGCACAGCTTTTAGCCCCACGTGCAATGGAGGGGCCATAAGGCCCGTAATGGAACGTGGGGGTTAGGATTGCCCTCACAAGAAGCTGCGGTAGCAGCGAAACAAATCTTTAGTTAGCGACGGCCGTGAGTTCTTGCAGATTCTGCATCTTCTCGCCCGTCTTGTCTTTGCTCTGCAGCTTGCTCGCGATTAAGTAGATCTTGCTCGCGCTCCGTATTGCCATTTTCAGCGGCTCTATTTGCCTCATTGCTGAGTCTATTGTCGTAGCGATCGCCTTCCATTGCGACAGCTTCTTTATTTTTTGCGCAGACTTTGCAATTTGGGCTTTTATCGCATATTTCTGCAGATTCCTTTGCAGGAGGTGGCGATGATGGAGATGAACCTGCATAGAGTGATACAGAAACTAAAACTGTTACTACTGTGGTAAGAGACTTCATACACTATTCCTTATGTTGAACTTTTTCTTGCTCTCGTCAATGTATGAAGGAGCAGATAATTTTTCAATAGGAATTAAAAATTTGGATCGCTTTTAAGTTTGGTGAAGGCTTTTGCTCTATCAAGTATGCCATTAGTTGTTATGAAAATACCTTCCCCTCTGTAGTGGATGGTTTTTGGATATTTTGGACGTGTGGCAATATGGGCTTTTACAACCTCTAAGATAAAGAAGTTATATTTTTTTATCAGTCGACTGTCGTAAATTTTGCATTCCAAATTTGCAAAGCACTCTTTGATGAGGGGAGCTTTTACCTGCTCTGCATCAACAGCTGTGAGGCCAAACTCTACAAATTTGTCCATGGTATCACCATCTGTGTTGCCAATTGCAACTACTTCATCAAGTAAATCAACTGTTGGTACATTGATGACACATTCTTTGCTCTTTTTGATCATTTCAAAGCTTACATTACTTTCAGCTATGACGCAGCCAACCAGCGAGGGTGAAAATTCCATCACAGTATGCCAGCCCATCGTCATGATATTAGTTTTACCCTTCCATGATGAGCTTACGAGTACAACAGGTCCCGGTTCAAGAATTTGTCGAACTTTAGAGACAGGCAGGTCTTTTTTCATATAATGCCAAGCTCTTTGCCTACTTTTTCGAAGGCAGAGAGGGCTTTATCGAGGTCAGCAGTGCTATGGGCGGCAGACATTTGGGTTCTGATGCGGGCTCTTCCTTTGGGAACTACTGGGTAGGAAAAGCTTATTACATAGATGCCCTCCTCAAGGAGACGATTTGCAAACTGAAAGGCAAGCTTTTCATCTCCGACCATCACAGGGATAATTGGGTGAGACCCGGGGATAAGGCTAAAGCCAAGTTTTTGCATTTTTTCTCTAAAGTAGAGGCTATTTTTCTTTAGCTTATCACGGAGGTGATTGCTAGACTCAAGAATATCTAGTACTCTGAGGCTTGTTGCAGCAATAACCGGCGCTAAGGTGTTAGAAAAAAGGTAGGGCCGAGAGCGCTGCCTAAGCCAGTCAATTAGTGGCCTTGGACCTGAGGTAAAACCTCCCGATGCGCCGCCAAGTGCTTTGCCAAGTGTGCTTGTGATGATGTCTATTCTATTTTCTACGCCAAGTGCTTCTGGAGTGCCTCGCCCCATATCGCCGATAAAACCTGTCGCATGTGAGTCATCTACCATGACTATGGCATCATATTCATCTGCAAGATCGCAAATCGCTGGCAAGTTTGCCATGATTCCATCCATGGAAAAGACACCATCTGTCGCAATTACTCGAAAACGAGATGTGGATTTTGCCTCTTCAAGCTTACTTCTTAGGTCATCCATGTCATTATTGGTATAGCGATAGCGCTTTGCCTTGGAGAGTCGTATGCCGTCGATAATACTTGCGTGGTTGAGGGCGTCGCTAAAAATGGCATCTTCTTCTGACAATATGCATTCAAAGAGCCCTCCATTTGCGTCAAAGCAGGAGCTATAAAGAATTGTATCTTCCTTATTAAGAAAGCGGCTGATGTGGCCCTCTAACTTTTTGTGAATATCTTGCGTTCCGCAAATAAAGCGAACTGAGGACATGCCGTAGCCATGATCAGAGAGCGCTTTTTGGGCAAATTCAATAAGCTCTTCGCTATTGCATAAACCAAGATAGTTATTGGCACAAAGATTGAGAACGCTTTCACCACTGGCAAGCAAAATGTTAGCTTGCTGCGGGGATGTAATCACGTGCTCAGGTTTAAAGAGGCTTTCTTCTTTAAGCGTATCTATTTCATTTTGAAGGTGGGCAAATAGTGACTTTACTGCCATATGCAAACCGCGCAGGCGGAGGATTTATTGTGGCTGATCGTAATAAGAAGCTCTGGATTATCAAATCGCTTCGCAATAACGGGGGCAAGAGTGACATAGGGTTTGCCAAGGGAATCATTGAGCACCTCAATATCTTGCCAAGTAATTCCTCTAAAGCCAGTTCCGAGAGCTTTAACAACTGCTTCTTTTGCTGCAAAACGTCCTGCATAGTGCGTGGTATTTGCACATGCTGGCCGCTCATTTCTTGTAAAAATGCGCTCGATAAAGCCCTTTTTTTCTATGGCCTTAGCAATGCGCTCAATTTCTATGATGTCGATGCCAAGGCCTTTTATCATACGATCCCTTACTGGTATTGTAGATGATAAGGAGAGCTTTCCGTTAGCTTTATCTGTCCTTTTTCATCATGTGTGATTGCGTTACAGAAAATGATTTTGCCAGAAGAGGAGTATTTTTGTGAAAGCACTTGTGTGCGTATTGTCTGGCCGAGAAACTCTCCGCCGCCATTTACAACCACCATAGTCCCATCATCGAGATAGCCTACGCCCTGTTTTGGCTCTTTGCCTAGACGCTGTATTTTAATCTGAAGAATTTCGCCGCGTTGAGCGCCTGGCTTGAGTGCAGTTGCTATAGTATCGAGGCTTATAATTGTGGGAACATCCTCATCTGCCTTCAGCTGCGAGGGTTCAAATGAAGAAAGAATATAGCCATCTATAGATTTTGCTGCACGTACGAGTCTTGAGTTAAGCTCTTCTTCATTAGAGTATGCAAATTCTTTACATTCAAGATTAAGCTCGCTAAAGCTTTCTAATCTTTTTACATGTTCTTGGCAGCGTTTTGCTCGAAGGCGTACATTTTCATCAGGGCTATCAAACGACTTTTGAATTTCAGCCATAATAAAATTTGGAATAACTAGGCAGTGATCTAAAAGTCCGGATCTTGCTAGTTCAATCAGCCGGGGATCTTCTATTGCTGTAAGATCGAGTACGAGCTGCTTTTTTTTGATTATCTGGGCTGGAGTCGGCGTTGCAAATAACGTATCATAGCGAGATGCGCTCATGGAGCCAATATAGCATGTACCTAAAAAGCTATAGAGCATCGCAAGGTTGCTTACTGTTTCGGGAGCTTCGAGTCCTAAAAGAACAGTCCTTAGGCTTGATGCAACAATAAGTCCAAGCAAACTTCCAAAAAAAAGGCTTACTAGTGCTCTATTTACTTTTTTTGTAGAAATTTTGAAGTAGGAAAGTTCTAATCCCACCATCAGGCCAAAAGCAATTAAAGCGATGGGAAGTCCCGGTACGAGTCCATAAGCTGCTGAAGTTGTAGCGCAAGCAAAGACAAGAAACACAAGTCGAAAGTACCATTTGTTCTGTTCCATTGAATCCTCATTTCATTCTTCCGCATGAATACTAAGAAAAGAGGTATTTTTTGTCGACAAATCCAAAATACAATTGCTGATTAAAATGAAAAAATTGGCTATGGCATATCTGTGAAGGCAAAATTTTTTTGTGCTAGTCTCGATTGAGAATAACAAAGCATTAGGATTTGTATTTTTCAAATAAAATCTCTAGATGTGATTTAAGGCTGTATCGAGAGGACAAAAAAGGAGCTCGGCTTTTGCACAAGGCTTTTAGTTATGGTTTTTCATCGCGCGCTGAATAGCGCGATCATCTTCGCGCTCTTTAATGCTTTCTCGCTTGTCATGAAGCTTTTTGCCTTTGCAAATTGCAATTTTTACCTTGGCGCGACCAGCTTTAAGATAGATAGAAAGGGGAATGCAGGTAAGGCCTTTCTCTTGAATTGCGGCATTTATCTGCCTAATCTCTTTTTTGTGAACGAGGAGCTTTCGTTTTCTTTTATCTTCATGATTGTAAAGACTTCCAAACTTATAGGGGGCAATAGATGCATGTACGAGCCAAAGCTCTCCGCCATCGATTGAGACATAGGCCTCTTGCAGGCTTCCGCCATGATCTCGCAAGGATTTTATTTCAGTTCCCTGCAAGACAATGCCCGTTTCCATTGTTTCAAGAATTTCATACTGGAAACCTGCTTTACGGTTTGAGACCAGCTCTTTAATTTCAGTTGAGTCTTTCATGCTTTGATTGTACCATCTTACTCAAAAAGATTCAAACGTATACGGAGTCCTATGAAGTTTATCATATCTCGCCAGGAGCTTTTAGAGCTTCTTGCTCGCGTACAAAATATCGTGGCGCCCAAAACCCCAATTCCTATCCTCTCCAATATTCTTATAGAGGCTCATGATTCTACAATCGTTATTACAGCAACAGACCTTACTGTCGGTGTTCGTTGCTCTGGCAATGCTAAGGTCATAGAGCCAGGTGCCACAACGCTGCCAGCTCGTCGTTTTAGCCAGCTCGTGCGAGAGCTTACAGCATCACATATTGAGATTGCTACAAACGCAAAAGATGTTACCGTCATTACCGCAGATTCTTCTACTTTCCGTCTCCATGGCCTTCCTCGAGCAGATTTTCCGGGCCTTCCTGATCTTGCCGGTGCTGTCCAAATACAAATTTCGCAAAATGAACTTAAAGATGCACTCTATCGCACCTCATTTGCTGTGTCAAAAGAGGATAACCGTTACGTGTTAACGGGCGTATTTTGCCACCTTTCAAATGGCCAGGCAGTTTTTGTAGGAACAGATGGCAAACGCTTAGCAAGAACCTCTATTCCAGTAGCATTAGATCCTGCTACAAGCTTTGAATGCATCATCCCACTTAAGGCTGTTGATGAAATTTTAAAATCTCTGGGTTCTGAAAACGAAAATGTCCGCCTGAGCATACTCTCTGATAAGATTGCTATCGAGGCAAATGATACCCTTATCGTAAGTAAACTCCTTTCTGGAGATTATCCTGATGTAGATAGAGTTATTCCTACAGAGTCTACTTGCGTTGTATCTCTTCACAGGGAAGAGCTGATGTCTCTTCTTCGCCAGGTCTCTCTCTTTACCACTGAAGATAGCCAGTCAGCAAGGTTTAGCCTCTCCAAAGGCGAAATGCATGTCAATGCTACAACAATGGATGTAGGCGAGGGCAGGGTAAGCATGCCTGTTCATTATGACGGAGAGCGCTTTGACATTGCATTTAACCCCAATTACTTCTTTGACATTCTCCGCCACAGCAAAAATGAGACAGTTTGTCTCGGCTTTACTGATGCCTATAATCCAGGCATTATTGTAGATGGCACACTCGAGGCAAAAGAAAAAGGGTTGCCAAATCCTTTATTTGTCCTTATGCCTCTTAGGTTAGAAGAGTAATGTTTCTTAAACAGCTCTACGCAAGAAACTTTAGAAACTTTGAAGAGCTTTCTTGCGGTTTTGTAAATGGCATCAATGAAGTTGTGGGCGATAATGCGCAAGGCAAGACAAGCCTTCTCGAGGCGCTTTTTCTTTGCATGACAGCAAGTTCATTTCGCTCGCAACATCTTAAAGAGCTTATACGCCATAGCCAAAAAGGCTTTTTTGTTGAGGCTTCATTTGAAAAATGCGGCATCGATCATAAAGTGGGCATCAGCTATGACGGCGAAAAGAGGCGCGTTTTTTTAAATGATGCCCCATGCGAGAGTCCTTCAGTACTGCTAGGACTTATGCCAGGGGTTGCAAGCACACCTGATGATATTGCTGTAGTAAAGGGCGGACCTGCTCTCAGGCGCCGCTACCTAGATCTCATGATTGCGCAAATCGATCCTGTCTTTGTCCATCACTTAACTCGGTTTATGAGGGCGCTTAAGCAGCGAAATGTGCTTCTTAAACAAAAGCAGATAGGCTCCATAACATGTTGGGAAGAGGAGCTTTCCAGATCTAGCGCCTACATAGTGCTAAAGCGAAAAAAGGCAGTTGATTTTGTCTCTCAAAAGGCAAATGAATTTTTTCAGGTCTTTTCTAAGGAAAAACTCCCTCTTTCTATGAATTACGTAACAGCTCCCTCTCCTGTAGACGATCTTGAAGAGCAGAAAAAGCGGATTATGCAGGAGTTTGAAAAAAAGCGCATGCAGGAGCTTCACCTTGGGATGACTCTCGTTGGCCCTCACCGCGATGAAGTGCAGATTTTCATCGGAGAGAAGTCGGCAAGAGACTATGCAAGCATAGGGCAAAGCGCCCTTACCGCATGCTCAATGCGCCTTGCTGAATGGCACTATATAGAGCGGGAGACAAGAAATCGTCCATTGATGATTGTAGATGATTTTGGTGCAGCACTAGACTCTACACGTAAAAATCTCCTCTTTCAAGAGCTTAGCCGCCTCGGCCAGCTGTTTTTATCATCACACACATCCCTTTCAGCATCTAATACGCTGCAAATCGTCTCTGGCAAGCTTGTATAAAACAAGCTCTTTCGCTACGCTTTGCATTTTTGAGGAATGCTATGCAAGTTCGAAATTATGCAGCGCCAATATGCCTTGGAATTTATGGCGCAGTTACTGTTGGTTCTAGCTTTCTTTGGAATTCAGCAGTAGCGTCTCTTAAAACCTTTGGCACTAGCTGTCCGCACGATGACTATTTCCATGGCCAATATTCATCTTCTGCCTGTGCTGCGCTTGCAAATTCTGTGTATGCGTTTAATATATCTGGATTTGTCCTGAAAGTACTTGGATTTGCTGCAGTAGGATATGTCATCTACGACATACGTCAAAGAAACATAACCCCTATAAATCCAGGTGAGCAAGATGCTTTAGTCCAGAGAGGTGACAGATGATAGATGTTTTGCGATTAGGAGGGGTTTTAGCAGGTATAGCCTGTCTTGGCGGGTTTGTGACCGAGGGTGCACTCTCATCTATTGCAAAAGATGCAGCTCAAGCAGCAGGCCGCTGCCTTGCAGCAAATATCACTGATACGAGCTGCCAAGCTTTGGAAAGCCGCATGATTTCCTATCAATATGGAGCCCTTGGCACATCTCTTGGCGGTGTGCTTTTTGTAGGTGCAGCATGGCTTACTTGCCATATTATTAAGCGAAGAAGGATAGAGAAAGTGGTAGTCTAAAGACCGCTCTTATAACTTGAAATGCGACCATCCCTGTTTTAATCATTTCTATTTCGAGATGGCATCTCAAGGCTTTTGCCCTATAGATAACAACTGTAGGGTCAGCACCATTTGTTCTGTGACAAAGAAAGCTAATGCTATGGCGAATCATCAAGCGAGATATTCTCGCTTGTAGTTCATCTGTTTGAGGGTGTTGCAAACAGATAAAAAGCTCATCCCTTACTCTTGGGGAAAGAGCTTTTTCACTCTCAACTTCGTAGAATTTACAATCGTGTCCTAGCGGTAGCATGAACTAATGCTAACATAGCGCTAGATTAAAATGTATTTGAAAGCTATTGTATACAAGTCATTTAAAGGAGTTTCTATGAAAAATGATCTCAGAAAAAAAATTGTGCTTGGCATAGCATCAGCAGTTGTTTTGACAAATCAGGCTACACTTATCGGTGCAGGTGTGCCTAAAAATCAAGTCTCGCTTACTACAAAAGAACAGACATTTTTGCGAAAGCTTTCAGGCAATGCCATTACACTCTTTGAAAATATGGACCATGATGGAAGAGCCTTTGCCATGAAGATACTTCTTCATAACTGCAAAGGCCAAAATGCCTGCAAAGGCCAAGGCATAAATCCAAATAGCTGCAAAGGTCAAAATGCCTGCAAGGGCCAAGGCTCATGCAGAGTAACTGCCGATGATGCTGTCATCATGGCCTCTAAGCGTCAAGCTCTCTCGTAGTATTTGCTCGAGAGACACTCTAGACATAGGCGAAGAGATTGGGGAGCTCTTTCTTTTCGTCTCTGTTTCAGAGTTTCAAACTTTTAAATCCTCTGTAAGATTTTATCTAATTTTAGCGAGAGCCTTTTTGCTGAACTTCGATTTTTAGGGGTAGTGTGAAGCATCTTCAGAATGAGATGTTCAAACTGCTGCTTAGAGCTCGGTTTTTTTAGCGCTTTTAGCTTTTTTCTTCGATCTTTGATTGCGTGGTCAACATTCCATCTGAGCTTTCTTGCACGATGCTTTGTAGATCCGGACACATCATTCAGATCAGAGCGATCTTGCCAAGGAGCTTGTTTTTCATAATAGAGCCAGTACAGAACGCAGCCCACTGCAAAAATATCGCTCTGGTAGTAGTCTTGGCCCTTCATTTTTCTTTTTACGATGCCCTCCGGTGAGATGTATTTGGGATTTCCTTGAACAGCATTGTTAACTGCACCCTTTGCAAAGGTAGCCCTGCCAAGATCTGCAATATGACACGTGATAGAGCGCCTCCCTGGCTTTCCTCTGGGGATATCTATAAAGTAGTTTCTTGCGCCAAGATCGCGGTGTACAATGCCGCTTTCATGTAAAGATGTCAGGCCAGAAAGAATATCTGATGAGATCTTCACTTTTTCATAAAAGCTAAAGCGCGTTTTTTTCTCTAATGCTTTATGCAGAGAACCTGGACGATAAAGCTTTGAATAGATCGTCTGATAATTTTTGCCTGTCTTTTTGTTTTTTCCGAAGCCAAGTGTTGTATATAGCCCAGGTTTTCCACGCATTTTTTTAGTAAGGGTAATCTCCCGAGTTTTTGCAGTACGCTGCGTGGCTCGGGCAACAAGTTTTGGCTTTTTTCGATTATAGAGGATGGCCTTATGTACTTTTTTGAAGGCACCCTCTCCAATAAATGATCGTTTGGTATCAAGGACAATAAAGCAGTTTTTACTCTCCTTATCGCACTCTATTGGGAATGAAAGTCCTGTTGTTTTAGGCGCCATGTAGTAGGTGCCTTTTTTCATATTTTTTGGAGCTTTTTCTTCGATAAAATGGGAAGCTTTGCGTACATCTCGTTGCTTTAGCTTGAGCGTTCGGCTATATTTTTTTTGTATGTTCCGAGCTCCTTCTTCAGCTGGTCTAAGAGCTGCAAGGGAGCTGAGCGTGAGGCATCCTAGAGAAAGAATAAATTTGAACATAAATCTTTTCCAATATTTTTACTTCATATAGGAAAAGATTTATTTAATGAGAAGGCTTTTTTGCGGGGGAATGCAGTTATACCCCCGTCGCTGTTTTACGTAAGGCAGGCTGTTTTGCTATACAGTTCCTTAATTTGCTGATTTACTGATAAGGTTGAAAGAGCAGTATCTGCGCATTCTCTTCCAATATGGCCTTTTGCTCCTCCTATCCTGTCGATTGCTTGTGCTTCGTTATTTGTAGTTAGCACTCCAAAGATAACAGGAATATTCTCTTGCAGGGCAAGTCCCAAGCAGCCCTTAGTTACATGCTCGGCAACAAATGTGTAGTGATCAGTCTCACCGCGAATGATGCAGCCAAAGGCAATAAGCACATCAAAAGCGCCTGTTTTGGCCATTGTTTGCAAAGTAACTGTAAGTTCAACAGCGCCTGGAACCCACGCTGCTGTGATCCAGTCAGATGGAATCCCTCTCTCCTCTAGCCGATCAAGGGCGCCCTGGAGCTGGCGAGTTGTAATATGTTCGTTAAATCTGCTTGTTACGATACCGATTCTGATAGGGGAAGTAATGGTTTTTTCTGTAAGTACATTCATAATTTACACCTCAAGAGTTAATAAATGGCCAAGCTTATCTCGTTTAGTTCGGAGATAGCCAATGTTTTGATCTGTGATTTCAGCTTCCAGGCCTACCCGTTCTACAACGGTAATGCCAAATTCTTCAATTCCTTCAACCTTTTTAGGATTATTCGTTAAAAGCCGCACCGCGTGCAGCTCAAGATATTTAAGGATCTGTGCGCCATAGCCATATTCTCTAAGGTCTGCTTCAAATCCAAGCTCAATATTTGCCTCTACAGTATCTAATCCCTTGTCCTGCAGTGCATAGGCGCGAATTTTGTTTGCAAGGCCAATGCCTCGGCCTTCTTGTCGCAGATAAATGATGAGGCCGCCTTCTCTATCTATCAAATCGAGCGCTCGTTCAAGTTGCGGCCCGCAGTCGCAGCGGGAAGAACCTAAAAGATCGCCTGTAAAGCATTCAGAGTGAATTCGTACCAAAGGTGCGACCTCTCTTTCTCTAGGCTTTTTTGATAGTACGATCAGTTCTGATCCGTCGACGATGCTTTCAAAGGCCTGTATAGTAAAGCCGCTTCTACCGTGCATAGGCAGGAGAGCTTCAGCTTTTTCTCGGATAAGCCTTTCATGATAGATTCTGTAATAGGTGATATCTGCTACAGAAATCATTGGAAGGCCATGTTCATCTGCAAATCCCTTAAGGACATCTCCCTTTGCCATTGTGCCGTCAGGGTTCATCACTTCGCAGATAACGCCCATAGCTTTTAGTCCTGAAAGCTTCATCAAATCTACACTTGCTTCAGTGTGTCCTTGCCGAGAAAAAACCCCATATTTTTGCGCAAGAAGAGGAAAGACATGTCCAGGCGTAACAAAGTCATGAGGGCCCATGGCTGGATCTTGCGCTTTTTTTATTGTTGTTGCACGGTCAAAGGCAGATATTCCGGTAGAGACTCCAGATGCTGCTCCAAATGAGGTCATGAAATAGGGGGTAATCGATGTAGAAGCATGCCGTCTAGCAATAAGCTCAAGACCAAGCCGCTCTTTATCCGCCTCTGTCATAGTTAGGCAGACAAGACCGCCATGGCGGATCATAAAGTTGATAGCCTCAGGCGTCACATGTTCAGCAGCAACCACCATATCGCCTTCATTTTCTCTTTTTTCATCATCGACAAGGATGATCATTTTGCCTGCTTTGATGGCATCTATTGCTTCTGTAATTTTACTAAGTTTTTTATTCATTTAAGGGCTCCGTGATGTCTAAGGGAATTTTGTACAAACTTTGCAAGCATGTCAAATTCAATATTTACTACGCTTCCAACTGTAAGTGTGGAGAGGTTTGTGCAGCTTAGTGTGTGAGGGATCAGCATAACGCTAAAGCTTTGCTTGTTCACCTGATTTACTGTAAGGCTTACACCGTTAATTGCGATGCTTCCTTTGTGCACGACAAATTCAAGATCTTCGGGGCATTCAAAACCCATAAGCCAAAATTCTCCCTGCTCTTCTATTTGAATGACTTTTGCAAGTGAATCTACATGGCCTGTAACAAAATGTCCTCCAAGTTTATCGCCAACTCGAAGCGATCGCTCAAGATTTACATAAGCATCATCTTCTAAGCAGCCAAAGGTTGTAACATTGACAGTTTCTGGAGAAATTTCTACAGTGAAGAGGCCATCATGCGGCGATATTGCTGTAAGGCATACCCCATTTACAGCTATACTTTCACCCTCTACAATATCTAGAAAGCGAGATCTGATCTGAAGCGTGAGACATCCTGCGCTTTTTATCTGCTTTTCAACTTTGCCTAAATGATCGACGAGTCCTGTGAACATATTATTTCCTTATGCTTGACATTTTACAGAGAGCATCCTCTCCAAACTGATGCCATTCTTTATCCGTGAAATCATCAAAATAGATCTCTCTGAAGGCAGGCTGTGCTTCTTCTCCTAACCACTTTGCAGCTTTGTCGAGGTAAAGTGAATTAACAGCTTTTTTTTCTAAAAGCGATTCAAGAAGATATCCTCCTGCCTCTACAAATAAGTCGTGAATGCCATCTTTTCCTATGTATGTGAGAATATCTGAAAGCGCAAGCTTGCCATTTTCGTCTCTCATCTGTACAAAACGCACCCGGGTAAGATCTTTGCATGGAGTACCCGAAGAGTAAAATACTGTAATTGGCGCGCTATTTTGCCAAATCTTAAATGAAGGGGAAAGCGAGCATGTTCGATCAAGGATGTAAAGCTTTTTAGATTGTGTAAAGGCTTTAAGTTCAGGGTTGTCATGCTGAATTGTTTTTGCAGTTGTTAGAATAGCATCTGATGATTTTCGAAGAAGGTATGTTTGTTGCTTAAGTTCTAGGCCTGTAATGTCAACACGCTTTCCGCCGGGCCCTGCGATTTTGCCATCTAAGCTAAGGGCGATTTTGGCTGTGACAAAAGGCATCCCAGTTCTATGCCAGTAGCTATAGCTTTCATAAAAATCAGTAATTTCTTTGATAGGAATATGCCGTACATCAAGGCCATGATTGAGGAGCCTTTCGTGACCCTTTCCAGATACGATGGGATTGGGATCTTTATAGGCATATATAACGGAGGAAATTTCTTTTTCGATGATAAGAGTAGTGCAAGGAGGAGTTTTGCCAAAGTGGTTGCATGGCTCTAGTGTTACGTAGAGCGTACAGCCACGTGTTTTGCTTGCAGATCTAATTGCCATGACTTCAGCATGAGGCTCTCCACATGCCAGGTGGGCTCCCTCTCCAATGATAGCTCCATCTTTTACGAGGACAGCTCCGACGGAAGGGTTTGGGGCGCAAGAGCCTCTATAGGGTTTTGCGAGCTCTAAAGCTTTTTGTAGGAAGTAGTCATCACGAAGCATCTTCGATTCCAATAAAAATTGGACTCGATTTTTAGCTTACAGTAATTTTAAATACAACGAAATCTTACTTACATATCACCGAGTGCAACACGGCCAAATGGCGTAATGGTAAAGCAAAGATCTCCATCATAACTGCCACAAGCTGTAATACCTACTTTGTGGAGAAGGTTAAAAAGCACCTCTTCAATAAAAGCTTTTTCTTTATCGCTGTAATTGGGTAATTGGTAGCGCCATTTTTTGCCATTTCTTTGCAAGGCCGTAGCTCCTTGTGTGCCTACAGGGGCTGTGAGCTGTTTGACAAAGTCATCAAAGAGAATCCAGCTATTTGCTGGAATTGCCCGAAGAGAGCGTTCGATCTCAAAGACGCTTTTTTCTAGCGCTGGGATATGTCTTCCCCAGCTCGAGTGCCAGCTATCTAATGTCTTTCTAAAGAAGGCCATGGCCTCTTCTTGCTCTATTCTGGAAGTTACTAAAACAGGAGGCTTTTCTATTGATACAGCCTTACCGTTTAGCGGTTTTAGGATATGCTGCTTTTGGTGGCGGATAAGTTCAGCCCATTCAGCAAAAGGTACGAGATATTCTATGCCATCGTGAATGCAAGAGATTAAAACAAAGTGAAATTCCAGGAGAATGATATACTCTTGCATCAATTCAGGAGTGATTTGGTAGCGTTTTTCGAGCTCTTTTACAGATAGTTTTAGCTCAGGGTGGCAAAAGAGTTCGCGTATGATGGTGTGCAAGAGTTGATTTTCAAAGGTAAGTTCTTTGAGGTAGCTTTCATATATTTTTGGTGTTTGCAGATACTTTTCGACAATTGATGAAAAAATATTATCGGAAGACCTTGGAATGCTATACCAATTTGGAAGACAACCTATTGGCACCTTTTGCATCAGTGCTTGAAGTTCTTCAAATGATGGTTCTTTATTTGAATCAAACTTAAAAGAGTGTAGTTCGAAGTACTTTTTTAGTTCTTTATCAATATAGATTGTTTCATGCTCTTTCTTGATAAGCCCTATTTTACTAAAACTTAGGAGAGCTCTCTCAAGTTCAATTTCGTCGCAATCTAAAGCATCAATTAAATCGCTTATATGGCACTTACTTGCCTGAAAGAGAAGCTCTTGCAGTACTTGAAGCTCAAATTCGCTTCGATCTGCTAAAAACAGGCGATTAGCTATGTCTTTTTTATAGGGATAATCGGATAAATTAATTTTGTTCTTTTTAGTGATAGTATTAAGCATAGAGCTCTATTTTCGCTTAAATACTATTAATATTCAATCATTTAAGTATCAACTATCATTTTAACAAAAGTTGCTATATAATTGAAATAGAGGGTAAATACTGTATGAGAAAGCAAAAAGGCAATAAACTGCCTCAAAAGCATCATAAAAATTCCTTCAAAGGCCTTGATAACACACGCGATCTTGACGCCATACTCGGACGCACAAAGATCTATCAAGATGTGCTTGGCATTACAAGTGAAGAACTATCCACCCTTTATGAGCAGGCATCAGAATTTTTACGCAGCAATAGAGTCGAAGAAGCAAAAAGCGCCTTTTTATTTCTTACCAAAATAAATCCATTTGCAGCTGACTTCTGGATTGGCCTTGGAGTATGCCATCTCCAAAATGAGGAATTCAATGATGCATTCAATGCTTTTATCATGGCACTTACTATGGAACCTGGAAGGTATGAGTGCTTTGCCTATGCCATCGAATGCTGCATGCAGATGAAAAATCCCGTTCAAGCCGAAGCTCTTCTCAAGCAAGCTGTAAGTTATGCTAAACGGCATCCTGCGCAAGAAGAATCGCGCAAAATCCTCGAGGAAGCAATTCGCATCGCCAAAGAAATTTCATCATCTAAGCCTTAGAATGCAAATTTTTGTTGTATAAAACGCAAATAACTTTTTATAACGCAGAAAGAACCTTTAAGAGGCTAACATGGATATCGTATCAATACTTTCTTCGTTACTTGGTGGTGCAGTGGGAGGCAATGTAGCCGGCCCAGCAACACAAGACAAAAATCTTGGTGTTTTAGGAAACACTATCACTGGGCTTATAGGAGGCGCTGCAAGCACCTATATCCTCCAAGCTATCGGTGTAATCAATGCAATTTCTTCTGGCTCTTCAGCAGATGTTGCAAATGCTCTACAGGCGGTTGATTGGTCAGCCATCATATCACACCTTGGAGCAGGTGCTGGCGGCGGTGCTATTCTGACTGCAGTTGTTGCCTATCTAAAAGACGCTATGGGCAAAAAATAGTCCTCGTCTATTCATTCAAGCGCACCCGCTCACAAAGTGGTAAGTGCGCTTTTTCTTTGCGAGAGCGATATACGAAAAAAACTTGACAGAAAGATAACTAGCCCTTACACCTAGTCTAATTTTTTTAATTTTTACAACCTAGGTGGGCCATGATCGCAAATAAAGTTATATTTAGTACGTGTTCTCTGTTGCTTGCTCCTATTTTCCTTCTGTCAGCTGATAATACTGTTGTGACCAAACATGTATCTGAATCGTTTGAATTGCGGTCTGATCTTGCGAAGAAAAAATCAAAAAAATGTAAAGGAGAGAAAAAAACGCATAAATGTATCGGGCCCACTGGGCCTAGAGGGCCTATTGGTCTTAAAGGTCCTACGGGGCCAAGAGGCGCTACAGGACCTTCTGGAACTTCTTCAGGACTAGCTTGGGCTTTGACAGGTAATGCAAACACTAGCTCAGGTGTAGCAGGTTCGTCAACTGCTGGAGTCAACTTTATCGGAACAACGGATGCTGAAAATCTAGAAGTGCGCTTGAACAATGCTACAACTACATTTTTTCGATTTACGCAAGCTGGCGGATTAGAATTTATAAATCCAAATTCCAATACATTTTTAGGACTATCGGCTGGTTTAGGCAATACAGGAGGGCAAAATGTCGCCATAGGAACGAGTGCATTATCAGGAAGTACTAGCGGCGGTAGCAATACTGCAGTTGGATCGTCGAGTATGCTTTTGAATGAAACTGGCGCGCAAAACTGCGCCTTTGGTCAAAGCGCACTCCTTTTTAATCGAAGTGGAGGAAACAATGTGGCAGTTGGCTACTTTTCATTACGATCTAATCAAAACTCAGACTCAACGGCTGTTGGAACTAATGCTTTGCAATCCAACTTTGAAGGTCAGCAAAACACTGCGATTGGCTCTCAAAGTCTTCCGCTGAACACTTCAGGCTCTAGCAATACCTGTGTTGGCTATCAAGCTCTGCAAAATGATGTGTCAGGTAATCAGAACACGGCTATTGGTGCTAAAAGCCTTACAGTAAATATATCTGGTTCCAGCATAACTTGCGTAGGTTATGGCGCTGATGTATCTGTCGATGGGCTCACGAATGCCTCAGCTTTTGGCAATGGGGCCATAGCAACTGCAAGCAATCAAATCATTATCGGAAATTCAGATGTAATAACCATTGGGGGTTTTGCAAATTGGTCCAATTTTTCCGATGGGAGATACAAAACTCATGTTCAGGAAAATGTTCCTGGCCTAGATTTCATCAAAAAGCTACGCCCAGTTACCTACCAACTAGACAAGCAAAAGGTAGCAGAGCAAGGGTATGCGCAAACAAAATCTACCAATCAAGGACAAGTTATCAAGACCGGTTTACTTGCACAAGAAGTAGAGCAGGCAGCACTTGGTATAGGCTATGATTTTGATGGAGTCGTTAAGCCTCAAAATGAACATGATCATTATAGACTTTCGTATTCCTCTTTTGTTGTGCCTTTGATTAAGGCAGTACAAGAGCAGCAGAGAGAGATTGAAGCTCTAAAAAGAGAAATTGAGTTTTTAAAGACAAGATAATCCTTGCGAGCGTTATTTATTACATACCAGCTTGCTAGTAGGAGTAAATGTTCAAACTTGAAAGACGGGGGGCCTTTGATTTTGCCTCCTCTAAAATCATGCTGCAGGAGGCAACTGCTTAAGACAGTTAAAATAGAAACAGAGAGATAAGGGATAAAAAAATGAAATACCGAATTATGGAAAAATATTTTCAAGATAATTGAATCTTTTTCATCTTGGAATTATTTTCTTTGTTTTATAGACTGTGCGTTTTTAACTTGGAGGATTTATATGATTGGAGCAGCTACAGCCATTGCATTGCTTACAGTAAAAACTGCAAAAGGACAATTTACAGTACGTAGACCCGATAGAGAAGCTGTTGAACGAACAAAAAAACTTGCAAAAGATATATTTATAGAAGCTTTTACTACAACGTACACCGAGTATCATAAGAAGAGTGGTGATACACGGAAAATTCAGGTATGGCTCGGTAAGCCAGAAGAGCTTACTATCGACAAGTGGCTAAGTGATACCTTTGATAGCGAATATACTGAATATCTCGAAGGAAGTAAATTCTTTGTACATCTCTATGATGCCCAGGAAAATCTTTCAGGATGGATTTCTCATGGACCGATATCAGAAACTGGAGAGATGTATTTAAGCCAATGTACATTAAATGCAGATTCACGTGGAGGGAAGGTGGCCACAACAATTTATAAAGAAGTTCTCGGAAATAAAGAGACGCTTGAGGCGATATTCCCTGGCATAAAAGAAGTAAAGCTCATTGCGCGAGAAATGAATGAGGCTGCAAGAAGACTCTATACGGGTGCAGGATTTGTTTTGGATCGCAAAGTAGACCCTAAGATTTATGGCGAAGAATATGGTCCTCTCTATGTAGGTTATCGTAAAACCATATGATTTTGGGCTGGCAGGAGCTTTTAGAAAAATATCCTCACGATATTCTTTCTCGACAATATGAGCATGTTTTGGCTAAAGATTTGCCGCATATTGTTGATGAGAGGATAAAAGCGATTGCCATTCGTGAGTGCGGCGAGCCACTCGTTGATGTTGCCGCACAAAAGAATCGACGCATTCAAATGCTTCGCACTCCACATGCGCCATTTTTACATCCTGACTTTAATTCTGGGCTGCCGAATGCCACTAAAATGCGTAAATCTGTTTATGAGTGCTTTGAGAGAATGCTTACGTATCTCGATGAGCTAGCTCCCTCATTTGGTTATAAGGCTAAGCAGGTAAGCATACGTATATTTGAGGGTTTGCGAGATCTTCAAACTCAAAGTATGCTATTTGCAAAAAAATTTGAAGAAATCAAGGCTCATAATCCACAGCTTTCAGAAGAAGACGCTGAGAAAGAAGCCTGTAAATGGATTTCTCCTGTTAAAAATAATATTCCTGTTCATTCTACAGGCGCAGCCGTTGATATTAGGCTCTGGGATGAAGAAAATAATGATTTTGTAGATCTAGGAACTTTTGGTGCCATCTGGGGTAAAAATGAGCGCGCCATCACGTTTTCTGACGATATTACGTCTGCTCAAAAGCAAAATCGCTACTATATGCTTCTCGCTGCTGCAAAAGCAGGTCTTACAAACTATCTCTACGAATACTGGCATTTTTCTTCCGGGGACCGCTATGCTGCCTTCTGGACAGGGTGTGAGGCAAGGTACGGTTCAATCTAGCTCACAAAATCTTTGAAGATTTAAAAGGCTGAGGCGAGAGAACAATGCTAGATCTTATTTTTGAAGCATGTAAACTTGGTGGATTTTGGGGTCCTTGAAGTCGATTGGCTTGCATTTTGCTGAGATATCACGCACTTTGATCATACTGAAGAGCTCTTTATCAAAAACAAAGCTTCTTAGGTTCGTGCTAAAGAAGATTGTGCCGCCGGGAGCTAGCATGTCGAGGGCTTTAATCAAAAGAATGTGGTAGTCTTGCTGCACATCGAACATGCCCTGCATCTTTTTTGAGCGGGAAATTGTGGGTGGGTCAATCACAATCAGGTCGTAGAGTTTGCCGCTTCTTCTCTCTTCATCCAAAAAGGTCAGGCAATCTGCTCGTACAATGACATTGTTTTTTAAGGAGAGGTTGTTGCTCTTAAAGTTCTCGATGGCCCAGTCAGAGTACGTATTTGATAGGTCTACGCTTTTTGTAAAGGATGCGCCCTGCATTGCAGCCTGCACGCTAAATGAAGCTGTGTAGGAAAAAAGATTGAGAAGGCGTTTGTCTTTTGCCTGGGAAGAAACAAGCTTTCGTGTCTCTCTATGATCGAGAAAGAGGCCCGTATCCAAATAGTCAGTAAGGTTTACTAAAAATGTTGTGCCATATTCAAGCACTGGGAAAAATTCTTTTTCATCTGATCGCTTTTCATACTGCTCAAATTTTTTACGTCTAATTCGAGAGCGCCAATAAATATCTGACTCTTCAGCAAGAAACAGCTTCTTTAATGCATCTTCAACCTCTTGTACAACAGCTTCTGGAATTTCCTCTTCAGACCTATCCTTTTGAAAATAGTGTATAGAGTATTTTCCTGCATAATAATCTATAGCTAGCGGATAGTGGTAGAGCTCCCTATCATATATCCTAAAGCAGTTTGTATTTGTTCTTTTGGCCCACTTCCTGATATGTCGGTAGGTATTTCTGATGCAGTTAACAAAAGGGGAGGAGAGGTCTTCTCCATTAGCAATTTCAGGTAAAAACAGGGTCATTTTATTCTTGGGTTTGAAAATGATATAGGGTCAAAACGACAGAAAGGACAATGTCATTGTCTTTTAAGTCCTTTATGTCATCTTGGTCGTGTGTCATTTTTTTACTATAGTATTGCAAAGAGGAGAAAAAATCGCTATAGTGTTCAAGCTTATGCGATCGATTTTACTTTTTTGTACGCTCTTTTTCACGTTTCCGCTCTTTGGGGCCCTGCCTTCATTGTCAGACCTATTGACTAAAAACCTAAATATTAAGCTAGAAGCGCCTGTCTACAAAGATGGCGTTACAAGTACAGATAAGGGGGGTGTTGTCACCGGCAAGGACCTCTACCTTCAGGCTAAAGAGATGCAATTTATAAGCCGTGAAGAAGAGGGCAAAATGGTTCGCAAAATAGTGGCCTCTGGCGATCTCTTCTTTCACTATAAAAATCGCATTTACACAGGCGATAAGCTTGAATTTGATATCGACAAACAAGTAGCAGTCATCTACAACGGACAAACTGATGCTGGACCTTGGTTTTTAGGCGGAAGTAAGCTTATTCTTAATCAAGATGGCTCTGGCGTGATCGAAGACTGCCGCATGACGACAGAAGAAAATATGGATGATGACTGGATGATCATCGCTAAAGAAGTTCATCTATCCAAAAATAATACTTTAAAGGCGCAAAACGTGCGCTTTACCGTCATGAAGATGCCAATTTTTTGGATACCGTCTCTTACAAAAGATCTAAATAATGACTCCATGAGCCCTATTCGGTATAGAGTAGGCTATTATGGACATCGAAATCTTCGACTTGGCTTGAGCTATGACTTTGACACGGGCAAAAACTGGAAAAATCGGGCGCTGCTTGACATAAGTACCTTAAGAGGTTTTGCAGGAGGGTTTGCTACAAGCTATAAAAATCCAGATAAAAAAGAGGAGCGCTTTGAAGCGTTCAACTACTATGCGCACGATATTGCTACAAATGACTCAGATCGCACCTCGCGCTATCGATTTCAGGGTAAATACGATAACCTGCTCTTTGACAATACAATCGGGATGAAAGCAACCTACGACAAAATGTCAGATCCAGAATTTCCTGCTGACTTTGAAAGTAGGGGCCTAGATTCAGCAAAAGCAAGTCCCACACAGCTGCAGTTTACAAGAAAAGAGCCAAACTGGATTGCAAGCCTTAATACTAAGGTTCGTGTTAATGATTATCAGACGGTAAAGCAAGAGCTGCCCGTACTTCGCTTTGCCATGAGGCCTATCGAGCTTGGCGAGTCAAAAGTTGTACTAGACAATAGAGCAAGCGCAGGCTATTTAGACTATCTCTATGCGCATAAAACCCATGATGTCCATAACTTTCACTCTTCGCGATTTGATGTCGTGCAAAAGCTCTATAGGCCATCTCCTTTTAGTATTTTTAGCTTTACACCGCACGCAGGCTATAGGGCAATAGCCTATGGAAATAGCCCGCAGCATGATTCAAAAATGCTTGCGCAGGGTTTTTTAGGTGCAGAAATTCATACTCGATTTAAACGAGTAGGTGAGAGCTCGACACATGTTTTAGAGCCCTATGCTCAATACGATTATTTTTCAAAGCCTACGGTAAATCCCCATAAGCATTACCTTTTTGACCTGCAGGATGGCCTCTACCGCCAAGAGACCCTTCGGTTTGGTGCGAGAAACTTTCTCCATTTTTTAAATAGTGATCAGCTGAGTTTTGATCTCTATGCAAGGGCATTCTATAATACACCTACAATCGGCTCTCGCATTCCAAAAGCCTATCTCGACGGTGTTTATAGACCATCTGATTTTATGCAGTATAGCTTCAAATCTGCTTGGGATTTTCAGCATAATAGGCTCGATCACGGAAATCTTCGTGCAGATCTTACTTTCAGTGAAGATTTGGCTGTTGGTTTAGAATACCGCCACAGAAGTCCCTACGCGTGGAGAAAGGTTGACTACGATAATTTTATGGTCGATACTTTTCATAGGGAAAGATCGTTAAGACACTCCCTTATGTCCGATAGGCGAGATACCTTTTTGGCACATGTTTTCCTTCGCTTAATGCCGCAGCTTGCCCTTGATCTTCGCGCAAGACATGGCTGGGGACGGCATCATGCAAAAAACTACACAGAGTATGAAATAAACTGCATCACTCTTATACGTAATGCCATTAGGCTTACCTTTACATTCCGCCATAGAGCTACCGGCAATGACTATTCCATCAACTTCTCATTTGGCAATAGCTCCCAATCTGCAGACACAGACTTTAAGCGCATAAATCAAGGCAATTACACCTTGCCCTGACATTTAGTATCACCACAGAGTCATAGAGCACACTGAGGGATATGAGAGAAAATTGAGCAGGGCTCTACAGTTTCTTCCTTACTCAATGTTCTCAGTGATCCCAATGTCTCAGTGGTAATATTTAACGAAAGTCCCTTGCCTTAAAAACACGCTCCAAATATGTTCTACTTTTCATATAAAGGAGTAGTACTATGGCAAGTGTAAAATCAGTTACTAATACACAAGGGCAAGCATCAGCTGCAGCAATTAAGCAAAAAAATAAAAATAAAGCACAAAACTTTGCTACACGCGATCATGGAGGAGTCCATATTGCACAAGGTGATAGGTATGTTGGATTTGTACCTACCTATAACAACTGCGTAACTCGCTTTTTTGCAAACCTATTGGGCTGGTCTTATCAGATAACAGCAGATGGCAATACCTATGATGTCGAAAGAGGTAAATACCTTGAGTTTCTCAATGCTCACACAGTTCATGATCAGGAAATAACAACCGCATCTGTATGGGACAACCTCGATTTAAGTAAGCTTACACTTAAGCCTGAAGGCTCCATAGGCCTTATGCGCGATCATATCAGCGCAGAAAAAGCAGAGCGGCTCTATAAACGCATGATCCATGCCCTAGTTGTTGAAAATGATGTTGAAAAGGCAAAACTTTTTGCCGGAAAAGGCGCGCTCGTGGATACATCCTTTTGGATACGCGATAACGTAGAAGGAACTTTTGCTGCAGTTGCAGAGGGGCTTCCAGATGATGAGCCGCAAGAGTTTGCCGCAGCGCACCTTACACCGCTTTTGTATGCAGCAGAAAAAGGACACGATCAGTTTTGCGACTTCTTAGAAGAGCTTAAAGCAAATACTAATTTAAAAGGTGAGTATGTCATTTTTACTAAGACAACAAAAGAGGAAAACCCTAGCACCTCATTTGCTTATGACAACGAATCTACAGAAGATGATGGCAGCCTAAAAACCTGCATAACATTAAAAACAATTTCCACTTTAGAAATTGAAGATTACATAACGACAAAGTTTACGATATCCTATAACCCAGAAACTGGAAAAATTGAGAGAAAAGAGAGTACTGAAGAGCCTTTGAAGCAGCAGTATCAAAAACCTCTTGAAACATACACCACCCAGTGTAAAATCAGCTAAAAAAACGTTAGTCCCTCTCTGGGTACAAAAAATGCTTATTATCCCAATTCCTGGTATAATAAGAGTGGGGGAGGAGGCGTTTATGCTTAAAAATTGCTTGTTTTATATAGCACTTTTACTAAGCATGCTCATAGCTCAAGATCAAAGCGCGTTAAGGGGGGATATAGTAGAGTCCCCCCTCGGCAAGCCATATAATACCTATCCGAATAATACCTATCAAAATTACCCAAACGGACAAGTATATTTTTATTATGATAACCCTGGGTATACTGGATTTTATGACTACCCTGGCTACTATGGCTTTCCTGGCTATAGCTATCCTGGATACTACGGCGGTTATGGGCATCATAGAGGGCATCATGGCTGGCACCATGGCGGTCATCATTGGTTTGGGGGACAAGGACATCATGGAGGTCACCATGGGGGACACCACCACTAAAAAGTGGTAATAATCTATTTAGATTGCTCTAAAACGAGTTATCTATCAAACTAGATACTCGTTTTTAGAGGAATTTTAACATGCTTGATATTTTACTTATTGGAGTAGGCTATGTAGGACTTGTGAGCGGAACCTGTTTTGCAGAGATGGGAAACTGTGTTGTTTGCCTTGATAAAAATAGGGAAAAAATCGAGCGCCTTAAACAAGGCGAAATTCCTATTTATGAGCCAGGTCTTGAAGAAATGGTTCGTAGAAATGCAAAAGAGAAGCGCCTTCAATTTACTACAGATTATAAAGAAGCAGTCGAAAAGGCAGAGATTATTATTTTAGCTGTCGATACTCCAGTTGGATCTGACGGCTCTTGCGACCTTACTTCAATCAAAGCAGCCTGCCGGCAAATTGCAGAACACATCAATGGCTACAAAGTTATCGTCACTAAATCAACAGTTCCTATAGGCACCACAAAGCTTGTAAAGAGTATCATCCAGGAAAGCGGCAACACTTTTGATTTTGACGTTGTCTCAAATCCTGAATTTTTAAAAGAAGGCTCCGCAGTATCGGATTGCATGAAGCCAGATCGCGTAGTGCTGGGTGTAGATTCTCAGCGAGCAGAAAAGCTCATGCGAGAGCTCTATAGACCATTTATGCTTGGAAGCGACCGCCTTATTGTCATGGATCCAGCATCAGCTGAGCTTACAAAATATGCTGCAAATACCATGCTTGCTCTTCGCATTTCCTATATGAACTGGCTCTCAACGCTTGCTGAAAATGCAGGAGCAAATATCCTGCAAATTCGAAAGGGGATAGGCTCAGATAAACGAATCGGCAATGCCTTTTTGTGGGCGGGGGTTGGATATGGAGGCTCATGCTTCCCAAAGGACATAAAAGCACTTCGCCAGATGGCTATTGATTACGAGACAGACCCTAGCATTATTGACTGTATCGAAACAATAAATCGCCATCAAAAGGAGCGTCTTCCCCAAAAGATAGCCGCATACTTTGCACCTTTTGGCGGCTTAGAAGGAAAAACTGTGGGCATACTCGGTCTTGCCTTCAAACCAGATACCGATGACATGCGTGAAGCTCCCTCTCTTGTAATTATTGAGAGATTGCTCAGAGAAGGAGCGAAAGTTCGTCTCTTCGATCCTGTTGCAATGGAAAATGCAAAGGCGTATCTTCAGGGAAAAGATGGTATTACGTGGTGTGAAAATGAGCTCGATGTGGCAGATGGTGCAGATGCTCTTGCACTTGTTACTGAGTGGAAGCAGTTTAGGCTTCTTGACTTTCCAAAAATCATCGAGGTAATGAAGACGCGTGCCTTCTTTGATGGCAGAAACCAATATTCAGCTCGCGAGATGGCATCATATGGATTTGATTACTTTGGCATAGGTCAAAGTCCAGCTCTTCAGCTATTTGAAAAGGACTTTATAGCAGAGGATATTTTGCACGCATATGGCGAGTAGCCTAAAAGGAGCTCTTTTTTCTCTGATCTTTAGCCTTTTTTTGGCATCTACAACGTCCTTTCAAGTCACGTTTGCTGCGGCGCCGCTTATTATGCTCTTCTATACTGGATCTCTCCGCCTTGTTCTTTGGGCGGCAGTTTTTTCAGGGCTTCTCATGGATGCTATTTTGCTCACACCGAGATTTGGCCTTTTGGCTGTAAGCTACCTCCTAAGTGTACGTTTCCTCTATCCATTTAGGCTTTACTTCTTTAAGGATTCTCAGATCACCCTGCCAGCACTCTCATTTCTTTTTTCTCTTTTATCAAGGGTTATAGAGGCGCTTCTTGTGCTCTTTTTTGACCTCTCGATTCCTCGAGGTTATCTGCAGCATCTCTTAGTACAACCCTTTTTTGATCTTTTCTTCGCCTGCGGTGTTTTTATGCTTCCCATTATTTTATGGCACCAGTACGCTGTAAGAAGGAAAAAGCGAAGATATATCAATGATTCTTGATGGAAAACGGATAGCTCTGCACATACATGACGATCTCAAAAAGAGAATAGCGGAACTAAAATGGCGTCCCCCATGTCTTGTTGCTGTCCTCACTACTGATAATCCTGCCTCACATACCTATGTAAAGCGTAAAGTTGCGGCTTGCATGGAGGTTGGCATTACCTCTAAAGTTCTTGAAATTGCTCCAAAACATACTGAGGAGCTTTTAGAACTTATCGACAAGTTGAATGCTGACAAAACTGTAGATGGCATCCTCATTCAGCTTCCACTTCCGCACGGCCTTAACCCCATGGAGGTACTTGAGCGGATAGATCCAAAAAAGGATGTGGACGGCTTTCATCCAAGTAATGTTGGCAAAATGATGCTTGGCGATACAAGCGCCCTTTTTCCCTGCACCCCTCTCGGAATCAAAGTGCTTTTGCAGTCATATGAAATCGATGTAGAAAAAAAACACGTTGTCATAGTGGGACGGAGCAATATTGTGGGAAAACCTCTTGCTGCGCTTCTGCTTCAAGACGCTCCTGGCGCTAATGCCACAGTAACTGTTGCACATCGCCATACAAAAGATTTAGAAGCAATTACAAAAAGCGCAGATATCCTTGTGGTTGCTGTCGGAAAGCCAAATCTCATACGAGGCCATATGGTGAAAGAGGGGGCTGTTGTTGTAGATGTTGGTATAAACCGCATCGAAGATGAAAAAACGCGCTCGGGCTTTCGCCTCGTTGGCGATGTCGTTTATGATGAGGTGGCGCCTCATACCTCTGCAATCACACCAGTCCCAGGAGGCGTTGGACCAATGACGATTGCCATGCTGCTTTCAAATACGCTTGAATGCTACAAAAAGCTTGCACCTTGAAGCTCTTTTTGGTATCACTATTTTAGACCTAGTCCTTTTTTCTCTCATTTTGCCCTGACATTGTCCTTTGACCTAAAAACATTGCCAAATTGAGGAGAATTTATGCATTTTTCTACGTCAAAATGCATGCTAGTGTTTGCACTAACTAGCATGTCCTTGGTCGCCTCTTGTAAAGACTATGGAGAAATCCTCCATGGTGAAGCTACAAAGCATGATAATCGCTGCGAGGTCTTTTCTGGAAGGCAAGACATAAGTGTTGAGCTCTACGGCTTCACACTTAATCCTGAAATGGGCATCGGCCTTGAAGCCTCATTTATATCAATCCCAGGAAAAAATGATGAAAAGCAAGTAGAAGGTGAAATTGTACTTCTTGAGGATGAAGTACAAACAGCTGCTAACTTTCTTGAGCATCACAATTTTTCATTCACGGCCCTCCACAACCACTTCTTGTTTGAAGAACCAAGAGTGATCTTTATGCACTTTGATAAAACTGGTGATGGAAAGCATATAGCTCGAGAACTTCGCCAGCTTGAAAATTTGATTGGAGTTTTTGAATCGTCAGATTCATCATCTCAAAGTATGCTTTCTGCAAAGAGACTCAATAAGATACTCGATCTTGATGGAGAAATCAAAGATGGCGTCTATGTTGCAGACTTTGATCGTCCTTTCAAAATCGAAGATAATGGCGTCAAATCAGAGCCTGAGGGCATGATTGCAATTCAAGGTGATAGTGAAAATGCGGTCATTGTTGGCGAAGTGCCAGTAAAGGTTAAAGAAATCGATGACTTTATGAAAGCTCTTTTAAGGAATAACCTTCAATTTACCGCGCTCCATAACCATGAAGTAGGAGAGGAGCCTCAAGTATACTATATCCACTTTGAGCAGCAAGGCGGAGCATATGATCTTGCACAGGCTGCACATAGAGCTCTGAAAACCATTTCAATAGAGCATTCAGACTGACTTTTTTTAGCAATACTCTGCCTCATTTTCTCCGTTTAGAGGCAGAGTTTGCTTTTATCTCTTTCGTTAAAAGATCATTAGCCTTTGCAGCATTCACGAAACTCATCAGTAACATCGTTTTTCCTCTGCCTAGAAAAGGTAGATGAGTTATCTACTTGGGATTATAATAAACGAAGAACCCATATTTGGAGTATTTATGACCTGTAAAGCAGTTGGTAGCTATCTCGCAGCGGCAGCATTACTAACTACTAGTCCAATTGCAGCGAATTGCGAGACCGAAACTGCCCCGCAAACTATCTTCTTTGGAATGAGTCAGGAAATTCCAGAACCCGTAGCTGCCCTAATGAATGGACGCTCCTACAAGGAGGGCTGCCCCGTCACACTAAATGATTTGCGCTACATTAGCGTCAGCCACTCGGGGATTTGATGAAAAGGTGCATGTTGGCCATATGGTTGTCCATGCAAAATTAGCTGATGAGCTTGTTGCTGTTTTTAAAGAGCTATTTGATAATAAATTTCCCATCGAGCGGATGGAACTTGTAGATCTTTATGAAGCAGATGACGATCGCTCAATGGCTGCTAATAACAGCTCCTCTTTTTGCTTTCGCCCCAACACCACAACACCTGGCATTTTTTCTAATCATAGTTACGGCATTGCCATAGACATTAACCCACTTATTAACCCGTACGTAAAGGGAGATAGAGTTTTGCCAGAAGGCGGCAGGAACTTTCTTGACAGGTCTATTTCTTATAAGGGCGGCATAACAGATGCATCCGATAATGTTTGCTACCAAGCGTTCATTAAAAGAGGCTACCATTGGGGAGGCTCATGGCCTGATCGCCAAGACTATCAACATTTTTCTAAAAATCCAGATGAGCTCTGAGTAAGAGCGGCCATAGTAAAAAAAGAGAGCGATTGCTATGCTCAAAGGAATCAATTTTTAGGAGACCTCTATGCAGCCAACTGCACTTCAAACGGCTTATGATGAAGCTGTACGCCCGAACGGACTGATTGCTTTCGTAACAAAACTTAGAGATCCAGCAGAAAAATACAACCTATCAAAAGATGAGGTCTATGTACTTTTTAAAGGATGTCCTCTTTGGCAAGAGCAGGCGACCAAAAGTGGGCATGTAGCTTTTAAGCATCAAATCACAGGCATTGTTGTGGGCTATCAAAATCATGGTGGTCCAAAAGTGGATCCAGGCGGTGCCGTCAGCCTTCGCGATCAGGTTCAGCAACACCTCAACATCCTTGCAAACAACGTATTTTCTTATACAGTACAGCACTGGAAAACTGAGCCTGACTGGGCCCTTAGCGAACAACGATGTGCAGACATGAGCCGTAAAAGCTACAAAAAAATCCGAGGAGGCTAAAGGCAGGCATCATGGTTGAAATTGTTTGCCAACATCGAGATTTTTTAGAGACACTTTTTGTTTCTCTGTAAAATACTATCGGGGTTTTGCTTTACTAAGGATAATTGAGGAGAAAGGTGCCATTCTTAGGTGATTATGGTCAATAACTGGGTGTGCAGCTTCGCTACTGATTTCTACCTTCCAGCTGCCCTCAGGTAAGGTGATAGCTACCTTTGACGGTCCGGCATTAAAGGCAATATAGAGATTGTCGATAGTGTAGGCGACAAGGTGGGAGCTTGGGCTCCAGTTTGGTTTATTTGGCTGCTCGCCGTGCCACTGGATTTCTCCCGGAGCAAAAAAGGTCTTTCTTCTCAGGCAGTCGTGAGATTTACGAAACTCGATCAACATTTTCCAGAATGTAACGAGCTGTTTATTTTGCTTTATTGCATGCCAGTTAAACCAGTTTAGGTCGTTATCCTGGCACCAGGTATTATTGTTGCCTCGCTTTGTATGGCCATATTCATCTCCCATATGTATCATAGGTACACCGATTGAGACCATAAGTGCTACGCAAAAGTTTTTCATCTGTTTTTCGCGAAGTGTCAAAATTTCTCTGTTTGTGGTAGGGCCTTCAACACCACAGTTCCAGGTGTCATCATACATCCCGCCATCTCTATTTTGTTCGCCGTTTTCTTCGTTATGTTTGTTTTGATAGGAGACAAGGTCTCTTAGTGTAAAGCCATCGTGGCAGGCGATATAATTTATACTGTTTAAGGGCCCTCCTTCTTGGCCATATATATCTTCTGAGCCGCAAATTTTGGTGGCGAATTTACCTGCAAAACCAGGGGTTCCTTTGAGAAACTTTCTGACGCTCATGCGGTAGTCATCATTCCATTCAAGCCACTGCTCGGGACCTAGCCAAGGCGATTGAAAAAAGTGTCCAACCTGATGAAGGCCTGCTGCATCCCAAGGTTCAGCAATGAGCTTTGTTTTGGAAAGAATGGGATCTTGAGTAATGCGCTCAAGGAGGGGAGATGCCTCAAGCACGCCTCCATCTTGTCCACGCATAAGTATGGAGGCAAGATCAAAGCGAAAGCCATCGACATGCATCTCGACAACCCAATAGCGAAGCGAATCGATGAGCATGTCGGAGACTACAGGGTGGTTGCAATTTAAGGTGTTTCCGCAGCCAGAATAGTTGAGATAGCCGTCAGATTCTGATTTGAGGTAGTAATCACTTTCAGAAAAGCCTTTCCAGCTTATTGTACGTCCATCTTGATTGCCTTCTCCCGTATGGTTAAAGACAATATCCAAGATAACCTCAATGCCTTCCTTATGGCACGCTTTTACCATTTCCTTACATTCTTTTAGTCCATCTATTGGATTATCTGACGCTGCATATCGCAGCATAGGAGCAAAAAATGAAAGAGGTTGATAGCCCCAAAAATTCAAAAGCTTTTCTTTTGTTTTCGGATTTACCTGTATGCAGTCTGCTTCATCAAATTCAAAGATGGGGAGGAGTTCTATAGCATTTATGCCAAGCTCTTTAAGGTAAGGAATCTTTTCAATCAAGCCCTTATAGGTGCCATTAAAGGCCCGGACATGCATTTCATAAATGATAAGGTCGCGAATATCTCTGTTTGGCGGGCTGTCTCCATTCCACGAAAATCCATCATCTGCAAAAGCAACACCAATCGGCGTAGATTCATAAAGCTTACTGCTGTATGCATTTTCGCCAAATGTCGATCCGCTTTTAATTAGCTTTGCATACGGATCAATAAGAAGTTTCCCATTTACTCTATATGCGTAAAGTAATTCTGTTTCATTAGTTTCTATAAAGACATGCCAAATAAAACCAGTTTGTGTAAGTGCAGCCTTTTTAATTTTTTTAGGAGTATTGAGGGGAGCATAGACAAGCTCCTCTACTGGATGTTTTGAATAGACAGCAAAATTCCAGCCAGTTGCTTTTTTAACTGCTCCGAGGGGAAAGGGGGTGCTAGCTACAGTTTTATCCATAGGCCTACATTGTTCGAGCAGCTCTTTTTTTTCAATTGCAATAATCTGGAACATGGCGTAACGTTAATGTCTGAATCACAATGGAGGGAGCATGTCTCTTGAAAATGCAAAAGAAAATTTAAAAGAATTCGGCAAAGAACTTAACCTAGAACTTGCCTTCGACGAAAATAACACCTGTATTTTGGGTATCGATGATGATTACTCGCTTCACATCACCTATGAGCCAAACTCACAGCGTCTTTATCTCTACTCACCACTTCTCGACGGCTTGCCAAAAGATGACAAAATTCGTCTTAAGCTTTATGAGCGTCTTTTAGAGGGTGCAATGCTTGGCGGCCAGATGGCTGGTGGCGGCGTGGGTGTCGCGACAAAAGAAGAGCTTATCCTTGTCCACTCAACACTTTCAATGGAACATGCAGTAGGTTCTGCACTTCGCGCCTATGCGCCAATCTTCCTCGAGATGGTAGAGCGCTGGAGAAAAATCTGCAAAGATCTTTCTGAAGGTAGAGCAGAATCAGCTTCAGATAAGAAAGCAGAAACTCCACAAGCTATGCTCCCACGTCAAGGTGGCCATGGCACACAAGGCTTTATCAAAATTTAGGTAATTTCATGATCTTTATTCAAATTGCCGGCCATCTTGGCTCTGATCCTGAGGTGCGCTTTACACCAAGTGGTCAAAAGGTAACAAATATTCGCGTAGCGACTAACATCAAGCGCGGCAGCAAAGAAAAGACCGTCTGGTGGCGCGTCACCATGTGGGGTGATCGCTTTGACAAAAAGCTTGCCTACCTCAAAAAGGGTAGTGCTGTGATTGTCTGGGGCGAAATGGGCATCCCTGAAATCTACCAAGATAAAGAGGGTAATAGCCAAACCTCATTCGAAATCATCGCAGAGCACATCAGCTTTAGCCCATTTGGCGGAAAAGATCGCCAAAACCAAGATGGTGGAGAAAGCGATTCCGAAGAGATGCCAAACCGAAGACCGCAGCCTGCTGCAGCCTTCAGCGGCTCAGACGACGACGTTCCCTTCTAACCAATCTATCAGTAGTAGCCCCAGGAGTTTCGCTTGGGGCTATTTTTTAATTATCCACGACATAAAACCTCATTATTTAATCTAATAATTATTGAAAATTTGAATGAAAAAGTCAAAGCTTGTTTTTAAAACAATTATAATACGACACCGCGACCAAGCTTCTTTCTAGTGAACTTGCCACAAAGCAAAATGCCGTAATTAGTACGGTACCTGTAAATCCTTAGTTCTCTGATTATAGTGTTTTTTCAAGAGAGGTGAATATAAATCTGGAGTTTATGAAGAGAAGTAAGTAAACTATTATTTATGCAAAATTTTAATGATTTATTTAAAGGTAACGAGAAAGAGCAAGACTATCTTGAGAAATTGGTTGACCCGCTCAAGAGATTGTTTGGTATTGATGTCTTTTGGTATAGCACCATGCACGATACGGGGCAGTTTAACACGGTTTGTAGCTACAACGATGCGTTTTGCCATTTTTGGGAAAATGAGTGCTATTTGGATATGGCATTTTATGTCAGTCCATCTCGTTTAAAAAGCGGCTATTTCCTGCTCGATTATGACGCTGACTATAAAAAGTATGTTGATGGCATTCAGGTAAAATACCCGCTCTTTCATCCTTTTCTTATCATTAAAAAAGAAAATGATACTAGGGCCACACTTTTTGGTTTTGCATCTACAAAGCCCATGCCTCTGCTTCCTTCAATTTATGTGAATAACCTTCCGCTCTTAAATAGCTTTATAGACTATGTTTTGGAAGATCCAAAAACAGAAGATGGCCGGCTTAATCTTGCCAAGCTTCTCGGTCATGATGCCTTTTACAAAAGAAACTATGGCAAAAGCTCTACTCCCAATCTTAACGAGAGGAGCGCTTTTCTTCGCGAGATTGGCATACCTAAAGAGCTTCTCAATGCAGCTTGTAGACTGACTGCTCGCGAAAAAGAGGTGCTTCTTGCTTGCGTTGACGGTAAAACAGCCGCGCAAAATGGCAAAGAACTCAACCTCTCTGTGCGGACAGTGCAGTCTTATCTTGAAAATACAAAAAATAAACTAGGTATTTTATCGAGAGGCGAGCTTTTAGAATGTGGGAAGCTTCTGAAAATGGGCGGCTTTCTTGATAGTTAGTTCAATATCCTAAATTGCTAAAATACTAGCTTTTACTATATAGTGTCCTCCTTACATAATAGCTTAGGATCTTTTTATGGTATTACCAGTAGATGATTTTTCTAAACTTTCGATTGCACCAAAAAATCTTCTTTATACAGATAATAAACTGAGAGCAAATTTGCAATTTGCTCTAGATGTACTCGCTCCACCTTTTAGTACTGCTTGCTGCCAACCTAGTGATGATATAATGAAAGCGCATCTGATTGTGCCCGAAGGGATGTTGTCCAAAAATAAAAAACCAATAAAAAAATTAACGTTTTGGTTTACCCCTAGTGGCTATGTGCGCGATATGAAGGAAGATAAAAACTCTCCTAAAGCAAGGGTTCGTTTGCATTATATTGATGGTTCAAAAGAGGCATTTGGTTTTCCTCTTATGTTTCCTATTGATGCTGGGGTTACACATGTTCTTCGGTTTTTTAACAATTTAGTTCTTGCAGGGGCAACCGCAGAGTGTCCTTTTTTCTATCAAAGTGACAGAAACGTTGCTGATTGGACAAAGGTGCTGGCAGATGATACTTCTCAGAAAAAGGAAACGGCTGAGTTTTACCAACTTTCACGAACAAAAGTAGCCGAGCTTTTTGTTTCTACACTTCATGAACGAGCGGATTTTCTTGAAAAGGCGCAAAATCATGGTCTTCAGCTTTTTTCTTTTGGTTGTGGAAATGGTGAAGATGTCCAAGCCGTAAAAAATGCACTTATAAAGGAGTATGGACTTACAGCAGAATCTTTTGGATGCGACATAAATCCAAATAACTTTGGCGAAGTTCAAAACGTTCTTTTAGAAACTGCAGACCTTTCCAATCTTGATGCATATGTTCCCCAGCGCGCTAGGGAAAAAACTCTTAAATTAGGACTATTTTGGGGATCACTTACCTATATGGTATGCAAATCTACCTATTCAGCTCTGCAGAGTCTTCATAACGTAAAAGATTTTGATGTTGTACTTGTCGGTGGATATACTCCACCCGTTATTGACAAAAGCATTTGCAAGGCTGCCGGATGGCAGGTGAGTCTTCTTGAAACAAATGGTAAGTTCGATGAAGATCCGTCCAAAAAATTCTTTGAAAATAAAGAGGCAAAAACTATTCAGACTGATCGAAGGGCTACCTATACCCTCATGCCTATGTCAGATACCTATAGACTTCGCTATCTAGAGCAGAGAGGCATAAAAAGAAGCTCAAGGGGGATCTTTGACTGTTTGGACATCTCATGTAGCGCTAAACCTCTCAGAGACCTTTCTCTCTTTGAAAAAATTGCTCGCTTAAAACAGGTGGATATAAGCTGGTGCTGCTTTTCAGGTGATGAGCTTCGATCTTTTATTAGCCAGCTTGAGGACAAAATTGAAGAGCCTATTTTCCTCATAGCATCAGGTGATGAGCCATGGTATAGCTCATTTACTCAGATCAAAAGCGAAAAATTTAAACTCAAAATGAGGCAAGATCACAAAAAAGATGAACTTGCCCCATTTGCTCCAGGGACAGCTAAGAAAATCGGTGTCTTCAGTAGTTTGCCTTGCATAGATGCAACAATCGATCAGCTATGAGGGCTTAGTACGTAAAGGACTCGTGGATTTCAGACCAGGAGATGGGATCACCTTGCAGGCATTTTAGTATGGCTGATACGAGGGGTTTTTCGTTGTCTTGGATTTCTGAAGGGGCTTTATATACTTCATAGTCGCAGTCAACTGTTTCGCAGATAGTATCGATGTAGCCGTGTTTAGATGCTTTGGGAGAAGTTTTGGCATGTTCCACAACTATTCCTAAATTATAGGCATAATTTACAAGGAGCCCAAATGCGAAAATATCCCATTTTTTCGCGCGTTCAAACTCAAGTGCATCAAAGGCGCTATCTACTGCTTTTCTAGCGTCAGGCGGTGCCGATTCGTAGAGAAAGTAGGGACGTTTTTCAGTCCGTTTTTTACTAAATTCTGCATCAAGACGTCCTGTTTTTAGATCAAAAACAAGTGCGCCTTCTAGATCTATTATGACTGGCAAATCGTCTTTTATTAAGATGTTTTTACCATTAATATCGCAGTGTACAATACCTACTGTATGCAGGTATTCAATTCCTCGAGCGATAGCTGGCATGGCTCTTCGCTTGTCTTCTCTAGTGAGTTCATTAAAGCTTCCTGGGCAGTATTCGGAGATACAGGAGACGCCAATTTCTGAATTTTTGCGGCGAAAAGCAAAGACGCTCGCATGAAGAACAAACTGCTTGCCAGAACCCTCTTTGTCTTTGATTCTCCGAAATACTAAGTCTTCAGTTGTTATACCATTTTTAGCATGTTTAAGAATCGATCGTACAGCAAGCTCGCCTGTGCCAACCTGTTTTATCAGTTTACTTACTTTAAATTCGCCAGATCCAAGCTCGCTCTGCTCACTTTTTCGCAAGTTTATGTAGAGCTTTACATCTTTGCCATCCAGCATAACAGTGTAGGAATGGCCCTGATTGGGGAATGTATTTCGTGCGATTTTTATTGCAGGGGCACTTTGCGCTGCAATTTGTTCTCTCGCTCTTGAAATTATGTTCTGCTCAAGTGGTGAATAACAATAACTACTAATCACTACAGTGAAGCCTGAAGTTTTTTCTCAATTTCTTGAAGTCGCGTATCTATAGCTGGGTCGTTTTGCCTTTTTTTGGCTTCGATATAGTAGCTTTTAGCTTTTTGATACTCTCCAATGTAGTAATGAGCACTTCCAGCATAGCGGTATTGGCTATAGGTAGAATCTCTACTTTCCTTTTCGTTGTTTGAAATCTCTGCGGCAAAATGGGCTGCAGCTAGTGAGTAGAGGCGATGTCTATTGCTTTCTAATGAGCAACTTGCAGCATTATAGTATGCAACTCCTGCTTCGTAATGGTAGGTAGTTTGTGCAGCTGCAACGTTATAATGAGGGATGTTTGCTGGTTTTTCTTCTCCCCGCCTTTTAGTTGCTTTTTCGTAGCAGTCTGCAGCCTGAAGGTAATAACGGCATGCCTCATCTCTTGAGAGCGTTTCCTCATCTGCAATTTGCAAATATTTTCTTGCAGCGTTTGCATAACTTGCCGATTTTACCCCACACATCTCAAGTGATTCTAAGGCTAATAAGAGACACCTCAAAGCTAATTCCTTGTTCACTGCCACTTTTGTTCTCAGGCCTAATTGAACGCCAATTCGATCGAATAATGGATCTAATTCTTGGAGCACTGCTTTATGAAGCTCAAGGAATCTGGTGGGATTTTTTTTATGATCGAATGTACGATAGAAAAGGGGAGATCTGGGAGATAAATAGCTACTTACAAGATGTGCTTGTTCTTCAACTTTATTGTAATCTGTAACTAAAACTTTGTCTTCGAGCATCGGATCGTCAGAATCATCTGCGTCACGCTCTTCAGTAGTAAAGTATGGGTAGCGGACTTCTGGCGGTAAAGGCTTCATGTTTACATTGCAGTTGCAGAGTATGGACATGGCTTGAGCATATGGCCGCCAGATTTCAGAGTGTTCAAATATGCGATTGCATGTAAGCTCGCCTGTATGCGTAACTTCATTAGTGTTCGTGTTATAAGAAAAAAGTCTTTGCTGCTGGGGTATGTCAGCAAAGTAGCTATGGAAAAAGTAGTAGATCTTTGTTAAGGCTCGTGGGTCTTGCACAAATCTTTCTAGCAAAGATTCGGTCATTTCTTGACTGAGGAGGACTTTAAGCTCAGATTTTCCTACAGGCAGTATAGATCTAGTGAGCTTTTCCCGAAAGGCTGCAAAAATCTCATGCCATAGTCTGCAAACCCGAGGAATTGAAGCAAGCGTTCCTTTATCTACTCTTTTCAATATTTTTATGGTTACATCGTTATTGCCTAAAATTCCATTATCGGAATCTGCGCGTCGTATGGCTACAGGCTGCATGTTGTACTCCAGAAGAGACACTAGTATAAATCGGAGCAGAATAAATGGCTTATAGAACTTAAGAAATGGGTACTGGGCCCCCATTATTTCTTAGTATCTATAAAATGATTTGGTGCTTATACTTTAGCCAGTTTAAAAAAAATGAGAACTACTATGTCATCAATTTTACTCAGATGCTTTTCGACTCAAGCTATCGATCTTCAACATGCAACTCTTCACAATCAATTTCCTCCCAGTACTGACGAGACAATTCAGCGTTTTGCATCAACCAAAATCAATACTCGACATACACTGCAAAGTGCTCAAGAACGAAAGATACAGCTTTTAGGTGCATTGGAACTAGCTGAAAAAATGCCAGCACTCAACGATTGCAGTGCTGATGATATTCATAGAGAACTTGCGGAAGTTGATAACATCATTTCATCTAAGCAGTAATTCATGACCCTGACAAAAGATGCTATTGAGAAAGTATTTGAGCCTGTTTTATCGGCAGACTGGCATACGTTTTTTACGAATGCAGTTCACGATAAAGTGCACTGGGTAATACCAGGAAGCTCTGAAATGTCTGGCGATTATCATGGAAAATCGGCAATTGTTGCAGCATGGTCCAAAATCAGCCATTTTTTAGATAAAAATCGCAATCGACGTATTGCCATAGACCGAATCTTAGTAGATGGTGAGTATGCAGCTGTTGAAATGCATTACGTTGAAGCTTTTTCAATAAAGGGCACTTTCTACCCACAAACCTACTGCTGGGTAATGAAATTCACTAAAGATTTACAGATCATTGAATTAACTGCCCATGTCGATACTCAGCTGATCCACACCATCATGAATGAATAAATGGGGCCCTTGTCCCTTATGCGCTACGAATCCAAACCAAGAAGGAAACTTCAAAAGGAGGAGAACTATACAAAAGATGAGGAAAGGCCCCCTCAGAATCGGCTTTCAGGAGCGGGTTCTAAATCACCTTAAGCTGCAGTAGTAAAGAGCTATATGTGGTGAGCGTTAAGGAAAAGGCTCGTCTAAGAGCGGGTCAGATAAATGTCTGAGAAGATGAACGCAAGTGAACCATTGATGAAGTGTCGAAACGGGAAAATGATGTCAAAACTAGGCTCTAAGGGGAGTTCTACGAAAAAACTCAGGAGAAACCTGACTACTGCTTGAGTGGCATCCGGCATAAAGATGGCATGATCTAGACATAGGCTTTTGTATGGAACGTAGGAAGAAGAAACGTTAGGACGAGAGTATCGATGCGGAGAATAGGGCGGAACAACTCGTAGTAGCGGGGAAGTCTCGTAATGGGGATTGAGCGAAGGAGGTTGCTGGTAATAACTCATACAAATTCGATGAAGCAACTGGCACTACCTACTTGGGAATCGCTCAAGAACCAAGCTTTTTCATGCTCATATCATAGGCAAAGACGCCAAGCGAAGTTGGCAATGATAAAAAAGTACAGTGGAAAGAAGGTGAAATGGCAAAAGTCGCAGGTCGCCTAAAAACTGAAATCGATAAAGTCAAAGTGGTCTATGAAGAGTATGGCCTACAAGTTACAACTGGACTTTAAGACGAACAGAGTATGAGATATGCATATAGATGTCATTTGTGATTTATATCTCATAGATATTGCTATATTCTATCGTAATGCTTGATGGTATCTTTCCTGTGTGTGGACTTAGCCTACAAGGGCATAAGTAGCTAGTCGCACATATGGATCTTATGTGCGACTAGCATGCTCCTAGGGCGTTACTGATAGGTTTTTGAAGCCTACAGTAGTGCCATCGGGAAGGTTTACGCTCGAAGCCGTGACAATATTTGCCGGTGGAACTCCTGTGTAATTATTTACAAGGTTATTGTAGGCAATATTCTTTGTCACAAACTTTGGACTAGTGACAGCTGCAAGATTAAAGCCTACTAGTCTATTTTGATCTGCTTCGTTGTTTTTTACTACAAGGCCTGTAATGTCTTGAGATACAATAAGACCATTTTCGTTATACGCAAGTGTGGAGTTTTGAACGATAACATCGCTCACAGGAGGGCGAGTTGTTAGAGCGCGAATGACAATTCCACCAGATGGTCCTGTCTGATCACTAAAGCCATTACTTAAAGCTACGCAGTTATCAAATAAGATGTTATTAGTTATGGATGTTAACGGTTGGCCTCCTGTAGAGTTAATAATAAATCCTGAACCCTGACCTGATACAGTACCTGCAGTATTGCCATTTGACACAGCCACACAGTCTCTAAAGACAACATTAAACGTATCCGAGCGAACGGCGAAACCAGCCCCCGCTGCTTGAAAGCCTTCAGTTCCATTTCTTTCAGCAGTGCAGCGCAAAAATGTGATGGCGTTTGATTGTCCACCCGGCTCTGCCCCTTCAACACCAAAACCTTGAGAAGAAAAGCCGCCATTGCCCGCGCCAAAGTTACCACTAGCGTTGCAATCAGAAATTCTTCCTCCGTTTACGAAGACAAAACGAAATCCAGTTCCTGAAGTAAACCCGTGGTTATTTAGTGAAACACAGTTTTCCACAACCACATCATCGTCTTGTACAAAAGGTTGTTCACCTATTCCAACACACTTCCCCGCCCCCTCTGGAATAGATCCAGAAAAATGAAAGCCGTCACATTGTCCTCCAGTAGAGGCGTTTCCATTAAAGGTGCAGTTTTTCCAAATAATATTGTGTGCGCCATCATGGTTGCTCACAAGTATCGGGGTTGTTGAGAAATTGTCATCACAAGAGCAATTTTCGAAGGTAAAGTTCTGCACCTCGTTTATTTGTATAGCGCTCATAAATTGGAAAAATCCCGCTACATCCCCGGTAGTAGGATTAGTAATGCCGGCATTATCTCCAACATTACGGTCAAAACGGCAATTTGTAACAACGCCATCAGAACCAACAGGAAACTCAAAGGTATTTGGCTCATCACCTGCAATTGGCAAGAAATTGCCAAGCACCAGGCCATTTGAAGTATTTTCTGCAAACATACTATTATCGATCTGCATGCCAAAGGTCATGACGATTTGCGCGCCAAACATGCAGCGTAGAGCGTTTACATTGTTTACAACTAAGTTTTTGACCTGATTGTTTTTATTTGTGCCATTAAACGCAAGGCCAACAGGTTCGCCTTCGCCAACATAGATACCACCAACAATCTGTGCACAGTTAAGTTCTGAACAAGATTCAGGAATCACATCATTTGTCAGGGGACGAGGCTCAGACTGGGTAACAGTTACATTTTCTAAGGTAATCTGATCGGTACGGCCAAGCACACGTATGCCGGCAAGTGTAAAATCAACAATCTGAGCAATTTCGGCTTCACCTGTTATCTTCACATTATGCACATCGCGAGCAATGGCCACGCCATACACTCCTGAGACCTGGTTTGCTTGCTGAAGCGTATAAATATCGAGGTCTAAAATAACGTTTGAGGAGGTAATGGTAATAGCTTGGACGTTTGAATGGTTTGGCTGAAAGAAAATGTTTTCTTTTAAACGATATTCACCTGGCTCATCAATGATAATACCATTTTTGCCCCTATGATCAAAATCTGACTGCGATATGCAATGTACACGGCATTCCTTAGCGCAACCGCACTGTTTTTGGTGTTTATGTTTAAAAGGCCTTGCATAGATTGAGGGTACCTGTATTTCACTGCAAGTCACCTGTTGAGCTTGTAAATTTTGAGTGTATAGAGCGCGTCTATTTGGCTTCTTATAGTCCGCAAACATTGGAGTAAGAAGTAGCAAAGAGATAGCCAAAAAGGCCTTGATTGTACAATTCATAAAAAAAACTCCTTATGTGATTAAGTTTAGGGCAAACGTACTTTGGATTTTTTTTTTGCAAGAAATAATTGTTTTGGAGAAATGAAAAAAGTTTCACTCTTAAACCGTGTTGCATGCGTGAGAAAACAACCGATCGAACAGATAAGAAAAGGATTTTTTAGAATATAAAGCAAACTTTTGCTATACTTGAATTTATAAGTTCTAAGAAGGGTAAATCCTAATGGTATCAACTTAAGCCTATTGCAATGCAATCCAAGATCTTGCATTAGTAGACCCCATTCCAGAGTGTATCTTGGAGTATGTTCTTTACACTAATCTACTATCACAACTATATAGTGGCCCATGAAGGCGACTAGGGCGCTCGGGCTTTAAGCTTATGCGTCAATGGGGGAGAGACAATAAAGCAGCTCTCCTAGAAGTTGAGGTAAATAAAGAACTCAAATTCTCAAAAGATTTTTTGAAAGAGCAAGGCCTCGAGCTTGTAGGTTCAGGCTCTACAAACACCTGGGGCGGCTTTATTTAGGTTGTGATTCCTAAACCTATATGATATAGTATTGGAACATATTGAGGTAATATGACATCACTACTAGTAAATCCAGAAATTAGTCCACAACTATTAAGATTTGAACAAGCATCTAACCAAAATACTTCACGTTGGGTCGAGATTCGCACAGTAGCACTTAAGGCTTTATGTGTTTTATGTATTGGGATAGGAGCAGTAGCAACGATTGCTGGTGTTGCACTGTCCTTCATGTTGTGGCAAAGTAATTTCGCGATAATTAGTTCGGCAACTACCCCTGCAGTAGCAAGTTATGTAGGTCCTAAAATGCCACTTTCACCAATTCCCTTAATTCCAGGAGGAGCTCTAATTGCCCTTGGGGCTTGGGGATGGAGTGTTCTTTCGTAGATTTGACTAAGAGGTTTTTCTTATTCTTATTCACCTACGTTCCTGCGGTAAAGCTTTATGCAGTGCTACTCGTGTTATTGTTCCGGATGTTCGGAAATCGACTATTTTTAAAGATGATGAATCCCTAGATGTTCAGCTTCAGGAAAATATACAAGCTGTTCAAAGTACTCCCATCTTTTCAAATCGCGGCAAAGGCCAGCTTTTAGGAATGTTATCTACGCATTACAAAGAGCCTCATGATTTTGAACCGAGCACTTTTTTTATAATTGATGCCTTGGTCCGACATGCAGCTGACTTGATTGATTTTCATAGGGAAAAGCAATATCTCTCGACTCAGCTAAGTGAGCAAAATGAATACATTGCATATCTTGAAAATAAAGTAATGAAGCTGACTATTCGCAACATTAAAAGATAGCTGTCAGGGCTGAGGGGCAAAATGAGTTGCCAAGCCCAGCATCTCGTGCCGCTTTCTTAAAATTTCTAAATATGGTTGAAGTATTGAGGGGCATATTTTGCCTGCCCAGAAAAATTCTTCCTTTTTTTCGTGAGCCTATAAGATGACCGACAAGTGCGAGTACATGCGGAGGATATGAGATATTGAGGATGGTGTTATTTTTGAAGTCTATATTTTTCACTTCAAGACTAAGTATCACTTCAAGTGTTTGTTTTTCCCCATAGTAAAGAAGCTTTGCAACTATCTGCTCCTTGAGATTGAGATGAGAGAGGAACTTAATAAAATGGGAGTAATCAAGCAGGCGATTTAGTGTGCCCTCGTAAACACTGTCTTCAATCTTAGGAAAATAGCCATAGGTTTCAAGTGAAAGCCAGTTGAAAAAATCTATATATGTTTCTACAAGCTTTTCGCGCTGTTCAATGTCAATATTTAGACTGCTACGTATGTCGTTTAAAACGGCTTCATGATTGATTTGTTTTGCCTCCTTAATGCAGCTACAGGTTACTATATCGATGAATT
>CAYWZU010000016.1:0-44086 GCA_964462925.1 uncultured bacterium
AGCTTAATGGTGGATTTGCAGAGTACTGCATAGCTTATGAGGAATATGTATTTCCAATTCCTGAAAGCTACTCAGCAGTGCATGCAGCCCCCCTTCTTTGTGCAGGTCTCATCGGGTATCGGACTCTCTCCTTTGCTATGAATGCTAAAAGCCTTGGCTTTTATGGATTTGGCTCTAGCGCTCACATTCTTTGCCAAGTTGCAAGCTATTTAGGAAAAGAGGTCTACGCCTTTACTCGCCCGAATGATAAAGAAACCCAGCGCTTTTCAAAAAAAATGGGAGCTGTTTGGGCTGGCGATGCAGATGTTTTACCCCCAAAAGCACTAGATGCTGCCCTTATATTCGCCCCAGTCGGTGCTCTCATCCCGCAAGCATTAAAGGCCGTTAAAAAAGGAGGATCTGTCATTTCAGCCGGCATCCATATGTCAGATATTCCTGCATTTGCCTACTCGCTCCTGTATGGTGAAAGGATCATCAGATCTGTAACAAATCTTACTAGAAAAGATGGGCGAGAATTTTTTGCTATCGTTTCTAAAACTCAAATTAAAACTGAAATTTCAGTATATCCTCTTGAAGACGCAAACAAAGCACTAGACGATATACGAAGTGGAAAACTTGAAGGTTCTGCGGTTCTAACTATTGACAATTTGAAAAAAGAATGATATTAAAACGTAAAACTAAAGGATCTTACATGAGACAGCTATTGCTACTATTTGCCATGCTTTTTAGCACCCTCGGCTTTGCTGAGGATGTAAATAAGGCCTATCCCAGCCTTGTTGGACAGCCAGAAATTTCCCAATTTGGACTGCTTGTCAAAGAAGCCGGGCTTACAGAATTTTTCCAGGCGCCAGGCCCTTTTACGCTCTTTGCTCCAAGTAACGAAGCGCTAGCCAAGATGGATCAAAAAAAGCTTAAAGAGATGCAGACAAAAGAACATAGCGACGAGCTCATCGATTTCATTAATTACCACGTTGTCATGGGTAAATACCCATCAAGCACCATCAAAACGAAGGCATATCGTACAGTGAATGGCCAAAATATTGAGGTTGTTGTCGACGGCGAAAAAATTACCGTAAATGGTGCAAAGGTAATAAAGTCAGATATCTCTGGGCCGAACGGGGTGGCCTACATTATCGACCAGGTTCTGATTCCTAAATGATTGAGAAGTAGTAATGCGCTTTCAAAAAGACCTAAAGGACAATGAGTTCTGTCCTTTAGGTCTTTAAGTTTAGTGGCAGCTGCAGCCGCCTGGCTTGTCGCAGCTGCCTTTACTCTCTTTGTAATCTGTGATATAGAAGCCTGAGCCTTTAAATTGGATCGATATCTCTTTTGGAGGTACTCGCTTAAAGGTAGGTTTATTGCATGAAGGGCAGACAGTAAGCGGTGCATCAGAGATCTTCTGCACCACTTCTTCTTCCTTTTTGCACGAATCACATCGGTAGCAGTAGGTTGGCATGTTAGAAGTCCATGTCCATACCGCCCATACCACCCATGCCTCCCATTCCACCCATACCGCCCATTCCCATTCCGGGCATGCCAGCGGCAGCAGGCTGTTTCTTTTGAGGCTTGTCGGTGATCATGCATGCAGTCGTTAAAAGCATAGAAGCTACAGATGCTGCATTTATAAGGGCAGTTTTTGTTACCTGTACCGGATCGATGACGCCTTCTTTTACAAGGTCGCCAAACTGATCTGTGAGGCCGTTATAGCCATAGCTTCCTTTGGCTTCGTAGATCTTTTCTGCAACGAGCTGTCCTTGCTTTCCGCAGTTATTTGCGATAGCAATGGCGGGCTCAAAAGCAGCTTGGCGAATAATTGCTTGGCCTACTGCTTCATCGCCTGCAAGCTTTAGCTTATCAAGATGATGGATTGCACGAAGAAGGGCTACTCCGCCGCCAGCTACAATACCTTCTGCAACTGCTGCGCGCGTTGCATGGAGTGCATCTTCTACGCGTGCTTTCTTTTCTTTAAGCTCTGTTTCTGTAGCAGCACCAACATTGATTACAGCTACGCCGCCAGCGAGCCGCGCAAGGCGCTCTTCGAGCTTTTCACGATCGTAGTTTGATGTGCTAGATGCGAGCTCGTGCTTAATTTGTCTTGTGCGCTCTTGAATATGTTTGCTATTTCCTGATCCATCGATAATGGTTGTTTCATCTTTTGTTACCTTTATCGATTTAGCAGATCCTAAAGAAGAAACATCTGCATCTTCTAGGCGAAGGCCAATTTCTTCAGAGATATAGGTAGCGCCTGTTAAGATAGCGATATCGTGAAGCATTGCTTTTCTTCTATCTCCAAAACCAGGAGCTTTTACTGCACAAACAGGAAGGCCTGCTTTAAGCTTGTTTACAACGAGCATAGCAAGTGCATCACCATCTACATCATCTGCGATAATCAAAAATGGTCGAGCACCCTTCTCCATGACTTTTTCTAAAATAGGGAGAAGGTCTTTTGCGGCAGAGATTTTTTTATCAGTAATCAAGATAAGGGGGTTATCGAGCTCTACTGCCATCGTTTCACCATTTGTGATGAAATAGGGAGAGAGGTAGCCCTTATCAAACTGCATGCCTTCAACAACATCAAGTGTCGTTTCTATGCCTTTTGCTTCAGCAACTGTTATGATGCCATCTTTTCCTACTTTATCCATTGCCTGTGCAATAATTTCGCCAATTTCTGGATCATTATTTGCTGAAATTTGGGCAACTTGCCGGATTTCATCGGTGCTGGATACTGGAGTTGCAAGAGCATTTAGTCCCTCAATCACGGCTTCAACAGACTTTTCAATGCCGCGCTTGATGGTCATCGGATTTGAACCTGCGGATACATTCTTAAGCCCAGCTTGAAAAATAGCTTCAGCAAGAACAATCGCAGTTGTTGTGCCATCGCCTGCAACATCAGATGTCTTAGAAGAGGCTTCTTTTACAATCTGTGCGCCAAGGTTTTCGAATTTGTCTTTGAGGCTCACTTCTTTTGCCACGGTGACGCCGTCTTTAGTGGAAAGCGGAGCGCCCATGCCTTTATTGATGACAACATTTCGGCCCTTTGGACCAAGTGTCACCTTCACAGCGCGAGCGAGCGTCTTTACACCCTTCGAGAGTGCCTTTAGGGCCTCTTCGTTAAATTGCAGCATTTTTGCCATAGTGCCCTCTTTATTCTATAATTCCTAAAATTTCGTCTTCAGAAAGAATGAGGTACTCATTCTCATCGCCCATTTCCTTCACTTCTGTTCCAGCATACGATCCAAAAAGGATTGTGTCGCCAACCTTTACAGACATTGATTCCATGGACCCATCATCATTCATTTTGCCAGGGCCAGCTGCTATAACTTTACCCTCTTTTGGTTTTTCTTGAGCTGTATCCGGGAGCAAGATGCCACCCTTTGTTGTCTTTACCTTTGATCGCTGTACGAGTACGCGATTTCCTAATGGTTTCAGTTTCGTCATAGGTTTACTCCTGTTATGTTGTGAGATGATGGTATCGATTTTACCCTATTTACGTCAATAAATTAGCAAACTAGCGGCATGAGTGCTAATATTCAGGGTATAAATATTTTTTTCTGAGTTCAATGAACTTTTGACGCTCTTTTGAATGAAGAGCAGCAAGTTTCGAAAAGGGCTGTTTTTCTTGATCGAGCAGTTCGATAACTTTATTTGTACCACAAGCTTTGTAAAAAAGCTCAGGTTTTGCCTTAAGATCTTTGATCGCTTTTGTCATCTGCTTTGGATACTGCTCCTTCAGCGCGCTCATAAGTGCGTAGGCAGTCGTTACCGGTAAAAAACTTCTAGGATTTGTAATTTTTAAAAGGACGCCTTTGCACGGTTTTTGCATGAAGGAGCCGCTTGTCGGCTGAAAGTGAAAGGGGTAAAAATGAACGCCCGGGAGCCCCTTTTGATTAAGGAGTGCCGCAAACTTTTTTGGATGAATCCAAGGTGCGCCAACCACCTTAAAAGGAAGTGTGTACCCAATGCCAATCGAGACAAAACGCATATCTCCTAAAAGGCCAGTTATAGGGTAAAAGCAAGGAGTTGTCGCTTCCGGAATATTTGGGCTTGTTGGAATCCAGTGAAGTCCTGTGTCTTCAAAATTCATCCAGCGCTTCCATCCTTTCATCGGAACAACAGAGAGGTTGCAGCCAATTTTATACTCTTCATTAAAAAAGCGGGCCAGCTCGCCAATAGTCATGCCGTGGCAGTAGGGAATGTTGAGGTAGCCGATAAAAGAGCGAAAATCATCTTCAAGCATCGGGCCATCAACGATGAGCCCATTGATGGGATTTGGCCTATCGAGCACAACGACCGGAATTTTTTGCTTTGCAGCTTCTTCCATTACATAGTAGAGCGTGGTGGCAAAGGTGTAGGAGCGAGAGCCTATATCTTGAATATCAAAAACTAATAAACTTACCCCTTTTAACATTTGAGCCGTAGGTCTGCGGGTCTCTCCATGCAGGCTGTGAATAGGGAGGCCCTCATCAGATTTTGTAGAACTTACATGTTTGCCGGCATGAGCATCGCCATCAATCCCGTGCTCGGGAGCAAAGAGGGCGACAAGCTCATACTCGCCGAGCTTTTGTTCCTTTAGGAACGTCTGCACACTTGTCTCAAATCTTTTATTGACCGCGGTGTGGTTTGTGATCAGGCCTATCCGTTTTCCTTTAAGCTGTTCGCTATAGGGAGGTGTAAAGACAATATCAAGGCCAACCTCAATGGAGTGAAGTTTTAGAGCAAGAAGCAGTATCAAGAAAAAGAATCTAGTGGTGTGTTTCACCTAAACATCCTACAATTTTCCCTGATTTTAACATGGTAGCCACTTACATGCAGCAATTTCATCAAGAACTTCGTACTCTAAATCCTGAGCAGCTTCGTGCTGTATTACATAAAGAAGGCCCAATGCTCGTACTTGCCGGAGCAGGATCTGGCAAAACTCGCGTTGCAACCTTTCGCATTGCCAATTTAATCAATGATGGCGTGTCTCCTAGAGAGATTTTAGGCCTTACATTTACAAATAAAGCTGCCGCTGAGATGAAAGAGCGCGTACATAAATATGCAGGACATAATGTGCTTGTCACAACCTTCCATAGCCTTGGCGCAAGGCTCCTTCGGGAGTCGATTGCAAATCTAGGCTATACAGCCGATTTTGTAATTTATGACGAAGATGATGCTGAAAAGCTTCTTAAAGAGACCTTCCGCGAGCTTGGCGTCAGCACTTCAATTGAGCTAAAAACAGCCCGTAGTTATATCTCAAAGAAAAAAAACGGACAGTTTCAAGAGCTTGATGAAGCATTAGAGGGGGTCTATGCGCGCTATAACGAAAAGCTAAAAAAATGCAATGCGTGCGACTTTGATGATCTTTTAAGGCTGCCAGTAGAGCTTTTTAGCCAGTTTCCAGAAGTGCTAGCCTACTATCAAGACCGCTTTCGCTACATGCTTGTCGATGAATATCAAGATACGAACGGCGCGCAGTATAACTTTGTAAAACTCCTTTCAGGGGATGCATGCAATCTTTTTGTGGTCGGCGATCCTGACCAGTCCATCTATTCCTGGCGTGGGGCTAACATTCAAAATATCCTTAACTTCGAAAAAGACTTTGCCGGTGCACAGGTAGTGCGCCTCGAGCAAAATTATAGAAGTACAAACATCATCCTTCAGGCGGCAAATGCCGTCATTACGCGTAATAATGGCCGCTATGAAAAAAGCCTCTGGAGCGCCCTTGGGGATGGGGAAAAGATTTCCCTCTTTATAGCAAGGTCTGAGCGGGAAGAGGCGCGTTTTGTCGCTCAAAAAATTGAGGCAGCAAATACGTCCTATTCAAATATTTGCGTCTTTTACCGTACCAATATGCAATCTCGCGTGCTGGAAGATGAATTTTTATCGCGAAGAATACCCTACGTTATTGTGGGAGGTATCTCCTTCTACCTCAGAAAGGAAATTAAGGATGTTTTAAGTATGCTCAGGCTGCTTGAGAATCCTCAGGATGTCATTTCCTTTTTGCGTGTGGTCAATTTACCAAAAAGAGGTCTTGGCGAAACAACGCTAGAAAAAATCGTCGATGCGGCTGAAAAAAGCGGCATGCCGATCCTCAATTTTGTACTCCAAAATATAGAAAATATGCCCTTTACGCTGACAGCAAAGCAAAAAGAGGGCTTGAAGGACTTTGCGAAAACCTTTGAGATGCTAAACGAGGTAAAAGAGACAGAGTCAATTGCAGAGCTTGTACGTGCTGCAATCTTTAGAAGCAGATACATTGAAGTAATTGCTCAAGATTCAGAAACAAAACAAGAGCGCCTTGAAAACCTTGAAGAACTTATCGTAAAGGCTGAGGAGTGGCAGGATAGCCAGGAAGAGCCAAAGCTTACAAATTTCTTGGCAGACACCTCGCTTTCAACATCGCTTGATACGCAAAATGGGTCTGATCAGGCAGTTACTCTTATGACGATGCACAATGGCAAGGGGCTTGAATTTGAAATTGCCTTTCTTGTTGGCCTTGAAGAGGACCTTTTTCCCCATATCAATTCTCGAAACAGCGAAGAGCAGATTGAAGAGGAAAGAAGGCTTTTCTACGTCGGCATTACAAGGGCTAAAAAGCGGCTCTATATTAGCTTTGCTCAGGTGAGGAGTCTTTGGGGCGGTACAAGATCCATGAGGCCAAGCCGCTTTATCAAAGAAATACCAGAGCCTTTGCGGGAGCGAATCGGAATGACGGTGATGGCGCCGCAAGCTCCTATGCGTCAGATAGCTCGCCCCGAAGAAATGACCATTTTTTCCATTGGAGAGAAGGTTTTTCATCCCGTATTTGGCGTCGGAATGGTGGAAAAAGTGAGAGAAAGTTCAACAGGTCTCATGTATGATGTATTTTTTACTAAAGATGATACGACAAAGTCATTAGTGGCAAAATTTGCCCCATTATCGAAACTCTCTTAGTGCTCAATTTATTGATACTGAAGATTCTGGTTGCTGATTGAATAATCTTTTGCTATGATGAACCCCTTTGACAAGGGGTTCTGACCATGTTTTGGCTTTTTTCACTTCTATTTTCTCTCTTTTTTATAACATCGTGCGCCTCTCCGGAGCAGAAACCCCCAGAAAAATCTCAGGCTGAAATCCGGCACATGCAGACCAAAATGTTTGATCGGGCAAATAGCAAGCTTGTGCTAAAAAGTGTGCTTAGCGCACTTCAGGACGGTAATTTCATCGTCAAACATCAGGCGCTTGATCTTGGCTTTGTAACAGCTACAAAAGAAATTGATATTGAGCGATCAGATGCCTCATTCTGGGGAAAATTTCAAAAATCAGAAAATATCAGCTGGCCAAAGTGCGAGATTATTGAGGCAACGATTAGCGTATGCGATATAGATAATAAGACGCGCCTTCGAGCAAATTTTCAATCAAAAACAATGGATAATAAAGGCGCCATCAAAAACGTACATCAGATTACTGATGATGCCTACTATCAAGAATTCTTCAAAAAAGTAGAACAGGAGATATAATATGAACTATACACTATTTGCTGCTCTTGCAGTTATAGCCTTCTTTTTTAGCGGCTGCCAATCTGCTGCAAGTCATTCAAAAGATGTAAATGATGAATCAATCGAGAAGTTTACACTTGGCAACGTGCAGCGAAAAATCCAAAAAGGCGCATCTCAAGCGGATGTAGCAGAAGCTCTTGGTTCGCCAAACATCGTGACAAAGGATGCGACAGGTAAAGAGTCTTGGATCTACGATAAAGTCGCAAGAGAGGTCGCCTATTCTCATGATTCTGGCGGTGTGTGGCTGATCCTTGGCGCCTATGGCAAAGAGGCAGGCGCTTCACGATCAAGTCAAAGAACGCTCACTGTCGTGATTAAGTTTGACGATAAAGGCACTGTCGATAATGTCACCTATCACTCAAGCTCATTCTGATGCTAATAGGCAGGGGGTTATTCCCCTGCCTACAGATACAGGGGAATCCTATTTAGCAAGGGTAAAGGCTTCCTTTCCTGTGGCTATTCCCAAGGCGCTCAATGTGTATGATCTAGAGCCGGCATGGGTTAGCATTGAATATTCAAATAAAGACATTATGCCTTGGGAAGCGGCGTGCACTTGGTATAGCGACTCAGCCGATGAGCCCCCGGTCATTCAGATGAGAAGTTCCTTTGAGAACAAAAATGTCTATCTTGGAATCTATGGGAAAGAAGAGATCCTTGCTCATGAGTATGTGCACGCGGTAAGACATGCGCTTCACTCTACCTATTTTGAGGAGATCTTTGCGTACTATCTTTCTCCAAGCATTTTTAGACGGCTACTGGGACCGCTTTTTGAAAAGCCTTGGGAGTCTTCTCTTCTTTTACTGCTTCTTCTTATTTCTCCATGGTCTATTTGGCCAGCAATTCTCTTCTTGGGGTATCTGCTGCTCAGGCTTTCATATCGATGGTGGCAGTGGCTTTCGTGCAAACGAAAGCTTTCGAAGTTGCTTGGTTCTCAAAAGTCGCTTTACCTCATGGTTAGGCTCTTAGATGAAGAGATAATTCTTTTTAGCCATATGAAGCCAGAAACTATTTCCTTGTGGATAGAAGAACAGAGAAGCTTTCGCTGGCAACTTCTACAGAAAAGCTATTTTTTCTCTTGAACTCCTCTCGTAGTTTTGGCAGTCTTATTCCAAGTTTTGCAAAAGAGTGAATATGTTAGAAGATTACGAAGAATTCAGCCCAAGTCAAATTAAACTCCTCGAGCGTTTTGTAACAAATACAAAAGGATCCTGTTTTGTTTTAAGAAATCTTCCCGAAGTTATTAAAGGGGCGCTTTTTTCTCGCTATTCACGCTCGTCGCTTGGCCTTCGCACATTGCTTTTAAAGGAATTCATATCAAATTCAGACGAAACTGGTTTTAACCAGATAGCTGGCTCTGATAGTGAAGATCCAAACGAGCAGCTTATTGCAATTAAGAAGGCACAAAACTTCTATGACCGAATTCTTGATGGTTATGGCGATGATTCTATTGGAGAGCTGGGCGGTGCCCATCTTGCCGTGGAAAATATCTCCATGCTTGCTGCCAAGGCAATAGAAGATAGCCGCCTAGGGGGATCTCCACTTGAAAAATCGACACGCTATATCTACTTTGATCAAAAAGTAAAGGGTGAGTACCTCTTTTATAGAGAGCCTGTCCTCATGACATCAGCTTATCGCTCTCTCTATATAAATACCTGCAATATGCTCTTTGATACCTATGCAAAGCTTATTGCCCCGCTCTCTACTTTTATGGAAGCGCGTTTTCCTAAGGACGCGGATACCTCCAAGGCGGCATATGCTGCGGCGCTACGTGCAAAGGTACTCGATTGCCTAAGAGGCCTTCTTCCTGCTGCAACCCTGACAAACATGGGTTTTTATGGTAATGGCCGCTTTTTTGAATACCTTCTTCATAAAATGCGCTGCCATAGTCTTGTAGAACTTCAAGAGCTTTCAAAAAGTGCGTATGACGAGCTCTACAAAGTAATTCCTTCGTTTATCCGAAGGGCAGATAGCTCACACAGGCATCACAAGTCATTTGCTGAGTTTACTGAAGCTATGCAATCAGAGCTTAAATCATTTGCAAAAACATCTTTAGGCAGTATGCCAAGTGATGATGAATCTGGCGTCCGGCTTATCTCCCATGACCCAGATGGTCTTTATAAAGTAGCAGGCGCTCTTTTATATGCAAATTCAAACCATAGCCTTGAGTCGCTTGTCAACTTCTGCAGAACCCTTCCGGAAGAAGAGCTTTCAAGACTGCTCGATGCAGCAGCAGCGACAAGAGAGAATCGGCGCCACAAATCGCCACGAGCACTTGAACATGCAAGCTTTACATTTGAAATTCTTGCAGACTTTGGAGCCTATAGAGACCTCCATAGACACCGCATACTTACCCAAGAGAGACAGCTTTTAAGCTGCGACTACGGTTATTACCTGCCTCAAGAGATTATTGATAGCCACCTCAGCCAGGACTACTCCAATGCTATGGAGCAAGCTGTGGAGGCCTTTAACCGCATTGCAAAAGAGCTTCCAGAAGAGGCGCAGTACGTTGTGCCTATGGCCTACAATATACGCTGGTACTTTACCGTCAACCTAAGAGCCCTTCAGTGGCTCTGTGAGCTTAGATCTTCTGCAGCCGGCCACCCTTCCTATCGCCACATTGCTCAACGAATGGCAAAAGAAGTCTGCAAGGTAGAGCCTCAATTTGAGCGGTTCTTTAAATTTGTGGATTATGAGGGTTACGAGCTTGGCCGCCTCGGTCAAGAGCAGCGAACCGCAGTCCGCCTCGGCCTTGACTAATTACAAAAAGCAAATTTACCACAGAGACAGAGAGAACACAGGGCAGGGTGAGAGAAAGGAGAAAATAGTTCTCATTCTTCTCATGTTTTCTCAGTGATCTCAGTGTCTCTGTGGTAAAAATTTTAGAGCAACCTGTAACGGAAGTCGCTTATTGGGATTTGGAAGGTTCTTACTTCTGTGTTTTGGTTTTCGAGACGCTCGCGTACGAGGCTGTTTGTCTGGGCGTTAAAGACTAGGTTGTAGAGAGGTTTTTTTCTATCTTCAAGGGTAACGACAGTAGTGTGCCTTTGATCAAGGTGGACAACTGGCTGAAGTCGATTTCTTCTTGTGACCTGGTAGCCAATATTGGTCTCTAGTCGTGATCTATTTTCGTAATCAACAACAGAGCGAACAAAATGCACCTCTTTTCCTTGATACTCTGTATTTGCACCGCATCGCTTCATGAGATTTACAAGCATTGTTTGCTTGTTATCTGCTGCAAGAAGGAGTGGAGAGTATTTACGAATATTGAATTCAGCAGGTCTTGATTCGATTCCTTGAAGTTCTGCGTAGTGGGAGATGCCGTACGGGCCGCGAGTATAAAACTGGGTGTTAAGCAACGCTCCTTTTAATATGTAGCGGGCTGCTTGGTCAAAGCTTGCAGGAGTTGCCTGGTAAAGGGAATATACAAGTTTGCGGGAGAGTCTTAAGGCTTTTGAAGAGGAAAGGCATTGATTTAGTGCATAGGTTCCCTCTGGGGGCGCGATAAATCGCTGATGAAAGTTTCCAAAATTCACAAACTCATGGACTCTCGATGCTGTAATGGATGCATCACCTGTGCGCTCTCTGAGCCAGCTTGCATAGTCCCACTTGTTGAAGGCTCTTTCTTTATTGCCAACAACCACATAGACAGACCAGCTGAAGAGCCATGCAAAAAACTTTGTAAAGAAATTGTTGTAGCTATTGACAGAGCCGTAGTAGAGACCGCCATAAGAAAGCTGAGTTCTACTATAATCAACTGTTGATTCTATTCTATCAAACATTACTTAGTTTCCATAAGTTTGCGTTAAGTATAGCATAACAAACAAATAATAGCAAAGTAATTGTAAATTAAAATTTTTATCGGCTGCTGGAGTTGTTCTTCTCTTTATTTGGAAACTTTCGTACACTAATGGCCGTTTTTTTAGGAATAGATTGTATGAATCGCACGCTCGGAGCAAGTCTTTTAATTGCAGGATGCTGCATAGGTGCGGGAATGCTAGGCATTCCTGTAGTAACAGCTCAGGCGGGGTTTTATCCATCGCTTCTTTTTTTTGTAGCTGCCTGGTTTTTTATGATGCAGGCGGGCTATCTCATGACACGTCTTGTCCTTTCATATAAACAGCCTGAAATTCATCTTCTAAGCATGGCAGAGACTACGCTTGGCCGCTTTGGAAAGCTCATATCATGGCTTTTGTTCACTTTTCTATTTTATGCGATAATGACTGCGTATATCATCGCATCAAGTGTGATAATTTCTGCTTTTACGGGGGCAGGCTTTACACCGTGTGCAATTATTTTGAGCATCTTGATGTTTTTAGCTATCGCAAAGGGGCTTCGACTCGTTGACTCACTCAATCGCTACCTTCTCTTTGGCATGGCTGGATTTTATCTCTTGCTTGTCGCTTTTGGTCTTCCCTCAGTCAGCCTAGAGCGGTTTGAAAGAATGAATTTTGCTGCAGCTTGGGCTTCTCTTCCACTTTTAGTTATCTGCTTTGGTTTTCATAATCTTATTCCCTCCCTTGCAACATACCTTAAGCATGATGAAAAGGCTATGAAGCGAGCGATTTTAACAGGAAGCCTCATTGCACTAGGAATCTACCTTCTCTGGGAGTTTGTGATTTTGGGCCTTATACCCGAGCAGAAAATCGGGGAATGGGCGATGGCAGAGCAAAAGGGAGAGCTTGTGACTCAAGTTCTTGCAGATACCTCAAGCTCAAAATGGGTAGTCCTCTTTAGTCAGGGCTTTGCCTTTCTTGCAATAGCGACTTCCTTTTTACCAGTTGCATTTAGCTTTATGGATTTTTTAAAGGATGGCGTAAAAGAACTTCATGCAAATGTCTCCTCCAAGATTCTTGCCCTTGCCGTGCTGCTGCCGCCTTTGTTCTTGGCACTTAGTGACCCGCATCTCTTTTTGGAGGCTCTCGATTTTGCTGGGGGTATTTGTGCCGTAAGTATTTTTGGCATTCTCCCTGCCCTGATGGCAAAAAAAAGAAAAGTAGCATCAAGCTTGGTTTGGGGACCGATTCTTATTGGATCATGCATTATCTTTGTTATCGAGCTTGTCCACCAACTGGGATATATCTAATATGAACAATCGTCTTCTTGGAGCTATCTTATTAATAGCTGGCACTGCAACGGGTGCTGCAATGCTTGCCTTGCCTGTAAGTACAGGAAGGGCTGGCTTTTTTCCATCGATACTTGGAATGGTTTTTATATGGCTCTACCTCTCCTACGCCGCTCTTTGCACGCTTGAAGTTGCAATAAGCCTCCCTAAGGATTCAAACCTTGTAACAATGGCTGAGCATACTCTTGGCAGGTGGGGAAAGCTCGCGTCTGGAATAGCCTACCTCTTCTTACTTTATGCGTTAAATACTGCCTACATTGCTGGCACCACAGCCCTTTTTCAGGATTTCTTCGAAGATGTTACAGGAATCAGGGTCATGCAGCTTGTTGCAGCTATACCGCTTCTAATTGTCTTTAGTCTGCTTTTAAGACGGGGCGTCAGGGCAGTAGATGTCATCAATCGCATCTTTATTGCAGGGCTTCTCATTAGCTTTATTCTTCTTGTTGCTGTCTCTTTTCCACATGTTGCAAGAGAAAATTTAGCGGCTGTTCGCTGGAGCTATCTCTTGCCTTCACTTTCGATTGTTCTTACTGCATTTGGCTATCACGTCGTGATTCCAAGCCTTGCATCCTATCTTCATGACAACATAAAACAGCTTGAAAAAGCGATATGGATTGGAAGTGCTCTTCCTCTTGTTGGCTACATCATCTGGCAGGCGGCAACGCTTGGCATAGTTCCGCTTGCTGGAATAGATACAGCCTATCAACAAGGTATGAGCGGTGCTGAGGTGCTTGCTGAAGTAAGCCAGAATAACTGGATTGCCGGAGTCGACACCTTCTTTGCATTTTGTGCCATCATTACCTCCTTCTTGGGGGTTTCCATGAGCCTTTTTGACTTCTTGGCCGATGGCCTTAAAAATAAGGCTGTAGTAAAGAATAGGATGATATTATTTGCCCTTGCCTTCCTCCCGCCGCTTTACTTTGCCTGTGCGTACAAAAGAGCTTTTCTATCATCGCTTGAGTATGCTGGAGCATATGGCGTTGTCGTGCTTCTTGCAATAATCCCTGCCCTCATGACATGGCAAAAAAGATATAGTCTTAAAAAAAATAGCAAAGTGATAGCTCCTGGAGGAAAGCCAGGTCTTATACTGTTTTTATTGATATCTGCTGGATTTATTGTTCTCGAAACCTGTTTTAAGCTTGGAGTGCTTCATGGATAAGCCAAAAAAACGTCTTGTATCTGGTGATAGGCCAACAGGTCTTTTGCATCTTGGCCACTATGTAGGCTCTATCCAGAACCGCCTTAAGCTTCAAGATAGTTATGACTGCTACTTTTTTGTTGCAGATCTTCACATGCTTACAACAAAAAAGTCTAAAGAAGATATTTTAGAGGCGCGTACACATATTAGAGAGATGCTGCTCGACTATCTCAGCTGCGGCATAGATCCAAGAAAATCTCATGTCTACCTTCAGTCTGCTCTTCCTGCCATCTATGAGCTTAACCTCATCTTTGAGATGATGGTGTCGATGAATCGCTTAACTGGCCTTCCAAGCCTCAAAGAGATGGCAAAAAATGCAAAAATGGATGAAGAGAGCATTCCATTTGGCCTTATCGGCTATCCAGTGCTGCAGTCTGCAGATATTTTGGTAACAAAGGCAGACGTAGTGCCGGTGGGAAAAGATAATGAAGCGCATATTGAGCTTTGCCGCGATATTGCACGCAAATTCAATAGCCTCTATGGCGATTTTTTTCCGATGCCGCAAGTGCTTTTGAGCGAAGTTCCAACCCTTATTGGCACAGATGGCCAAGGCAAGATGAGTAAATCGCTTGGAAACTGCATATTCCTCTCTGATGATGCAAAATCTGTCGAGAAAAAGGTTCGCGGCATGTACACCGACCCAAATCGCATCCATGCCCACATTCCAGGAACAGTTGAGGGCAATCCAGTTTTTATCTATCACGACATCTTTAATCCAAATAAGGCCGAAGTCGCCGGACTCAAAAAAAGATATGCAGAGGGCTCTGTAGGAGACGTAGAGGTAAAAGATTGCCTCATTCATGCTCTAAACAACTTCCTTGAGCCAATCCGGCAAAGAAGAGCGCTTTTAGTGGAGGAAAAAGGCTACGTGGAACAAGTAGTCTATGACGGCACCCTCAAAATGCTTGATGAATCAAATGAGCTCTTAAAGGAAGTAAAAAGCGTTATGGGACTTTCTGGCACCTGGAATAAGATTTCCCGCATCGCACGCGATCGCAAAGAAAAGCACGATGCTTGCCAGCATCCTATTATGTAAGAAGCTTTTGTACGTAGCGAACAAATGTATTGAGCTGGGCCGGGGTTTCAATCATCCAGGGACGCATCTGACGAAGGCCTAAGAATGCAACAATCGGATTAAAATAAAGCCCATCTTTTTTTTCTAACGACTTAAGTTTATGCTTTGCAAGCATGCAGGCTAATGTTGTACCTGTCCTTCCTACACCTGCAGTGCAGTGGATGATAGTTTTTCCGCCAAACTTTTTTTCAAGGGCCTCTACTTCTTCAAGGAAGGGATAGAGCCTTTCAATTTCTATGCCTTGATTTGCGGTCCAGTCAAGCTGCAAATGATGGATAATCTTTTCATTTACCTTAAATTCCCTGCGCGTGCGATCTATAGTTTTATCATAGATCATGCTGTAGGGCTCTACGCTAAGCGTATCATCACAAAAGGGAAAGTAGGGAGGGAAGTCGTCAGTTTTTACCTTAACAATGAGGGAAATATCTTCTTGATCCACAAAGTGCCAGAAGGCGGCTTTTTCTTCGTCCGTTACTGGCTCTCTGGCTGCAAAACGTATACGACCATCGCCAAGGTCAATGACGCTTGCAGACTTAAGAGGGGCAAGGTTATGCATATAGCTAGTTTCACAGCTAGGCTCTAACTCCCAGTAGGCATGCTGTTCATTTCCGAGGGAAAAAAGGGCCGATAAGTCTGGGAGGGGTGTAAGAGTCTTTACTTGATCCAGGGGAAGATTTGTACAAATTGGATGATTTGAGAAAAGTTCTGCAAAATCTCTATAGTCATTAATATGCTCTTGATTTGTTATTTCAAGATGGGGAGATCTTCTTTTGAGCTCATGCAGGCCGCCTTGAATAATGCTATGACAAGGATGTTTGAAAAGATTTTTTGTGGTGAATTTGCGAAGGGCTTTACATGCCGCAAGGGCATGGAGCCGGCAAACACCGACAAAGTGGCAGCCCTCTAGTGAAAGCTCCTCGAGGGCAAGTGCAGAAATCCCTTTGCAAAACTCTCCAAAAAGGTTTGCGTCTTTTATGCAAAGAAAAGTAAGTGATGAAAATGGTGCCTTATTTGGGGCAATGATCCCATGCAGATCGCGAACATAGAGTTTTTTACTTCTCTCTACTCGCAGTGTTAAACTTGCAAGTGCTCGTAGATCACCAAAAGTATCTAGAGAAAATTCTTTATCCACAAGTAAATGAAGGTCTATTTTTCTGACCAGTTGCGCACTCTGGAGGAGGGGTGGAAGGCGTGTCAGGGGAAGAGTCTCTTCTTCAATAAGCTCAGTCTTCGCTTCTCTAAGTAGGAGGCTCTTTAGGCCATCACATACAGATCCTAATGAGTTTTGAAATAGTGACATGTGGGTAAGTATAGGCCAATCTAGAGATATCTGTCAAAGACCCTAAGGATGCTGGGGAACCTCGCATTTACTACGCTCAAAATAAAAAATAGCCCTTATGATATAATAAAGGTTATGTTTGAGCTTTCTACGCCATTTACACCTAAAGGAGACCAGCCGCAGGCAATCGAAAAGATTGCAAGTGCTATTGCACGTGGAGAAAAAGCGCAGGTGCTTCTTGGTATTACTGGATCTGGAAAGACCTACACTATGGCAGAGGTTATTAATAGGCTAAACAGACCAACCCTTGTGATTGCCCACAATAAAACGCTTGCTGCGCAGCTTTACCAGGAATTTCAGAGCTTTTTTCCAACAAACGCTGTTGAATATTTTGTCTCCTACTATGACTACTACCAGCCAGAGGCCTACATTGCCCGCACAGACACGTATATCGAGAAGGACTTTGCGATCAACGACAAGATCGATAAGATGCGTCTCAGCGCTACAAGATCTCTTCTTGAGAGGCGAGATGTTATTATCGTAGCATCCGTTAGCTGCATCTATGGTCTTGGTACTCCTGAGTACTATAAGAACATGGTGCTGCAGATAAAAGAGGCTCAGAAGGTGCGCCGAGATGACATCCTGCTTCATCTTGTCGATATGCAGTACACAAGAAATGATCTTGATTTTGCTCGGGCTAATTTTCGAGTCCGTGGAGATGTTTTGGATGTCTTTCCTGCCTATGAGGAAGATATTGCGTTTCGTGTAGAGTTTTTTGGTGATGAGGTGGAACGCTTATCAGAGTTTGATCCACTTACTGGCAAAATTCGAAGGCGCCTGCATGAAATTAGCATCTATCCGGGCTCTCACTATGTAACGCCAGAAGAGGTGCGCCTCGATGCTATTGAAAGCATCAAAAAAGAGCTTGCCGAGCAAGTAAAGTATTTTGAAAGCCAAAATAAGCTCATTGAAATGCAAAGAATCCAGCAGCGAACGCTCTATGATATTGAGATGCTGAGAGAAGTTGGCTTTTGTAAAGGAATTGAGAACTACTCTCGCCACTTTAGCAAAAGACGGCCTGGCGAGCCCTCGCCTTGCCTTATTGACTACTTTCCAGATGACTACCTTCTCTTCATCGACGAGTCTCACCAGACAGTCCCGCAGATTAGAGCTATGTATAATGGCGATAAATCTAGAAAACAGGCACTTGTTGATTTTGGCTTTCGCCTTCCATCAGCCTACGACAATAGGCCGCTGCAATTTGAAGAATTCTTAAGGCATATGCACCAGACGATATTTGTCTCCGCTACTCCTTCGGAATTCGAAATCCTAGAGGCTCAAGGATCAGTCGTAGAGCAAATTATTCGTCCTACAGGACTTCTTGATCCAAAAATTGATATAAGGCCCGCTACCACACAGGTGGATGACTGCCTGGCAGAGATCGGCATCGAGATTAAGAAGGGGGGCAGAGTGCTTGTCACCACCCTTACAAAGCGCCTCGCAGAAGAGCTTACGGGATATTTATGTGATCTAGGAATTAAGGCTGAATATCTTCATTCTGAAATTGAGACACTAGAGCGGCTCAAAATTATCCATGACCTCAGAAATGGCCTCTTTGATGTGCTCGTAGGTATTAACCTTTTGAGAGAAGGGCTTGATATTCCAGAGGTGACCCTTGTAACCATCCTTGATGCTGATAAGGAAGGTTTTCTCAGAAGCGAAACATCGCTTATACAAACATGTGGAAGGGCTGCACGAAATGAAAATGGCCGCGTTATCATGTATGCCGACCAGCTTACAGGTTCTATCAAGCGCTGCATCGCGGTGACTGAGCGGAGAAGAAAGATTCAGGAAGAGTATAATGCCCTCCACGGCATTACTCCGAAAACTGTAAAGCGTGAAATCGCCCTCATGCATATACTCGAAGATGGATTGAAGGTAAAGGAAGAGCCGCCAACTCAAGCTAAAAAGAAAGTGTCAGAAGATCTAACTATTGAAGAAGTGCGACGAAAAATTGCAGATTGGGATAAGGCGATGCGAAAAGCAGCAAAAGACCTTCGCTTTGAAGATGCGGCGCATGCTCGCGATATGATGAAGCGCTATCAAGAAATGGAGATTGCCTTGTCGTGATCTACGATATCTCTCCCCTCATTCACAAGGATCTTCCGGTTTGGCCTGGAGATACCCCTTTTTCGCGTATAGTGAATGTCGATATGAAAAAAGGAAGCCTCTATACCTCATCTACAATTAGCGCTACCTGTCATTTAGGCTCGCACGTTGATGCTCCATCTCATTATAGCTTGAGAGGAGAATCTATTCATGATCGCTCTTTAGAGTACTTTCTGGGAAAGTGCCAGGTGATGCATGTAGATGTGCCCAAAATGAGCCGCATTCATCCTAGCCACCTAAAAAGTGTCCACGCTCCCCGAATTCTCTTTGCAACAGAGACATTTGATTATACGAAGAGCAAATTTCAGACGGACTTCGCAGCCCTCGATCCTCAGCTTCTCGAGCATCTTGCAGGTCTTGGCGTGATTACTGTCGGCATAGACACTCCAAGTGTTGACCTTTTTGCATCAAATACCTTGGATGCGCATCAAATGGCAAATCGGTTCAATATAACCCTGCTTGAAGGAATCGTCCTAAAAGATGTTCCAGATGGTATTTATGAATTGATCGCTCTTCCACTTAAGCTAAAAGATTGCGATGCAAGCCCAGTCCGTGCTATCTTAAGAGCTATTTAGGAGTTATTATGGGCCCAATAAACAAAGCGCCGCCTTCTCCGCCAAGCAGGCCGCAAGATCCTCCATATGCAAAAGCCTGCGAGAAAAAAATATTCATGCTCATGCTCAAAACTCTTTTCCCCCTTCCTAAAAGCAAATTATAACAAGCTAGACAGCGCGCAGGATAAAACAAAAGCTGATAAGAGCAAACCTATAGAGCAAAATGCCGCATATCTTGGCGCCAATGTTTTTGATAGAGTTGGGGCGCTTGGCGGCGTCGATCTTCGAAAAAATCTCCAAAATCACTAAATGGTTGCCTGCGAACACAGCATCTTGTAAAGCTGCCATACATTGGTTCTATCTTCGATGTCATAGCAAAAAAATCTGATGCAAAAATAGGCCTAGTCAGACTCTCAAAAGTGCCAAGCCGCGAATCAATCACAAGTCTTAGAGACGGCTACGAATTTGGCGCCTGCATATAGATAGGTATTGTTATTTGCCAAGAGATTGACCAATGAGGCATCTGACTTCGAGGTCATGCCCCACAAGGTCTGAATCAAAGGTGATTTTTCCTGGTTCGAAGAAAATGAGGAGTGCTGAGCCTCCAAATTCGAAGTAGCCTTTTTCGTCGCCCTTTTTGACAGCTTTATCTGGCGTGTAGGTTTGGATGATGCTGCCGACGTTGGTGGCGCCAACTTCTAGATAGAGAACGTCGCCATACTGCTCAGAATGCAGAGTGGTCAGCATTCGCCTATTAACGCCCCAGATCCAGGGGTTGTCTTTGATGGCAATTGGATTAACAGAAAAAAGCTTTCCATTGATAAACTTTGCTTTTGATGGAGTGCAGTCAAAGGGAAAGTAAAAGCGGTGGCAATCTGTTGGGCAAAGACGTGCGATAACGAGGCTTCCTTTGCTGTACTTATCAGCAAGTTCTTTACTTTGAAGAATGGTTTCAAGCGAGAATTGCCTGTTTTTTACATCAAAGTGAAGGTCTTTATCGATTTTTTGGTAAAAGCGATATCTCCCATCCGCTGGAATAATGGCATTCTCGCTAAATGGACGAGCTTCAGGCTTTAGCTTCCGTACAAAAAAATGGTTGAAGCTTTCAAAGGCCTCTGGTGGATCCAAAAACTCACTTGTATCTATGCCAAAGCGCTTAATGAAGGGTATGACTTTTGCTTTTGACGATTTTTTATTCTGCAAATATCCATAGAAGGCACTTACAGGCGGCCATTTAGCAAGGCTATGGAGCATTATGTAGCCAAGAGGTGATTTGCCGTAGAGAAAGCGTATCGCCTGCTCTCCAAACACCTCTTCAGTTTCCTCTAAACCGGTTTGCCTATTGATGTAGCGAATATTCTTCATTTCGCTTGGGGGATATTTTTCTTTGCAGAGATTTGGCTAAACTTCTGAAGTTCTTCAAGAAATTGGGCGCTAAACATATCATGCATTGAGGAGTCATTGATAATATCGAGGATTTCCTTAGCAAGATTTACAAGTTTAAGGAGATTATCTGTATCGTTTGGATCTTTAAGGGCAGTAGCTTCTGCTTTTTTATACTCTATGAGAAGCGCTTTCACTTTTTTAAGGCGAGCGATATGGTCATTTGATGCTTCAATAAGCTGATCAATCTTCTCTACTTCATCTTGAGGATCTGCAAGAGATTGAGCAAAAAGTCCATTCGTTAAAATAATAGTTAACAAAAGCAGCATTTTTTTCATGAAACACCTTCAAAATACTCTAGAATAGTACATATATTACTACTTTCTTGTCAAATCACCAGTTTATTTGTTATACTATCTTCATGGAATTTGTTCATCGTCCCTATATTCCCGGAGAAACTATAGCTGCGCTCGCTACTGCTCCAGGAGAAGCTGGCATTGCAATCATTCGTATCTCGGGTAATGAAGCAATAGCAGTTGCTGAAAAAATATATTCACGCTCCATTACAAAGCAGAAAAGCTATACCGTTAGCTATGGAAAAATTTCTTCAAAGGGCAGGATTATCGATGATGTACTGCTTCTTGTCATGCGCGCACCTCGCTCCTTTACCGGAGAAGACACGGTAGAAATTCAGTGCCACGGCGGCCTTACGGCTAAGGAAGTATTAGAAGCTGCAATTGAAGCCGGTGCAAAACCTGCAAGTCCTGGCGAATTTAGTTTTAAAGCCTTTATTAATGGAAAGCTAGATCTTGCCCAAGCAGAAGCGATTCAAAGCAAGATTGGAGCAAAAAGCGAAATTGCCTTGCAGCTTGCTCAAGATCAGTTAGAGGGTCGTCTGTCCAAAAAAATTGTTGGCTTTCAAGGAAGGCTTATTGATATTGCTGCCATCTTTGAGGCGTGGGTCGATTTTCCAGAAGAAGATTTAGAATTTGCCTCATTTGACGAAGTGATAGGCTCTCTCGAAGATGTAATGGGAGAAATTAGGCAGCTTATTGAGAGCTTTGAACAGGGAAAGGCAATTCATACTGGAATTGGCGTATCACTGATTGGCAGTCCAAATGTAGGAAAATCTTCCCTAATGAATGCGCTTCTTGGGAAGGAAAGAGCCATCGTCTCTCCGATTGCAGGAACAACTCGAGATCTTGTAGAGGATGAGTTGCGATTTAACAATCTGCAGCTTCGCCTTGTCGATACTGCCGGCATTAGAGAAGCTGCTGAATGCATTGAAGAAGAGGGTATAAGGCGCTCTAAAAAAGCAATGCAGGAGGCAGACATTATTCTTTACGTCCTTGACGCTACAAAACCAGTTGAAGTTGACGAGAAGCTAGATCCTGAAAAAACCATCTGCGTCTTTAATAAAATAGATCTTGCACATGAAAGGCCTCTTCCTCAGATGCCTTTTGAATATATTGTAGAGCTCTCTGCGAAAAGCGGCGATGGTCTTGACATGCTTTATAAAGCAATTGATGCCCTTATCTGGAAAAAAGGAGCCCCTAGGCAGGGTGAAGTTGTCATTACTTCGATTCGGCATAGAGATGCCCTAAGATGTGCTCATGAGCATTTTAAGCGAGTTGTAGATGGCTTAAAGAGAAGAGAGTCATCAGAATTTATCGCCTTTGACATGAGACAGGGTCTTCAAGAGCTTGGAACAATCATCGGAAACAACATCACAGAAGACATTTTGACCTCAGTATTTTCTAAATTCTGTATTGGAAAATGAAAAAAAATCGTGCAAAGATCATTCAAGAGATTTTGGATGAGTATTTTCCCGCCCCCGCAATTCCCCTTGTGCATAAGGACCCCTACACGCTCCTTATAGCGGTGCTCCTCTCTGCTCAATGTACCGATGCCCGTGTAAATAGCGTAACGCCTGCGCTTTTTGCTCTTGCAGACACCCCTGAAAAGATGATGCATAAAAGTGTTGAGGAAATCCAGGCGATCATTCGCCCGTGCGGCTTATCTGAGAGAAAAGCAAAGGCAATAAAAGAGCTTTCAAAACAGCTTGTGGAGGAGCATAAAGGCAAAGTGCCAAATACGTTTGACGCATTAGAAGCGCTTCCAGGCATTGGCCACAAGACGGCCTCCGTTGTCATGGCTCAAAGTTTTGGAATTGACGCATTTCCGGTCGACACCCACATCCATCGCCTAGCTAAACGCTGGGGGCTTTCGAAGGCAAAAACGGTGAAGATGACGGAAGAGGATTTAAAGAAGGTATTTCCAAAAAAATCATGGATTCGCTTGCATTTGCAGATCATCTACTACGCAAGAAGCTTCTGTCCTGCATTAGGACATAAGGTGAAGGATTGCCCCATCTGCCAGGCTTTGGAAGAAAAAAAAGAAAGTAACCACAGAAACGCAGAGAACACAGAGAGGAAAAAAGAGAAATAAATTTGTTTTTACCCTTATTCTTTTCTCAGTGTACTCTGTGCCTCTGTGGTTAAAAAAATCACACAAGGGGATCAAGATAGACCCCCGAGCGATCCTGCTTACTTTCTCCAGCCAGTCATTGGAAGAGAGCTTGTATCATTGCGTCCAAGCGTTCCAACTCTAAGGCTATCTTCCATAGTGCGAAGAAGATTATAGAGGTTGTACGGAGTGCTTACGACGTTATGCGGCTTTACATTTTCGCCTACAAATGCGCAGTAAATTATGTTTTCTTCATCTGAAAAATCATCTTCGTCAAATGTCAAGACAACAACGCGATCTTTTCTAAACGATTCTTTTGCAAGCGCAAGCTCAATGCTTGTAGCAAAAGCTTCCCCTGAATAGTAGGGCACAAACTGCGTAATTGGAGTTGTGTATTCCTGCTGAATCATGAATGTATCATGTCCGTCATTATTTTGGCTTGGGATGTAAAATGCAAAATCGGGAACAGAGTCATTTGCAAGGTCTTTTGCAAATTGATCTGCATTTACGAGCTTTGCAGCCCTTGCTGGATTTGTTGAGATATTCAAAAAGCTTATAAATGGATTATGCTTTCGAGCATACATTGCGTTTGTGTTGCTGCTATTAGCTGCTGCCACGGTGTCCTCCACAAGTTCTCCAACAGATGTTGGATCAGTTGTAACACCACTTGCGATCTCAAGTCCTGCAGGATGGGAAATACCAAAAACAGGTATTGTCACTGTAGGATCAGCTCCGCCTGGCTGAAAGACATCTCCAGGTGTAAAGAGCCCAGGACCTGTTACGCTGTTGTAGATTATAACACCAATTGCACCTGCATCTTGGGCATTTTTTGCTTTTGTCGTAAAATTGAACGATCCTCTAGAGACGAGTACAATTTTTCCTGTAAAATCTTGTCCAATAGCAGGTGTTCCATCAAGATTTGGCGTTGCTATAAGGGCCGCTGATGGCAAGCCTGTTTGGGCGCCAAAGAAGGCTTGTATTGCAGGAAAATGGCCAGCTGCTGGGCCGCTTGTCACATGAAAGTCCCAAACAACACCGCCTAGCGGGTAGACAAAAAAGGCAAAGTCATCTGTTGTTCCGCCTTCTGGGTAGTTTTCAATATAGACTTTCCAGCTAAGGCCTTTTGCTTCGATGAGGTCGATAATAGTGGAGTTTGCTTCTGGGTGATCTGCATTTGGAAAATCTACAGGATCATCATCATAAAATGGCGGCTCAAAGGTATCTCCAGCAATCAAGCCAATGTAATTTGGCTGTGATGGGTGAGTAATTGCGCTGAAATTGGAAAAGTAGGTACCTCTATTTGCAAACTCTGCGTATTGAGGGACAGAGAGAACTTGAGAAGCATCTGCATTCTCATGGATGACTACAAACCACTTATCTTGGGGCTTGTCAGCACATGAGCAAGAAGAAGATGACGATGATGATGAGCTTTTATGAAAATGCCAGTGTTTTCCCTTTGCCTTTGCAGGAGGCATTCTTTTGGGTGCTGGCTTTGGTTTTTGGACAGTTTGCTTTTTAGCATACTTTTCGACTGCTACTTTTTTTGGTATAAACCCAAGCAGCATGCTGTTGGCGCTAAAGCTAAGCGCAAGCAGTATAGTTAATAGATGTTTTCTCATAATCTCCTCCAGTAAAATTTTAACTACGGGAGCAAGCTACTAAATTCGAAAATTTAAATCAATTTTTTTTGCGGTTCTATGATGGCAGGGCTCTCAAACTACCTTTTGGCTGTCAAAAGAAAAATGAACCACAGAGGCACAGAGAACACAGAGAGAAAAATAAATTTGTTTTTTCTCGCTTTCTTCTCTCTGTGTACGCTGTGCCTCTGTGGTAAAAAAAACAAACTACTTCAAGAAAGAACTTGTGCAGGTTGCGGTTGCGGGGTAAAGTACGCCCTGCTTGCTTCTATGACCTGTTTTGAGAGGAGCGCAACGCCGATGACGTTGATGAGAAGCATCATCGAAATGGAGATGTCTGCTAGGCCCCAGATCAGGTCAACGTGGAGAAGACCACCAAGTGGTATTGCACCAATGTAGCAGTACTGGAATACTTTTACGCCTTTTGGATAGAGGTAGCCCATTGCTTTTTGGCCGCAGTAGGCCCAGGCGATGACGGCTGTATAGACAAAGAGCATCAAGGCTACAATTACAATGTAAAAGCCTATGCTGCTTGATAAGCCTTTTTCAAATGCATATGTGACCATATCTGTGCTTTTTAGGCCCATTTCATATGCGCCGGTTGTGATGAGGACAAGTCCTGTCATTGTGCACACTATCATCACTAAAAAGGGTGTAACGAGAGTGACTACACCGTCTAGGACTGGATTTTCAGATCGTGCACTAGACTGAAGGATTGGGACGATGCCTGTACCTGCATCTGTCGCAAAAAGACCTCTATCAAAGCCGCTTGATAGAGCTTGGGCAACAGTATAGCCAAGCACACCCGATGCTGCTTGATTAAGATCAAAAGCAGAAGTAAACATAAGCTTTAGGGCAGGAAGGACGCTCTCATAATGGAAGCCAAGAATAACGAGGCATGTGCCAAGATATAAAATAGCTTTTAGAGGTACGACTGTTGATGCTACGCGCGCTACTCGCTTAATTCCACCAAGGATAACCACGAAGGCAGAAAGAGTGATGATGATGGCTGTCGTAAGAGGCTCTAGTCCGCATGCCTTTAGGGGCAGGCAGATAGAGTGCATCTGGGTAAGGTTTCCTACTGTAAAGGCTGCAAAGACTGTGACGATGCAAAAGAGCGAGGCTAAAAACTTTAACCCAAGGCCATTTGCAAGATAGTACATGGGGCCGCCGCTAAACTCGCCAGATTTTGCCACATTTCTATACCGAACTCCAAGATAGCAGCTTGCATATTGAATAGCTGCTCCAAAGAAAGCCATAATCCACATCCAGACTAATGCGCCTGGGCCGCCGCTAGTAATGGCAATTGCAATACCAGATATATTGCCTGTACCAAAGTTTCCTGCAAGTACGGAGCTCATGGCCTGGTAGTGGCTGATTGATCCAGCTCCCTTGCTCTTTTGAAGAAGTAATTTTATGGATAGGCCAATTTTTGTCACCTGAGGTACCTTGAGCCGTACGGTAAGATAGCCTCCCAGCAGCATAATTGCTGGAAATATGACATAAAGGGTGAATGTGTGGTTTATACTCTGCAAAAGTTCATTAATCATTCATGCAAGTATAGGTAGATTTTGAGTAACTGTCAACTTAAATGCCTCGGGAAGTTTTGCTATAAGAGAGGTTGCGGTCATAGAGTAGGAGGTTTCATCTCGTGCGGCTTTTTCTCCTGCTAGGCCATGAAGGTAGCTTCCGAGAAGCATTGCCTTATCTGCCTCGAGACCTTGCGAAAGAAGCGCAGTAAGGATTCCTGTAAGAACATCTCCTGCACCCGCAGTTGCCATACCTGGATCTCCCTGCATCAGTACTAAAGGAGTTTTGCCGTGTGAAAAGAGGAAGGTTGGGCCTCCTTTCAAAATAAGATTTGTTTGATTCGAATCAACAAATTCCTTAACTTTTTGGATAAAGTCGAGGGTTACCTCTTCCTTTTGGTCAAAAAAGCGAAGGAGTTCACCAAGATGCGGTGTAAGGATTGCATGTGGCAAGGGTCCAAATGCTCTTTGCTTTGTTTTTGCAAGCCAGGTAAGGCCATCGGCATCCAGCACCATTTTTTTTCCTTGGCAGCTCGGCCAAATGGCATCTAACAGGGCATCTTGCCTTTCGCCAAGTCCAAGGCCTGGGCCTAAAAAAATCCCTGCAGCTTTATCAAGCCAATTCTTTATTAGAGAAATATCTTCTTTTTTATATGCGACCCGCACAATCTCTAAAGGCTGCCCCACAAATTCAAGGCTATACTCGTCAGGATGTAAAAGATGTACAATACCTGCTCCTGATCTAAGAGCGGCAAATGAGGTCATGAGGGCAGCGCCGGCCATGCCATGCGATCCAGCAATACCTACAACATGACCAGATGTGTATTTATTGCGATTTCGCACAATCTTTGGCATCAGAGGCAGGACGTCTTTCTCTTCAAGAAGGCTAAGTTTTGGAGAGAATTCTAAAAGAGGTTTAGAAAGCCCTATTGGAAGTGAAAGTACCTTGCCAACATGGTTCCAGCCCTCGCCTAAGAAAAAACCTGTTTTTGGACATTCCATTGTACAAGTAATTGTGGCTGTAACTGCCACATCTTCAACAGATCCATTATGTGCATTAAGGCCAGAGGGTACATCTACGCTAATAACTGGAACGGCTGCCCTATTTATTGCCTGGATGAGCTCTATAGTTTCCTCTTTTTGCCTGCCGTGAAAGCCTGTTCCAAAGAGTGCATCCACAATAACGCCGTCTTTTGGCGAAATAAATTTTTCGAGGACTTTTCCGCCGCGTGCTTCATAGCGGCGTCTCTGTTTTTTTGTAAGAGATGCAGGATCGAGTGCGCCCTGCTGAAAAACAACTACAGAAAACCCGCAAGAAAGAAGCTGCCTTGCAACCACATACCCATCTCCACCATTATTGCCAGCGCCGCAAATAATCAAAGCACTCTTTGCAAGAGCATTTGCCTCAACAAGATCGATGATAACATCAGCTGTACGTGATCCAGCCTCTTCCATAAGGCTATCGACGCTAACTCCTGCATCTATAGCTCTTTGTTCAATCTGGCGCATTTCATCCGGTGTGACAATGCTTCGCATGGCTTCCTCTAAGTAAACTGTTTTTCTAACAGAAATTGCTGTTTTATGCTACAGTAGTGAGATGGATATCCCCGAAAAACCTGCCCAACAGTACGAGCACGTCATAGAATTTAACTCGCCGTGGCTTCAATTTGATAGGCCATCTTTTCCTGCATTTGAAGGCAAGGCCGCATGCGATGTAGCTATTGTTGGAGGCGGGATTTCAGGAATTTCTACACTCTACTATCTACTTACAGAGACTGATAAAACGGTTATTCTCTTTGAAAAAGAAAAAATAGCAAGCCAGGCAACAGGAAATAATGCAGCACTTGCATGCTTACATATAGAAAGGCCAGTACAAGAGCTTGTAGAAGAATTTGGAATAGAAAAAACACGCCAGAGCTTTCAAGAAATAGATGCCTCCTGGGACTTGATGGAAGAGATATTAGAGAAAATTGATGCCAAAGAGCTTCTACTTCCTCTGCCAAATATAAGCCTTGGTATGACATCTGTAGATGTGCTTCTTGGGCAGGTAGAGCGAGAACGATATAATAGAGCATTTGGACGTCCAAGTTGGCATGACTTTGTTAGAGATGATGTTGAAATGCCAAAGCTTGATGATGTGGATATCCATATAGTATCTAAAGACGAGCTTTTGCAAAAACTGCAGATAGTAGATGAAGATTTTATTGGCATTGCTATGCCGAAAGATCCGCTAAAATTTGGAAGATTGAATAGTGCAAAATTTTGCCATGCAATCATCAAGTTTCTATCGAAGGAGTATCCTGGTAGATTTTCTATCTTTGAGAACAGTTCTATAGACCAAGTACAGCAGCTAGATAGAGCAGTTGTGCTTAATGGATCGATTCATGCACAAGATGTCATCCTTTGCACAAATGGCTATAAGAATTTTAAGATTTTCACAAAAGAAAATACAGAAATTACCAGGCTTCAGAAGGGTCTTATTCCACGTGAGGGGTATATGGCAGGCTATTTTGATGCAAGTCGAAAGCCGTATGCGCAAGCCTTCTTTGACGATCGAGAAGTGTACAAAGATTCTCCCTATTTTTATCTTTCCCATATTGAAGAGTTCACTGTTTTAGGCGGCCCAGAATATGATCAGCCGGATGGCAGGCATACAAAAGAGCAAATTGCGCAAAGAGCCCATGCAAGCCAAAAAATATATCAGACCTTTCTAAAGAACACCTACAACATTTCTGAGCAAACATTTACCAATTTTTGGTATGGCATAATGGGCTATACAACAAATGGCGTTCGCTGGGTAGGTGAAGAGCCAAAACTTCCTCATCTTTGGTATAACCTAGGATGTAATGGCATAGGCCTCACAACATCCATTGGCGCAGCAAAAAGGCTTGTGGCATTGCTAAAGGGCGAAAAATTGGCGCCATCTATTTTCGACATTGCACCGAGCGAATAAAGTTCGCTGCGCATTATTAAAACAATCTTTTTTCTTGCTTAATCCATCTAAATATGGTTTTCTAGTTGCGGTGACGACGGATGTCAGTGTGGCACAGGTACACCTTTGACCTTTAAACTATCTATTTGAGGAAAACATGAAAGTTCTCAATTATTTAGCCCTCGTTGCAGCAGTTACAGTCCCTTTTGGAGGCGCATCTGCCGCTGTAAAAGAAAAAAATAAAAATCGCTACGGAATGCATCATTCAAGCTGCTCAAGCTCGTCTAGCTCTAGCATAGGGCCAACAGGTCCAAGAGGTCCTACAGGAGCTACTGGGGCAAATGGTAGAACAGGTGCCACAGGCTCCACAGGTGCTACTGGCGTAGCTGGAGCAACAGGTGCGACAGGAAGAACGGGCGCCACAGGTTCCACAGGATCTACCGGCGCAACTGGCGCTACAGGTATAACAGGTGCTACAGGATCAACTGGAGCAACTGGAGCTACGGGAGCAGCAGCGCTTGGAGCAATTATTCCTTACGCATCCGGCTTGCCTATTGCACTTACAACCACTACTGGGGGAATCGTAGGTACAGTTGGGTTAGTTGGTTTTGGCAATTCAACATCTGGTTTAACGCCAGTAGCTGGAAGTATCGATCTTACAGGCGCACCAGGAAATGCCTTAGATTTTGCATTTTCCATGCCAAGAGATGGTACTATCACTTCTATAGCTGCTTTCTTCAGCAATACTGTAGCTCTTTCACTCGTTGGTACTACAGTGACTGTTACAGCAGATGTGTATACTTCAACAACACCTGATAATACATTCACAATCGTTCCGGGGACAACAGTTACCTTAACACCACCTCTAACGGGTGTGCTATCGATTGGAACTACGAGCAGCGGTATTATAAGTGGATTGAATATCCCGCTTACTGCTGGAACTCGCGTTCTTGTTGTCTTCTCAATCACAGCATCCGGCACAACACTGATTAACACAGTAGCTGGGTATGCGAGCGCAGGTATTACTATCGACTAGTTAGCGTCTCTTTAAATACGGGTGCAACGGCACCCGTTTTTATATTCTTTATTACATCTAGCCAGTAGGCATTCGTTTTTCTGACTTCAGGATCTGTCGAGAGCATTTGTAGGATCATCTCTTCGAATTGCTCCTCTGCAGTAAGGGCTTCTTGCTTTTGCATAAGCTCATCAAGCCTTGGCTGAATATACGATGTGATGTTTTGCTGCAATCTATCGATTTCTACGAGCACATCTGGATTTGAGCGATCTTTATAAAGCTTTCTTATGAGCGGGTAGTCGTGAAAAGTTGCAAGCCATGGAACATCCTTTTCAAAAAGAAGAAAGAAAAATAATCTTCCAAGAGAAAAGACATGGCAGGAAAGGAGATCTTGCGCAGTAAGCCTTCCTTCATAAAATGCTCTATGAAGATCTGGAGGACTAGATCTCAGGCTTGTGCCGAGAGGCTTTCTTGTAAGGGCCTCTTCAAGAGTGGCTGTGTAGCCGCCTAGGTCTCCTACAACTGCTTTAAAGCACTGATTCTCTTCGTGAATAAAAAAGTTTCCTTTGTTGTTATCACGATTTACATAGCCCATGGCATTAAGTTTGCTAGAGCCTGCCAGGATGTCCTTGGCAATGGTAATTTTTACATCGAGAGGTATGCTGTTTTTGTTGCTTGCTAAAAATGATTTAAGCGAGCCTCTGTTATAAAGAGGGGTAATAAGTTCAAATCGCGGCTCCCCTGACTTTTTTGCATGCTGTCCTACGTAAATGGGTGCTATGATTCCTTCAGAATTTCGAAATTTTTCTAGAAGTAGAACTTCAGAGCGTGTTACATCGCTATCATGAGTTGTGGCTGTGGCTACAAGTTGAGGATGTTCTCGATCATATAAAATAGACTTTGTTACATACTTGTGGAAGCCTTTACCAACAATTTGCGTATTGTGACTTTTAAGATGGATAAAAATACGCTTGTGTAGTGGGTCAATTTCTATAGTTCTTGCTAGATTCGTGGTCTCTTTTCTAAGGTAGGTTTCAGTAACATGTCCTGAGCATTTAAAATCTTCAATGAACTCTACAAGGCCTATGAGCTCATCCATCTGAAGGCCGGTATTTAGCGCTGCAAGTTTTTCTGCAATTGAGATAACCTTTGGATCTGCTGTCTTTACTTTTATTTCATAAACGATCTCAACGGGAACAGGAAAAAGCATGTACTACCTTATTATAAATATTCTTCTTTGATTGTGCGCTGCATGAGATATTGCACAGCCTCTTTTGGATGCAGTTTTCCTTCAAGGATCTGCAAAACTGTCTCGCTGATAGGAAGCTCAATATTTGCTTGCTTTCCGAGCTGAACTGCTGATACTGCAGTATATGCGCCCTCTACTACCATTTCAATGCTCTTCTTAGCATCAGTCGGAGATCTCCCCTGGCTCAAAAGCATGCCAAAGCTATAGTTTCGGCTTGTAGAGGATGAACAGGTAAGAAAAAGGTCTCCCATGCCTGAAAGCCCGTAGAGAGTTTCTTGCTTTGCGCCGTAGTGTTTTGCAAGCTTTACAATTTCGTGAAGCCCTCGCGTCATAAGAGCTGCCCTTGCCCCGGTTCCTAGTTTTAGGCCGTCAGATATACCGCATGCGATTGCAATAATATTTTTAAGCGATCCGCCAAAGGCTACCCCTTTGATATCTCTGTTTGGATAGACTCTTAGAAATGGTGTCGTAAAAGCATCAGCCACTCTCGCAGCAACTTCTGGATTATAAGCTCCAGCTACAACTGAAGTAGGAAGATTTTGGCTGACCTCTTCGGCAAAGCTTGGTCCGGAAAATGAACATACAGACTTTTCAAACTGAGGGCCAAGTACATCTAGAACAACCTCAGGAAGTACCATGCCGCTATTTTGTTCGATGCCTTTTGAGGTTAAAACAAAGGAAACATTTGATGAGAGGCCAAGCTCCTTTAGCTGCTTGCAAACGGGTCTGAGTCCTGCAGATGTTACTGATTCAACGACCATTTCAGCTCCATCAAGAGCTTCCTTTAAATCACCTGTAATGATGACCGAAGTATCGATTGGACGTCCTTTGAGATGTGGGTGCAAACGGGTTTGATTAAGCTGTTCTACAAGCGGCTGTTCAATAGACCAAAGGCGAACAGAATGACCTTTTTCTGCAAGTAGCCTTGCTAAACAAAATCCCCAAGCTCCTGCACCAAGGTAAGCAATCTTCATGATAATTCTCCAATCTTAGCCATAAGTATATGATCTTCAGCATTAAGCTTCGAGACTAAAAATTTTTACCACAGAGACAGAGAGTAGAGGATAGAGATAGAAGTGTTTATTTTTTATATTCTTCTCTCTTTTGCTCTTCTCTGTGCCTCTGTGTCTCTGTTGTAAAAAAATTATAGAATGCCGTGGTTTTCGAGAGCTTTTTGGGCATCTTGTATGCTCTCCTTAGTCTTGAGAGGCGCAAAATAGTCGCTTCGCGGAAGGAGAAGCACTTTTGCTTTATCAGTGAAGTTTAGAAGATCAAAAATAAAGTACTCGGATTTGAAGCAGGTGATTTCTTTTCCATCGATTTTCACTTTCTTCTTTGCTTGATGAAGTGGGAGGTCTGCTGGCGTGTGCGTGAGAACTTTTTTAATAAAAGTCATACTGAAGGCAAAGTAGGAGATGTTGGCTAAAGGATACATGAGGCTGCCAGATGGAGAGGTGGCTAGTTTTTCGCTATCGTCTAGTTCAGAGTATTCAATCACTCTTAGCTTGCCTTCTTGCTCAAGAAGTACGCCAACGTGCTCTTTTGGATCCTCACGCATGATCCCAACTACTGTTACGTCGCTACTATGAAATGCGTTATATCCTATAAGATCTAGCTGAAAAGGATCTGCAAGAACATTATCGATCGTCATAACAGTTACGTGAGATATCCCCTTCTCTTCCCACGTATGAAGTTTATCAAAGTGCCAAAAGAGCGCCCCATTCCCATCTGGAGCTGTTTCTGGTAGTAGATTGCCAGCTTCATCTCGAAGGGGAAGGTTTTTCTGCATAAAGAACGAGACTAGCTCTCTATCAAGACCAAAGTAGTCGTTTTCTTCAAAGTGCTTGCAAGTAGCTTCATGTGTTGCATCAGATGTCATAAAGGCAAGAGGCAGCCTTTTGCCTGTGTTCAAAACACGCTCAGCGAGAAGTTGGTAGATGCTTTTTTTCTGTATGGGCGATATAGGATAGCAGCCTTTTGGTGCATGATAGCCAAATCGGCTCCCATGTCCGCCTGCAAGGACTATTGCGGCAACTTTTTCCTCGCGAACAAGTAAAGAGCCTGCATTTTTTGACTGCTCAGTAGGCAGCAAGATGTGTTTAACGGGTGAATTTTTTGTCATCTGCAAGTGTGGTTTGTATAGCTGTAAAGACATCATCGACTGAAATGCTTGTCATGCAGCGAAAGTCAATGGGGCACTCCCTAAGGTAGCAAGGGCTGCAAAGCGTGTGTTTGTGAATAACCGTACCTCCGCCATATGGCCCTGTTTTAATTTCATTGGTTGAGCCGAATATGGCAACGAGCGGGGTTGAAAGGGCTGCTGCCACATGCATAGGGCCGCTGTCATTTGTGACAAGGAGATCGCACACAGCAAGAAGCGTTGTAAAAGTTCTTAGAGATGTCTTGCCTGCAAGGTTTACTACCCTTGAATCAAAGTGAGTGGTGATAGAGTCCACAAGAGGTTTTGAGACATTGTCTCCAAAATAGACGATGCGAATTTCTGGATGAGTAAGCAGTTTTGCCGTAAGAGCCTTGAAACGATCTTCCGGCCAGCATTTAGCAGAGCCAAATGCTGCACCTGGATTTATTCCTATGACAGTATGTTCAGAGCCTATGCCGTAGTCTGCTAGTAATTTTTTGGCTGAGCTCTTTTCTTCCGCAGTGATATGCAGTTTAGGTGGAGTTTCGCTTTGCTCTATTTCTAAAGGTTTAAGTAGCAGTTTATAGGTGAGCACCTGGTGCTCAAATTCATCGTTTTCAGGAACTGGTATTGCATCTGTAAGAAGGGGTCCTCTCCAGTGGTCATTGAAGCCAATTCTTTGTTTAATCTTGGCTCTATAAAACCACCAGGCAGAGGAAAAAGAGCGAGTTAGGAGAATTGATGTATCAAACTCTCTTTTCTTAAGTTCATCGTAGATGCGCTTTTTTTCAGATCTTGTCCGCTTTTTGTCTGCTTGAAAGACGATAAAGTCATCAATATAAGGCGAAGCTTCAAGGAGCACTTTGATGGCGCCATGACAGAGTACTGTAAGTTTACACGCAGGATATTTTCTTTTAATATCCTCTAAAATAGGCGTTCCCATTACAGCATCGCCTAGCCAGTTTGGCATGCGGACACAGATTTTTTGCATCAAGTAACCCAATTTAGTGAGATATACCCAATTAACTTCAAGAGCTTGGGTTTTTTGGGTATATAGTAACCGATGCTAGACTTTTAGGGAATATGAGTGCTATACACAAACAAGTTCAAGAGCTCGCTTTTTTGCAGCGCGAAACTGCATGGCTTGAACGGTGTGTATATAGACTATAAAAAATTTTTATGTGGAATGGCTAAAATACTTGTAACTGGTGCCACTGGTTTTGTTGGCAAAAGGCTTATTTATTCGCTTTTGGAGCAGGGACATACTGTATATGCCCTTGTCAGAATAGCTGGAACTGTTATTGAAAAACATAATTTTAACACGCTTTTTTTATGTTCAGGCGATATACGAGATCCGGACACAATACAAAAACTGCCAAAAGATATAGATGCCGCCTACTACCTCATGCACTCGATGTCTGAGATTGCCCGCAGCCTTGAGGATATCGAAAAGGAAGTGGCAAAATCCTTTGTCTCATTTATCAACTCTACAGATGCAAAACAGATCATCTATCTCGGCGGAATTATCAATGATGAACAAGAGCTGTCTTCGCATCTTAAATCTCGGCTTCTTGTTGAAGAGATACTCAAAAGTAGCAAAGCAGCATGCACAATACTTCGCGCAAGCATAATTGTTGGGGCAGGCAGCGCCTCTTTTGAGATTATACGTGATCTTTGCGAAAAACTTCCTGTTATGATTGCCCCAAAATGGTTGGAGTCACCATGTCAGCCTATTGCTATACAGGATGTGCTTTTTTACCTCACAGCATCCCTTCTAAATCCCGATTGCTATAATAAGACATTTGATATTGGCGGGCCTGATGTCTTTACTTTTAAACAGCTACTTTTAGAGTATTCCAAATATCGCGGCTTAAAGCGATACATCATCAATGTGCCAGTGTTAACCCCGCGCCTTTCTAGTCTTTGGCTTGTATTTATAACGAGCGTTCGGTTTTCCCTCTGCTTTTACCTTGTAGAAAGTATAAAAACGAGCTCTATCTGTATGAACAAAGAAATCGAAGCACTCATACCTCACAAAAACTTGCCATTCATAAAAGCTGTCGAGCTTGCTTTTCAGAGTATTGCTCAGAATGAAGTAGTCTCCACCTGGATGGATTCCTGGGAAGTGCAAGGGATAAAACCAAGCATTCAAAATTTTATAGAGGTGCCTAAAGAAGGCTGCCTCTCAGATGTCCAAAGGGTTTCAATAGATGGCTCTACTGAAGAGGCAATATCGCGCATATGGAGTATTGGGGGCAGCCAGGGCTACTTTTCACTAGATTGGGCGTGGAAGCTCCGAGGGCTTCTGGACAAGCTAGTTGGAGGGGTCGGATTAAATCGAGGAAGACGGCATCCCATAGAGATTGAAGTGGGCGATTCTATCGATTTTTGGCGTGTGCTGCGTGCAGATAAAAAAAGGGCTCAGCTTATCTTATATGCCGAAATGAAGCTCCCTGGTGAGGCATGGCTTGAGTTTAAGATTAACAATAGTGTACTTATACAAACCGCTACCTTTCGTCCTAAAGGAATATTTGGCAGGCTTTATTGGTGGAGTATGTTTCCCTTTCACTACATTATCTTTCGCAAAATGGCACAGCGTCTTGCAAATGGCTAGCTTTTTAAAGAATCAAAACCTTCTTTTAAGCCTTGGACAAGCGGGTAGTAGGGAAGCAGGATTTTTTCAGCAATCTCGGCTCTTCTTCCCCTTGCGCAATACAGATAAAGGGGGCGGTCTTTTGGAAGAGTAAGAGGAACTTCCTCATAAAGCCCGCTCAAGGGTAGGTGAATGGCATTAGCAAGATGGCCCTGATTCCACTCGTCTTCTTCTCGTACATCTATATAAATTGGTTCCATGTAAGGATTATAGCAAATATGAAGATTTTTTTAGCTATTCTTTTACTCTCTGTAGAGGCTTTTGCACTTTGCAACTTTTCATCTATCCGTAAAAAAGTAGACAAAGTTGACGTTGTCTATACCTGGGTTGATGGAAGCGATCCTGACTGGCAAGCGGCATTTCAGCAGACGAAAAATACCTATACAAAGAGTGTTGTCAAAGATGCTCAAGGGGTAGAGCGTTTTCGTAATAGAGATGAGCTAAAATATTCACTAAGATCTATCCATAGATTTGCTCCCTTTGTTACCCATATTTACATCGTTACTTTTAACCAAAGGCCGAGCTGGCTTGCCGATCATCCGATGATAACGGTGGTAGATCATCGGGACATATTTTTGGATGCAGGAGATCTTCCTACCTTCAATTCTCAGGCAATAGAGGCAAACCTCCACCACATACATGGCCTTAATGAGTGCTATATGTATTTTAACGATGATGTGTTCTTGGGAGCCCCTGTTAGCAAGAGATCATTTTTTTCCCGCAGAGGTAAACCTAAACTGTTTTTAGCTTCTTGGATAACTCCAGAGGGCTTTGTTACTCATGAGGATCCTGCGTTTGAAGCATCATGGAAAAATACAAATGCTCTGCTCAATCGACTTCTTGGACCAAAGAAGAGGCGTGCACTAGAGCATGCCCCCTTTGTTTTTCGCAGGTCGCTGCAAAAAGATGTAGAAGCGTGCCTTCCTGCGCTATTTAGAAGAGTTTCATCGCATAAATTTCGTTCTCCAGATGATTTTGTACTAACAGCTGGTTTTTGCCAGTATTTACTTGAACACTATAAGCTTGTTTTTCCCTCTAAAATTGACTCTCTAGTGGTTGGTTTAAAGGATGATCTTAAAGCAAATAAAAAGGCCTTAGCAGAAATCAGTAAGCAAAAACCTATAACCTTTTGTATAGAGGATGCTATGCAAAATGAAACCCCGGAACAAAACAGTCTGCTCAGGGCCTTTTTTGAAAACTATTATCCCGAAAAGGCGCCTTGGGAAAAGTAGTGCTTGCCTATCAAAATTAAATTTTGTACAACAAGGAAGATTGGAGGACTCCTATGTTTGGCAAAAGATTTGAACTATGCAGTCTGTTTGGAATACGAATTGGGGTAGACCTTAGCTGGTTTTTTATCGCAATCTTGCTTTCCTGGACGCTGGCTGCCGGTTATTTCCCTGCCTCCTACCCGAATCTTACGCGGGAGGCCTACTGGATCATGGGCGTCTTGGGAATGCTTGGCCTTTTTTGCTGCATTTTGCTCCATGAGCTTGGTCATGCCTTAACTGCACGCTACTATGGGATGTCCATTTCGAGCATTACGCTCTTTATTTTTGGCGGAGTTGCAGAGATTACTAAAGAGCCGCCAAGTCCCAAAGTTGAATTTTTAGTAAGTATCGCTGGACCTATTGTGAGTATTATCCTTGCCGGATGCATGTATCTTCTCACAATGCTCGGCCATCAGGTAGGATGGTCTGTCATATTTATCGCAATCACAAGCTATCTCGCGCTCATAAATATAGTAATCGTTTTGTTTAATATGATTCCTGCTTTTCCTCTTGATGGAGGAAGGGTTTTGCGTTCGATTTTATGGCAGTGGAAAAAAAACTTGCGCTGGGCGACAAAGGTTGTTGCAGCAATTGGCTCTGGCTTTGGCATTACACTCATCATTTTTGGGCTTTTTCTTTTTTTGATAGGAGATTTTGTCGACGGGCTCTGGTTAGTCATCATCGGCATGTTTATCAATGGCGCAGCTACCTCATCAGAGACACAATCGATAGTTACAGATGAGTTTCGTGGAGAAAAAGTCGAGCGCTTTATGACAAAAGATCCGATATTTTGCCCGCCAAATATATCTTTAAAAGAACTTGTTGAACAGTATGTCTATAAATCGCAGCACCACCTCTATCCTGTTGTCGAAAATGAAAATCTCTTAGGCTACATAAGTCTTAAGGAGATAAAGGCTTATCCACACGATGCATGGGCAAATACAGTAGTCCGAGATGCAATGGTGCCGCGAGCAGAATTTGCAACGGTCGATCCAAAATCAAGCGCTCTTTCTTCACTTCAGCTTATTCAAGAAGCGCATGCTTCCTGCCTTCTTGTCACAGAGGGTGAAAAGCTGGTGGGCATAGTCACTGCACGCGATCTATTCAAGCTTATTTCATTAAAACTTGAGCTTGAGGAATAGCGTAGTTTTTTTTCAGGTACTCTAGCACTACTTTAAGCTTATCTGGACTCAGTGGTACTCGTATGCCATGTGCTTCTACAGCACCATCTTTAATAGAATGGTCACCAAGATTTGACATGCTTACTGAATTTGGCGACAAATTTGCCTCATTTGGCTCCATAGTAGCAATATCGCCAAAATGAATATGAACGCCTTTGCCAAGTTCTAGTATATGAAGGCGCTCTTGCCTCACAGCTACGAGTATTGCACGAAATTCCGCTGTGGACTCATGGTGCTGGACAGTTTCTAGAGCGGGAGATCTACGTAGTGATGGAATCATATATTTCTGAGGCTGTCTGTGATAAGTTCTGATAAATCGATATGGCCTTCATCGAAGGATTCATAGGTTTTTGTAACAGCCCTCTGGGCGGCTTGCTGGCTGTAGCCAAGGTTGACAAGAGCTGAGACTGCATCTTCTAAGAGAGGCGGATTTTTTAGAGATTTCGTAGTGTCAACTTGGATAAGGTTGAGTGAGGAGCCTTTGAGCTCTAAGAGCAGTCTTTCTGCTGTCTTTTTTCCGATTCCTGGTATTTTCACGAGAGTTTGCAGATCTTTGTTTAGCAGCGCAAGCTTAAGTTCATGAGGTGGAAGATGGCCTACAATACTAAGTGCAAGCTTTGGGCCAATACCAGAAATGTCAAGAAGTAGTTCAAAGAGGTCTCGCTCCTCTTCATGTAAAAAGCCGTAGAGCGCTTGTGAGAACTCGCGTATGACAAAAGAAAGGTGGATGAAGGTTTCTTTTTGCGATAATTTAGGGGCATACCCTGGAGCTAAAAGAATCTGGTAGCCAATTCCCTGCACTTCTAGCAGGCAATGATCTTCTCTAATAGCCGTAATGGTCCCTTTCATATATCTATACATAGGTTATAGCTCTTTGGTTTTCTGATTAGGTATAATGGGCATATCTAAAGATTGGGCATGGCATAATGCTATGGCAAGAGCATCAGCTGCATCAAAAGGCTCTGGAGGAGTTTTAAGAGATAAAAGCCTCGATACGATGTTTTGAACCTGGAATTTTTCTGCTTTTCCTGTGCCGGTAATGAAGCATTTAACTTCTCGTGGGGAGTAGCCAAAGACCTTCATGTTTTTGGATTTTGCTGCAAGAAGGGCCGTTCCCATTGCAATGCCTAGTTTAAGTGTGCTCTGGGGATTTTTATTAATAAAGGGCGTCTCGAGCGCCATTTCGTCTGGCAAGTAGCGCTCAAGGAGCTTCTGAAGGCTGTTATAGATAATATGGTAGCGGTCACTGAGGATAAAGTCAGCAGGCGGACGGATGCAGCCAAAATCAAGCGGCTCGTAGACATTGCCTGAAATGGAAATAATGCCATAGCCGGTCACGCGAGTTCCGGGATCAATTCCTATAATAATCTTCTTTTTCATTCTGAAAGAAAGAGTGGTGGAGGTGAAAAGCTAAAGGTCTCTTTTGGCTCAGAGCCGCGCTTAAAGAGTGCTTCAACTTCTGAAAATTGAGCCTGTATTTTGCGTAATTGGATAAGTTCTTGCTCTTGCTTTTGGATATGAAGGTGAAGTGAATCGATTTCTTCATCCTTTCTGCTAAGATCGTCTTGAAGCATATTTGCCTGGTGATCGAGTTCAATTCTAAGGGCGTTTTCTACTTTGCGGGCGCTATCAAGACTCTCTTCGAGGTATGAAACCTTTTGTGTGTGAACTGTGAGTGAGTTTTGAAGCTCTGTTGTTCTATCCATTAGATCTTCGATCTGCTTTGAGGAGAGGGCGCATTCCTTTACACGCCGCGCTAAATGCTGCTCAAGCAGGCTGAGATGGTTTTCTTGCTCCCCGATTCGTTTTTGCATGAAAATGTGCTCGTCTGCAAGTAGGCGATGGGCTTTTTGCTCTTCAGCGAGCTTCTCTTTTTGTTCCTGAAGGAGGGCTTTGCAAAGCGTAAGTTCCTGCTCATAGGATCTCGTAACTTCTTGTAATTTATCTTCGAGCTGCTCTACTTTAAGGGCAGTTTCTTGTGCTAATAGCCTCTCTTTTTGAAGCTCATCAATTTTAGCGCGATATTCTTCAGCTTTTGCTTCTCCCTTTTTTAGAAGCTCTTTTACTGTCTGTAGTTCTAGCTCACGTTCGGTAAGTTTTTCAGTTGTTTCTTCGAGAGCGTTCACAACTTCATTTATCTGCTCAGAAGTAAGTGCTTCTCTTTCCTCAAGTTTGACTAGCTCTGATTTTTGGCTTTGCAACCTTGCTGCAAGCGTTGCCTTTTCACAAGAAAGTGCAGAAAGCTTATCCTCGAGCTCTTTTTTTTCGTTTAGGAGACGAACTAGCCGGCTTTTTGCTTCCTGTCCATCTAGTGAGCTTTCGTGAATTTTTTCGGTAAGAGATTCTTCCTTTTTCAATAGTTCAAGTTTTGCTTCATGCAAAGCAGACCTAAGTTCATCAATTGTCTCTTTTTGCTGCTTTACTTCAACTTCTACAGCTTTAAGCTGTTTTTTAAGGAGCTTTTGACTTGTATTTTCCTGGATAGGAGTTTCCTGAACAACTTCTACAGGTGCATTCTCTTGCTTTTCCTGTACGACTGCTGCCTCTTGGACTTTTATTACCTCTTCAACAAGAGGAGTCATTGTTGGTACAGGGGGACGCTCCATCTCTTCATTGACTGGCTGTCCAATGATCTTATGCAAAAGGTTTTTAAGATCCTGTGTGGTTAGAGTTTGCGTACTTTGCATAAAGGTATCCTGAAATTTGGGTACAATGTGGTATATTCTATGTGCGATTACTTTTTACCGTAACAACTATCTATATGAAAAAGAATATTTTTATTACTGGCGCTGCAGGTTTTATTGGATTTCACTTTGCAAAAGCGTGTCTAGAAGCTGGTTTCAATGTGGTTGCGATCGATAACTTCTCTTCCTACTACTCAGTTAGATTAAAGCATGCCAGAGCTAAAATCCTACAAGATATGGGGCTTTTGGTACAGAGTATAGACATTACTGATGGCAAAAAGTTAGAAGAGCTTGTGCAAAAACATGAAATCACACACTTCGTCAATCTTGCTGCCCAAGCTGGAGTTCGGTATTCCTTTACTCATCCGGAAGTCTATCTAAAGACAAACGTAGATGGATTTTTGCAGGTCCTGGAAATTTGCAAAAAGAATCCTCATATAAAGCTTATCTACGCCTCGAGTTCTTCTGTCTATGGCGACAATAAAAAAATTCCATTTGCCGAAGATGATAAAACCGACCATCAAACAAATGTCTATGGTGTTACTAAAAAAACAAATGAACTGCTTGCCTATAGCTATCATCACCTCTACAAAGTTCAAAGCATAGGGCTTAGATTTTTTACTGTATATGGACCATGGGGAAGGCCTGATATGGCATATTTCTCTTTTACAAAAGCTATATTCAATTCAAAACCAATACAGGTATTTAATGACGGGCTGTGCCGTCGCGATTTTACTTATATAGATGATGTAGTCTCTGCTATGCTTAGAGCTCTTGACTGCAAAGATGATTGCACGGTTTTCAATATCGGCAATGAACATCCCGAACTTGTAAATGATCTTATTGCTTTAGTAGAAAAATATGCAGGCAAGATGGCAGAAAAAATTTTGCTTCCTATGCAGCAAGGTGAAATTGAAGAGACCTTTGCTGACATTACCCGCGCAAAAGAAAAACTTGGGTTTTTACCAAAAACCAGACTTTCCGATGGCATTGCAAAATTTGTCGAATGGTATAGGGAGCTGGACAAAAACTATCCAAATCTCATAGATTGAGAAAAATATATAAAGTCTACCTGGCTGATCGGAGCGAAAAATACATGTTTGAAAAAGTTAAATCCGTTCGTATTGCACTTTGCCTCGTTTTCATTTCCTTTTTAGTCTTTTGCGGCTTCATTACCGCACGAGATGAAAAGTATGTGACATACTTCATTCACCTCTACTCGGCAGGATTGTTTCGCGAACGTAATTTTACTTTGCATGATGCAAGGGCTATCTTTGGAAAGGATCATATCCATCGCATAGAAATGTCATTTGCCTGCTATAAATCACTTCCTCTCGAGCAGGCTCGTGAGCTTGTGACAGCAGTTTCAATGGACTTTCTTGAAAAAGTGAACAATGATCCAGGTCTTAGAGAAAAGGGTTTAATTAAAGAGAAGTTTATCCCTAGGCAGCTCTATCTTAGAATTCTTTGTGATAACGTTATTGGTGAGACTTATGACACGATTTTAATCAGGGAAATTATCTTAGATAAAGGACAGCTCACCTACGTTACCTTCAAAAATATGCCTGAGGTTTGGGGTAAATCATATACTATACATGAAGATTTCGACTACGCACTCATGCTGACAGGAAATGCTCGACATCCTGAAGATGTAATCGCAGAACAGAAAGTTGTTCCTCAGATGAGAAATTTACGAGGAGATAGAAATGACTTCCCTCATCATCGCGACCATGAAGAGCTTACCTACCCAGAGCGTCCAGTTTCTAAAGCTGCCCTTGAGCCTCGAGAGGCTGCTCCAAGCCCAATTTTACCAGTTCTTGTTGCCGTAGAAGAAGTCTCGCAGCTTAACTTGCCGCCCCAAGAAATACCTGTTATAGAAGAAGAAATTCCACTTCCAGTAAGTGATATACTTCCTCCTCAGCAGACAGAAGAACAAGTTCCAACAGCGCCTCCTGTTGCGACAGGTCCAGCTCTTCTTCCAACGGCACCTCCAACACCTATGCCGGAGGAAAATGTACAAAGTCCTGTTCCAACTGTTCCTACAGTTCCAACTCTTCCTACAGCAGCTCAAGTTGCAGTTCCTCCACCTGTTCAAGCTGTTCCAACATCAGCTGCTCAGGAACCTGTACCTCAAAGTATTGAAAGACTCAAATCTGCAGAGCAAGAAGGCATTAAACTCCTCAGTAAAGCAGACACACCAGATCCTGATAAAGAACATGTACCAACTCTTCCAGAAGTTCAGATAGCAGAATCGGAAGAAAATCAAAAAGATGAGCAGATTGATTTCTTTGAACTTTTTGATTCTTTCTCAGATAGTTTCAACGAAGACGGAGAAAAGAAGACTCAAGAGATTGTTGAAGAAGAAATTGAAGAAACTCCAGAGCCTTCTGAAACTGTTCCAGGAGAGGCTCTTCCCGAAGATAAGAGCACTCCTCCTGACGAAAATTTTGAGATGCCAGAATTTGAGTTTAATGCTCCTCAAGCTATTGCCGAAGAGGAATCAGGAACTGAAATTCAGCAGCTAGCACCTCAAGAAGAAAAGGCGCCTGTACCAGAAGATACTCAAGAAGATACTCAAAGTGCGCCCATAGCTCCTTCTGTTACTTCCTTAGTTGCCGAAGTTGAACAAGAAGTACAAGAAGAAGTTCAGGTAGAGCAGCCTAGTTCTGTTATCGAAGAGACCCAAGTTATTCCTGAGGCTATGCAAGAAGAGTCAGCTTCTGAAGAGCCTCATGAGGTATCAGCTGATGTTAAAGATGAGCAGCCTGTTGAAGAAGAAACTCCTGCAAAAAGCTGGTGGGATCGCATGTTTGGCTCTGAAAAAGAAAAAGAGCAAGCACCACAACAAGCAGAAGATGCCCAGCCTCAAGAAATAGCTGTTATCGACGAAGAAAAAGCACCTGTTGAAGAAGAAGCTCCCGCAAAAAGCTGGTGGGATCGCATGTTTAGCTCTGAAAAACAAGATGAGCAAGCACCACAACAAGCAGATGATGCCCAGCCTCAAGAAGTAGCTGTTATCGACGAAGAAAAAG
>CAYWZU010000017.1:0-28412 GCA_964462925.1 uncultured bacterium
TTGCGCCCTATTTGCTTTCTTTGAGCCAATATGCGCGCTTATTGTAGAAAAACTTGTCAAAAATATTGCTATGAGTAAAACAAAATACTTCATGCGTGTTAAGTTCATAAATTTTCCTTTCCCTCTTTAGGGGTTTATCACTTAAATATTCTTGTTCATTCATAGCAGTATATGTATTTTTGTACAATATCTATGACTGCGCGTAAAACACCACTCCCATCCTATCGACATGTCTTTTTAGCTCCTGCTCGGTTATGGAGGCATAATCGACTACATCAAATTTGACCTCAAGACAAAGACGGGGTTCCTAACAGCGCATTAAAGCACAAGGGGCCGGATACTGCACAAGGGGCACAAGGGGCCGGATACTGCGATTCGTGCGATTTGAGATTTACGAAAAAGAAAGAACTATTTCATCTGCGATTGCTTGCAATTTCGGACATTTCATACACTTTGAATCTCTAACTAGCTTTTTCTTTTTACAAAACTCTCGAGGTTTTTTCATTTACAAGTATAGAAATGCGGGACTAAAATTTGTTCCGTAAAATAATTGAGCATCACAGCATGAGCATCACCTTCCCGAACATGAGAGCATTTCAAGACTATTTTATCCACCAAGAAAGTCTAGTAATTCCCCCAGAGCATCATTTGCGTATTCAAGAAATGCAAGGGGTAAGTCATATTTGCAAAGGCAGTCTAGAGGTCGCTGAGCCAATTTATGGGGACGCAGCGGTATCCCTTATGTTCCAACTCACCAAATTTATTACTCCACTAGGAAAGGTTATTTCACTCAAACTACCTGCGCAAGAGGTAACTTATGATATCAAAGATGACCTTGAAGCTGTTTTTCCAAGAGGCGTAGTTATTACGGCACAAAAAGCTGTAAAAATTTATGCACGTGCGTCTGAGTTTTTCCAGCTGATGGTTATCTCTTCACGCATGACTTTTACTCTTGATGCAGATCAAGAGCTCTATTTTATTGGTTTAAAAGAGGAGGCTTGCAAAGGCGATAATCAAGTGGAGAATTGGGAGCGCCTGTTAGCAGCAGATCCTTTGTCTGGATTTGAGAGACGCACTCTTTTGAAAAAAGTAGTCTGCAATGGCGGTACGATTCCTATAATGAATACAGTACAAAATAGTCTTTGCATACGCGGAAACGATGCTGAAAGGGTTGTTGAATTTTCTTTCTCTGAAGATTCTGACTACAGCTATCATGAAGGATATTTTATCGATCGAATGCTTCTTCAATCAAGAATAAAAGTACCCCCTGGTCAGGTTCTAAAAATTCACGGCGAAGCACTCCGTCATGCAGGAGTTCTTTTAAAAAATGAGTTTAGTGAAGCAAGCCCCTGTTCATTCGCACTAGGCCAACTCTTTCTTCCATTCGGAAAAAATGTTGCGATTTCACAAAGCCGTTTTAATTATATGGATGATACGATAGAAATCTTCTCCGATACAGGCTTTACCCTTGAGCTAATCGACAAGGGTCAGCGCTTTATAGACCTGCGGCTTTTAGGCAGAAGAATGATAGAAAATCGTTGTACACATATAACAATACCAGCTAATCAACAGGCATTTTTTTATGGAATTACTCCAGCAGAAAGAGAGGAAATTTTAGGATGGTGTGCTTCTTGCGATGCCCAAAAAGTAAAAGACGGGTTTATCGCTTTTATCCTTTCGAGATTACCACCAGGCTTTTCCTGGAATTTATGTTATACTGATAATTTATATACAGCCCTGCTTAAGGATCCTGCCAAAAATTGGTTATGCATATCAAGTACAAACAAAATAGTACTCTCGCTTGTCCGTCCCGAAAATGCCTCAATTTTTGCGTTGAGTATTGTGCAAAGCGATGGCGAAGCTTTAGCAAGAGATCTTGTTGCATACGAGGTCCCTGCAATTATGAGTTTTCTTTTTAAATCGATCTTCTACTTCTGTTGTGATAGTTTTCGTTACTTCCATAACAAAAGTATACCCAACTACTTTAAAGATGAAACATGCCTAGAAATTGAAAATACAATAAAAGATGCCATTTTCAACCAGCATTTCGACAGAGTTGTGCAAGACAAAGCTCTTCTAGAAAGACTGCACTCCTTCATGCGTGCTACGCCAGAAGAATTTGACCAAATGCCACAAGACCAAGACGAATCAATTACTTATATTCTCAACAAAATTAAAGCCATTGCAAGCCTTGAATTACAAGGCAGTGACTACCTAAAGCTAGCCCTTCCACAAGCAGTTAAATACCTCGAATCAGTAGCTGAGTAAAAATAGGCATAAATTATCATCCAAAGAGCTGAATGATGAAATTGCTGAGTTGAGAGCTTTCTTGTCTCAAATGCCCGAATGCCAGGCCTGAACCCCGTTTTCCGTTTTTTCAATTTAGAAAATTTATGATCTTTTGCCAGGAATTTTGGCTAGCCTCTTTGTTAGACTCTATTTTGCCTCCGAGTCTGCACCAGAATTTGCCTACTGGATGGAATATTTCGCCATCATAGGATGAGAGAATGCCATGTCCTACCTGCTTGTAGATAATAACTTGGCAGGGTTTTCTGGCCTTAATCTGCTCTGCATAAGAACTTGATGGCCATATTGCATCATCATCTCCGCAAAGGATTAGAAGCGGGCAGCTGATTTTTTCCACTTCAATTGCGGCATCTTTTGCCTCCTCCATTCGCCTTTGAAAGAGTTCCAAAAGTGTCATACCTTCTAGATCTTCAGCTTCGGTTAAATTTTCACCCTTTTTGAGACCTCCTTGGAAGGGAGAAAGAGGCTTTCCTTGATAGGTCCATGCCGGCCGATTTGGATGAGGAAAACCTCCGCATACGATGCCAGATGGCGCTACTGCAACAATACATTTAAGTGAATCTGAATACTTTGTCCCTAGAATAAGGGCAAGCTCTCCGCCTCTAGATTGTCCAATAAGGCTGATGGAAGATGCTTTTTGCTTCAGCCAATTAATTGCCTTTTCAAAGTATTCTAAAGGAATATTTTCCAAATATTCTGGCAATCTGTTTGCACCAAAATAGCCAAGTGCAAGCACACTGCAGCCTTTTCCCACTAAAAAATCAATAAAGGCTTGAGGTATTGCATTTTCTCCAGGAATCCCGCCGTCTGAGCCTGAAAGTAGGATAACAGATGGTCTCTCTTTTCCCGCATCATACCATCTACCCACAAGCCCAGAATCTTTGTACACTTCCTGAACCACACCATCTCCAAAATCATGTGATTCTGTTTTTGTAATGAGTGCATGCTCCAGAGTTTTTAATGGTATACCCTCTTTCAGCTCTACAGGAAAGCGAGTTATGATATATTCATCAATCTTTCCATGCCTATAAAATGATTCAGTAAGCGATGCTCCCCCGACAAGCCAGAGCTTCTTTACGTTGTTTTCATTTAATTTTTTCAAAAATGTAGGGATATCATCAGTAACAAACTCAATATCTTTATTTTCCGTATCCTTTGGCGACTTTGAAAATATGTAACACTTCTTACCAGGATAGGGCCATTGTCCAAATGTTAAAATCTGCTCATATGTACTTCTCCCTATAGCAAGAGCATCCACCGATTCATAAAACACACTATAGCCATAATCTTTGCCTCCAGTTTGCTCAGCAGTTTGCGGCAGCCAGTCAAGATTGCCATTTTTATCTGCGATAAAGCCGTCCTGACTTGTGGCTATGTAGAGGGCTACTGTTACTGAAAGAAGTGTGTTTGTCATAGTAGAGCGTCTGCTCTCTCCTTTACATAGGGATTTCTGGCAAAGATCTCTAGCATTGGAAGATCTCTTTGAAGGTTATTTTTGATAAAATGCTGCATGGCTAGATGAATAAATTCCACGCCTTTAACGGATCCTTTTGGATGTTTAAGGTATTGAGCAATATCTGCAAGGGTTTCAGCAATATAATCACTCAAAGAATATACAAAAGGATGGATAAACTCTTCAACTTCTACACCGAGTACTGACGTTTTGCTTTTATGATAATGGCTCTCCTTCGGGGCCCAGGCTATGACTGGTATTTGCTGCATTTTCGCCCACATCATTTCAGCCCCTACACCAAGACCGCGCTTTGCCCTGGCATCTACGACAACTGCATCAGCTGAAAAAACCTGCATCATATCCCTGCCAAAGACCGATAGTTCGTCTGAAAGATCATCCATCCTATAGGCAGGGTTTAAAAATGCGACATGAGCTGGCTGAAGATAGGCCTCAAGTTCTGCAAGATGCTCCTCAGTCCAAAAAAGCTCGTTGCCAGTTTCATGGCCTTTCTGAATGCTTCCGGCCATATAAAGTGCAATATGTTTCATAATCCTCTACTACAAAAAGGAATTAGTATAACTACAATCTCCAATAAGAAATTCTGCTGCTATACGGCTTTTTTATAGGCCGCTGCAAGCCTGTCGCAGGCTTCTTGGTCGACTGAAACTCTCATCGCAGCTACACGGTCAAGTAGCTGCTGTACGCCTGCAAAATCGATGGAGACAATTCTTGGCTCCTTAATTGCAGCTTTGAGGATGCATAGGGCGCCACTAAGCTCATCATAGGTCACATTTTGTAAAGCGTCTGCAGCGGCCTTTTCTTCAACAGCACGAGAATAGAAGAGGTCAGCTACCGAGTAGGCCCCCAAAATGACTCCAAGTCTCAGAAGTGGATTGTCGAAAAGAAAAATAGGAGCAACAGTCACCGCAGCTTTTACAAGCGCTTCACGCAGGTGATATTCTCGGTTGATGAGGAAAATTTCGCGGCGAAGGAAAAAACGTGCTCCTGCAGGCTGTTCCCGGATTACGGCTCGATGCATTGCGATGCAGGCGCCATTTCTGTTTGTGCCACAGGATTCAACTAATCTCTCATCCGTACTTTGAAAGAGCTTAATATCTTGACGTAAGCCGGGCTTTCTATCAAACACCTCTTTCATATCAGGAAAATCTATAACCCTTGTACTCGACAGAGGAAACGGATTTACCTTACTACCAACTGAGTAATGCATCATCGCTCTGCCAGCAAACCAAATGATAGGCAAAGCACCTACAATAGATGAAAGATAGTATACTGCGCTCATATTGAATCAAGGATAGCTAAAAAGTACTATATTTAGGAATAGGAAGATCAATTGGGGATACAGGCCTTTTAACCAAAATTTTAAGGATCAATTACTGAATTTAGTGAAATCTATGAAGAAATTCTTTAAATTTGGCTGCTTTATAGGTTACTGTCGCCTCAAGTAGCGATAATCTACTATTCTTTAAAATTACAAACTTGCATAATTAGTAATTCTTACATTTTTTTTCGAAGATGTAAAAAACTGAGTTGGTGATTTTTTTTGTATGCAAACTATAGCCTTGATTGTATCCTACTTCAATCCTTTTGACCCTGGTTCAAATCGTCGGGCTTTAGACGAGTATAGAGAACTTGATACTGTCTATAAAACTATAACGGTTTTCCTAACGGCTCTTGCTTTTATTGCAACTATCCCAGTTTTTGGATGTGGAGCCGTTGCCGCTTTTCGCATGTGCACCAAAAAATTTTCAAAAATCGACCTTCAAACAGCAGATAACAAGACAATAAAAAAAACTGCACAAACATTTACAGAGAGCATTAGAAATAAGCCGATGGGATTTAAGAACTGGGGCAATTCTTGTTGGGTTAATTCGGGTATGCAAAGCCTTTTGGCATGCCAAAATTTCGAGAGGCTTGTGAGAGAAACAACGCTTGAAAAAGGGCAAGTTCCTGAAAAGGTTTTTAATGGAACAAACTGGCAATGGAGCTTTCGTGCCGAAACAGACGAAGAGTTCGCCACACGACAAGCGATACAATCTAAACTCATACAACTACTCAATGAGCAAAATGTAGGCAACATAGAAAATGTACATAAGGCGCTGCAAGAACTTCATTCTATTTTTTTAAAAATCAAATCAACCGATTCAAATCAATCCTATTTATCCCCAATCGGTAAGCCTGATTCATGTATGAGAGCGCTCTTCTTATGTAACTATGCACTAGGTGGCTCAATAAGAGATCTAATGAATGATGTTGCCGCTCAACGTGTACTAGATGCAATCAAGAATGTTCCGGATTATCATGAAGCCCTAGACAAAGAGCTCCTCATAGGAGAAAAGGAGTTTCCTAAAATCGTCTACACCCGACTTCGATCTGCATCGTTGTCAAACTCAGAAGATGTCAACACCAACTCTACATTCAGCATTAGTAAAGATGGTATCATTTACTCATACCGAATAGTAGCTGTAGTGCAGCACCTCAGTTCAATATTTAGCGCAGAACATTTTATCGCCTTTGTTCGAAAGGGAGATAGCTGGTTTTGCTGTAACGACAATAATATAGAACAAAAGATGCCAATCAAGCCTGTTGACGCCGAAATGGTAGTGTTTGAACAAATTCCATCTGAGAGTCGGCTTTCTGGAGCCAATTCTAATTCAGTGTAAGTAATATAACCACCTTTTCTTGCACCTTAACAAGCAGCTCAACTGCCTCTTGGTTTTGACTCCCCTATCTTAATAGGCCCTTCTATTTCATCCTAAGCTGTAGCTTCTATGCTCGGTAAGCGTTCAGCATTTATAGGTTCTTCATAATTATGCAGCACATGAATCCCACCCTTTTATTTACATTAAAAACCTAATGTGATATATTAATTTATTTAATAAGGAATTATCATGCAATCTACACGCTTTTATCCTAATTATGGCTATCAAACTCAGGTATTAGAGCCAGATAATGGAACTCGAAAACGAAGGATGGCTGAAAGAGAGGAAGAAGCTGGCCAAAAGCTAACCAAAGCTGAACCTCTTTATGTAATGGAAGAAGTTTCTGAAGAAGAGTTGCCTGAAATTTCGCGAAAACAGATGCGAGATGAAGAAGAGCCTGATCTAAACACCCGCCGTCTTAAAAGAGGTCAATCTGCCGCGGTCTATGATGGAACACAAGTTGCTATTACTGAGACAGCAGCTCGCTATTTAACAGACGATGAACTTGTTGAACTTACAAGAGAAAAACTCCACATAACAAGCCTTATCATTCCCTCATCAAGCAGAGTTAGCGATCTTGGTGTTGTCAGAACACTTATGGGAAGAGATTCCCTTCAGGAACTCAATATACTAGATTGCGAAAACATCTCAGATCAAACCCTCTACGCCTTAGGACGTCACTGCCCAAGAGTTAGCAAAGTAACGCTTGCAAAATGTGGAGGACTCACTGATGAAGGAATCGAGGTGCTTGCTTCAAAATGCAGAGATCTTCGAGAAGTACATCTAGATTTTAGTAATGCTCTTACTGATCAATCGCTTATTTCTCTTGGGAGACATTCCAAGCGGCTAGAAGAATGCACCTTCTCTGAAAATAGGCATATCACCCTTGCAGGTCTTCAGGCACTACTCGGAGGCTGCAGCGAGCTCAAACGCTTAGAGCTCTGGTACTGTCATCAAGTAACAGATAGCTGGATTGAAACAATTATCGAATTTGCTCCAAATTTAGAAAAACTAGACATCAGCGGCTGTAAGAATATCTCTATAGAAGCTAAAGACCGCCTTTTCTACCGCTTTGGACCAAAATTTGCTCTCATTACTAAATCCTAAGCTAGAAATAAAAGTAGTCTACTCATATATTACCATACGTATAATAAAAACGAGGTAATAAAAATGTCCGGACCACTACTAAGACAAATGGCATCAGCATATATAAGAACTCCGCAGGTGCACCATACACACACTCACTTACGAGCGATGAACCATTCAGTAAGATTTATGGCAACATCTAGAAATCCTATAGGTGAGCGCATAGAGCTTCCAGAAGTTACTGTCATTTTTACAAATGCAATGGCGCTCACACAAGAAGAGATCATCCAGCTTTCTAAAAACAAAGAAGGCAGAAAGCTGCTAGAAAAAGCAAGTAACGCACTTTTTGATCGTCTTCAGGAACTTGAAGCTTATCAAGCTGTTTTTACCCATTCTAATGGAAGCTACAATCATGCGCGCTGGGCAAGTCCCCAGTCTTTAGTTTCCGGAGAAGGAAATTATCAGGCCCAGATTGTAAAAAGCACTAAAGATTTTGATGAGCAGTATATAAAACCTATTCAAGAACAACGGCACCGTATTGCAACTCACATGCCAGACGATGGCTGCGCCGTCATGTAACTGCTAGTCAAAAAACTTCAGATATCCTTATTATGCCCTGATGTTACAACAGGGCATACTAACATGACAACACCACCAATTACATCCTCAGCAATAGCACAATGCAGTACAGGATCCCGAAATCCAATCGGCAAGCACATAGAGCTTCCTGAAGTTACTGCCGCCTTTACACAGGCGATGGCTATGAGCGAAGAGAAAATGGTAGAACTCTCCAAAGACTCTCAGGGCATAACTGAGCTAAGGGATGCGAGCCTAGCTCTTTTAGATCGCATACAAGAACTTAATGCATATAAATCAGTCTTTAGAAGCTCTAGCAAACGCTTTAGGCGCAAAATTTCGAAATCTTCAGATCCTTTACTTAAAATCGAACGCACTTATCGGAAAAAAATAGCAGACAGCATTAAAGCATTTAAGAAGGAATATATAAAACCAGTCCTAACCCAAAGAAAGTTAATTGAAATGCATATCCCAGAGGTAGATGACTGCACAATAAGGCCTATCCGAGAAGTAGATGATTGCACAATTATGTAGTTTACGGATTTTGCTTCATAAACAGTTTAAAAGCGTTGACATTAGGCGCACCTGATGTTCGTATCATCTGATTTCTGGTTTCTAGGAGCTTAGGATCGGAAATTGCCTGAATCTTTGCATTTGAGCTTGTGTAGATCTGTTCAACGCGAGCTGTGCGCCTCTTTGTAAAGGCATCTACAAGCTCTGGGATTTCCTTACCTGATCTGCATGTTTTAACAAGCTCTTGGAGCACGTAGGCATCTTCAAATGCCTGCGCAGCACCATTTTGAAGCATTGGTCCAAATGCATGTGCAGCATCACCAATGAGCAGTATGCGACAAAACCCATCGAGAGTGAAGCGAACGGAAGCACTTTTTTCCATATGGTGTATGTAAAAATCAGTAGATTCAACTTTTTCTAGTGCATTTGGCATATGGCCTCCAAAGGATGCAAAAAGATCCTTGAAGCTACTTGCTGGACTTTCAGCTTTTGCTTGGTAAAGCTGGCCATAGAGATAGATCTGGTTATTTGGGAGCGGATAGAGAAGAGCTGTCCTATCAGATCCAAGCATATAGACTGGCCCTTCAAGAGCAACACGCGCCTCAAGAAGAGCACGCCAAACAAGCAGGCCTAAATACTCTGGCTTTTCATCTGAATGAACTTTTTGACGAAGGCTTGAACGTATGCCGTCACAGGCTATCACAAAATCATAACTTTTGGATTCACCATCAGAGAAAAGCACATGCACTTTTTCATTTTCTTCGTAAAAGCGGACGACCTCTTTCTTTGTAGAGATCTTTGTGCGAGAATCTAGTGATGTAAGGAGCATTTTTTGCAGGCCGTCGCGGCTTATTGAATAAAACTGCGCGCCATCTGGATGAATAGAGGAAATTGTTTCTTCAATAAGCAGATTGCCCAGCTCATCAGTGAACTGCATTTTTTCAATTTTCTGAGCATGCTTAGCAACTGGTATGCCAAGCTTTTCAAGCGCCCAGCTTCCATTAGCTGGAAGAGCGATTCCAGCACCATCTGCCCGGATTACTGCTTCTTTTTCTATAATATCTGGGTAGATTCCGCTATTTTGCAAAGCTTTAGTAACCGCTAACCCTGAAGGCCCTGCTCCAACAACTAAAACAGAGAGATCGGAAGCAAAGAGACTATTCATATAAAAGACCAGTAAAAAAATATACTTCATAAGAAGTGCCTAGATAAATAAAGTATCCGCAAAGATAATGCAATCTGCTATACTTAAGCCATTATGACAGATCCTCTTGATATTTTACATGTAATTGAAGTTGTTCCCTACGATCCCCGCTGGCCAAAAGCCTTTGAAGAAGAGGCCAAGAAGTTAGAAGGCATTTTAGGGCATAACCTTGTCAAAATATACCATATAGGCTCTACATCTGTTCCGGGGCTTCATGCAAAGCCCATAATCGACATCATGATTGTCGTTAAAGATATCCTAGACGTCGACAATGTGACAAAGCATTTTGAAGAACTTGGCTATAGAGCACACGGCGAGCTTGGCATCCCATTTAGAAGGCATTTTCAGAAGGGCGATTTTATCCGCACACACAATATACATATCTTTGAAGAGGGTGCTGGCGAAATCGAAAATCATATCCATTTTCGCGATTACTTAAGAAGCTCCCCGCAAGCTGCTGCGGAGTATGCAGAGCTTAAGATCCAGCTTGCAAAACTGCATCCAAAGAATATGATAGCCTATCTTGAAGGCAAGGAAGGCTTTGTACACAAGATCTTAAACCTGGCTCCAAAAAAATCCCCACGCCTCATTGTAGCCCTCACAAAATTTGAGTGGGAAGCTGTGGATGCCTTTCGGAAACAAAAACCCCGACAAGCAGATGGCCACATCCACATGCTCCTCATTTTAGGAGTTCTCCCTATTGGCTATGCTGAACTTGCTCATAATACTATCCTGATGCTCGAAATTAAAGAAGGATATGAAAAATACCTTCAGCGGTTTAAAGAGCTTCTCGATCGCTGGCTCCATCATCAAGAATTTATAAAAAAGAACCTCCCGCACTAGGACCCCCATATGATTCAATCAGTCAGTTCATTCTATACATTTTTAAGCGAAAGCAGCAAAACTCTTTATGATAAGGCATCTGTTGCCGCAAATGTTGCCTTTACATACTTTAGACATGGACCGCAGGCAGCCTATGACACAGCAACACTTCATGATGGACAGATTGAATACTTTGGATCAGGCATAGATCTATTAGACATAGATTTTACAAGGCTTCCTGCTCATGCAAATGGCGTTTGCTTACCCTCTAAGGCCATCATTGATACACTTCCTGAAGGGATACACGGTGTTACCCCAGTTTCTCTTACCGTTTCAAGCTGTATCCAAAGCGAGCAAATCTGCACAAAAGTTGCCCGCCTTTCAGATCAAACCCATAGAGCCTGTGAATGGCTGTCACAAAATCCAAATCTCTGCAAATTTGTAGAAATGCAAGATCCCATAATTTCTGAATGTGTCCCAAAAGCAAAATTTGGAGAAGCTCTAAAAGGCTATCTCTCAGAGAAAACGGGCAAAGCCGCTTTTAGAGCTCTCTATGAACTTGATATGCTGATAAAAGGCCTGGATGCACGCTCAGGTTCTTACCTTGCCCTTTCATCAAGCGTTGCCCTTTTTAGCTCAGCACTTGCTCTTAGCAATCTAAAAGCTGCTATCATCGAACCTAAAGGACTAAATACCATTTCAAAAGTAGCTAAAGCTTCTCTCTGGGCGCTTACATCACTTGGAGCAGGATATGCAGCCTACACAGTAGGACTTGATAGCATCGCAAGGGGGCGTATTTTAAAATAAGCCTTAATTAAGATGTTTAGCTCTATGTCCTCTGTGTTTTGTGCAGAGCGAACTCTTTTGGGAAATAAAAAAGGCCAGCTCCTGCGAGCTGACCTTAGGAAAGCATGAAAATTTATTCTATGGACGCGCCGGCAGCGGCTTCTACTTTAGCTTGTTTTGTAAATACACGGTTTAATTTTTCAAGATCTGGCTTGATGGCACTGATAAGGCTAATGCCATAGAATTCGCAAGATCCATCTTCGAGCTTTGCTTGTACAGTAGCAAAGACTTCGCCGCCTGTTTTTCTCACAAGCTGAAACTCAGTTTCATGTACCACTTTGCCATTTGTGATTGAGACCTTTCTCGTGTCTGCAATCTCAATTGGAGTAAAAAATGGGGTTTTATCTTTGTGAGTATAGCCTTGGCAATATTTTGTGAAGGCTTTTGAGATTGAATCAAAGTGTGCTGGGCTTGCTGCTTGTAAAAGTGCAAGATCCCTGCCTGATAATCCCTCAGCAATAGGGGCATCTTTTTCGGCAAAGGTTTTTACTCTTGTCTCTACGTCTACTGGCTCATTAGTTTGAGAAATGAGCTGGGTGAAAACCATTTCGAGATCTTCTGGCTGCTGCCCTTCGATACGAAGAAGCGCTGGATTGATAGCACCCTGAAGCATAGCTAAAGAAACTGGCTCTTTTTTCACAGATAGAGCAACATAGCGTCTTTCAATGCCTTGGAGCTCTTTGTTATATTCAGCTTCATGAGTCTTTGCGATAGCAAGAAGAGCTTTAAGATCTTTCTTTGCTGCCTGCAAGGAGCATGATGCTTGTGTTTCTTTTGAAATAACTCTGTTAAGGAGGGGCACTTTTGAAGCAGTCTTGGCAAGAAGAGATGGCTCTTTTATCTCTTTATATGCCTCTAATGCAGTTGATAAGGTTGTAATAGATCTGCTAATTTCTTGGGAGGTGGGCTGGCTTGTACGGTCTGTAAAGACCTTTTTCAGGGCAAATAACTCTTTAAAAACGCCGTCTGCTTTTTCTTTTGACTCCGGCACCTGGTAGCTTTGAAGCATTGCTCCAAAATCTTGGGGAACTTGTACGCTAACTCTCGTTACTGCTGACATAGTGCACCTCCTATTATTATGTGCTTTTTTCCTATGTTGTACTTACCCCTCACTATGCAGTTTTTTTAACAGAAGTCAAGAGAATTTTGCAAAAGTCTCTTAGTCTTTACGTGTATTCTTCCCCATGTATTTTTCTATATTTCTGAGATAAACTTGGTTTTTATTGTACTCGGAAAGCTCCATTACTGGAACGCCGGCATATCGCCCTGGCTTTTTAAGAGATTTAGACACCCCAGAGCATGCGGCCACAACTACCTGATCCCCAATCTCTATATGGCCATTTACAGCCACCTTGCCGGCAAGTATGACATGATTGCCAATAGATGCAGATCCTGCAATGCCAACCTGTGCGATTATCAGACTATGCTTGCCAATTACAACGCCGTGGGCAATTTGGACGAGATTGTCGATTTTTGTTCCCTGGCCAATCTTTGTCGCTTTAAAGCGGGCTCTATCAATAGTAGTATTTGCCCCGATTTCAACATCGTTTTCTATTATGACATTACCTACTTGATTGAGCTTCGTGTGATGACCTTGCCTATCTGTCGTAAAGCCAAAGCCGCAAGAGCCGATTACAGCACCTGGCTGTATTACTACATTACTCCCAAGTTTTGATCCTTCGCGAATCGTCACCTGCTGATAGATAGTAGCGTTTTCGCCAATCTCTACATCTGCACCGATAGTAGTTCCTGCTCCAATAAAAGAGTTATCGCCTATCACTGCTCCTCCATCCACAACCACATAGGGGCAAATTGTGACATTAGCGCCAATTTTTGCACGAGGATGGATGCAAGCTGTAGGGTGTATGCCCTCAAAGTAGGTTTTAGGTGCTCGGTTTGTTCTATAAAGCTCTATAAGCTGCTGAAAAGCAGCATCTGCTTGATTTGATATAAGAAAATTTTTGTTTGGAGGAAGCTCTACACCCTCCTGGATAACCACTACGCCAGCATGGGACCTAAGCATTGCCCCATGATAGCGAGGATTTGTTAAAAAAGAAGCATCATCATGGCTTGCAGATTCAAGATCTGCAATGCCATGAATCATATGATCCGGATCGCCAATAAGCCGGCAGTTTGTCTTTGTTGCAAGCTCTCTTAGGCTATAGGATGGCATACTTATTTCTTCTCACCTGCTTTTGCATCTTGTTCAAACTGCGCATCCATTTCTGCAATGACATCCTTTGAGATATCAAACTCTGCATTGTGGAAAAAAAGGATTTCGTCGTTTACAGCAAGATCTAGGCCTTTCTTTGTAGCTACTTTCTTTGCAGCTTGTGAAAGTGACTCTCCCACTTGTTGTACGATCTGGTAATTTGCTTGGCTAAGCATGTTATAGTACTGATTTTGCTGCTGAGAAAGATCTTGCGCAAGCGTTTGGTACTTTGCCTTAAGCTCAGCTTCTGCTTCTGGTGATAGTGTATCGAGGTATTCATCAGAAAATTTTGGCGCAAGTTCATTGAGCTCTTTCTCTTTTGCTTCGATTGTGGTTTCAAGCTGCTTTTTGATCTGCTCAAAGCGGCCCTGCTCTTGTTTTCCTAGCTTAGATCCTTCAAAGCATGTCTTAAAGTTCACAACGCCTACTTTAAGCGCTGTCTGCGGACTTGACGCTGATGTGAGTGCTATAGTAGCAAGTGCTCCTGCTGCAACTGCAAGCGTTATGCGAAATGTCTGTAACATAGTATGTACTCCTTAAAATGATGTACCGATTGAAAAGAAAAACTTCTTAACGTCGTGCTTATGTTTTGGATTGAGTGGGTAACCGAGTCCAAGAACAAGTGGTGCCTGCCCAAACACTTTGAGCTTGATACCATAACCTGCTGAAAATCTGAGCTCACCAAGATGGAGCTGCTGAAAGTATGCATTACCTGCATCTAAAAATACAAACCCATCCATCTTTTTGAAGATGTACTGGTCATACTCTGCAGAAAGTAAAATGCTCGACATACCGCCCCGAGGTGTACGGAACGTATCGTGGAAGGTAGGTCCCACGCTGTTATAGCGATACCCTCGAAGAGATTGCTCGCCGCCGATATAAAGGCGTTCATCGAGTGGAAGATCCTTTGGATGTGTAGAGCCGAGTGTTTGTATAAACTGTGCATTACCTCTCAAGCGAACTAGACCATACTGATAAGGCTTCCAGTACATGCTGTTGAGATAGCTTGCCTTGATAAAGGTATGATCGCCGCCAAGTCCTGCAAATTCTAAAGCAAGTTGTGAGCGAAGGCCGCGGGTAGGCTGTACAGGATGATCTGTAGAGTCATAGGTCAAGTTTGGTCCGATAGCAGAAATAAGTCCACCATTGCGAGATTCTCGTTCAAGCTCTCTCTTGTGATGGTCGTGGCTCATATGAGTCAAGTTAATGAATGAGTGTCTAAGCCTATAGGAGACGCCTGCCTTCACAAATGCATTTATTGGATAGGTAGCAAATGCTTGAACTGTGTAGGCTTTGACTTGGTAATCGCTGCTCGAGTAGCTATTTCGCATTTTGCTTCCCTCTAAGCCAACAATCCATGGAGTGTCCATAAAATGGGGCTTTGTCCATGAGGCTGCGTATACGAGCTGCTTTTGACCGACAGTAACATTTGCGCTTAAATATTCACCGCCTCCCCTCAGGCCTTTTAGACCTTTGCTAGGAAGTGTGAGAAGGCCTTTTGAGTTAAAGTTCGACTCGCTTGCAGATACGCCGCCAGAGAGCTTTTCAGTAGAGTTAAAGGTCAAAAAGAAGTTTAAGGATGCGGTATTTGGATTTTCCTCAACTTCCACATAAACATCTCTAAAGTTTGCTTTCTGATCACCTCTTGTTGATTTTACGGCATAGATGTTGACGTTCTTAAAGTAGCCGATGTTTCTTAGGCGCTCTTCAGATTTTTGCAGGAGCGTGCTATCGAAAACTTCGCCAGGTGTCAAGAGCACTTCATGAAGGATCACCGGGGTGTCAGTTCTTTGATTTCCAAACACCTTTACAAGGCCTATACGATAGCGTGCACCTTCCTCAATCTGGAAGTTCACAGCATATTCCTTGTTGTCCTCCGACAAAATGCTTTCAGGAATAATCTGTGCGTCAATATAGCCCTTTGCACCATACATGTCTTTTATGGCACTTACAGATTGTCTAAGCTTTTCTGGGGAATAGACGCCTTTTTCTTTTGTAGGGATCTTTTCAAGTATCTGCTCTTTGGTAAACAGCTTATTTCCTGTTATGGAAATATCTGAGACGTGATATAGAGTACCCTTGTCGACGTTTACATCGATGATAATTCTATCGCTTTTTGGCGACTCGAGAGTTTTAATGTGCACTTTAGCATCTGCATAGCCTTCGTTTTGAAGAAAGCTTAAAATTGTAAGCTCGTCATGTCTTAAAATTTCCGGGTTATGCGTTCCCTCATCTGTAAGCCAGCTTGTGAAAAAGCTATAGGGCTTTGTAAAAATAAGCTCAAGCAGCGCTTTCTTTTCTTGCTTTGTAACACCGTGAAAGGCGATTTTGTCAATTTTGCCAAATCTGCCCTCTTTGATGGAAATGTGAATGTCGACTTGGTTATTTGGCGCTACAGGGTGAATGGTATAGTCTAGTTCAGCTTCAAAAAAGCCCTTTTTCAGATAGAGCGTCTTTAGCTTATTAAAAGCTTTATTGAAAGTTTGCCGGTCAAAAACTTGTCCTGGACGAATCCCTAGCTCTTTATTGAGCTTATCTTGAGACATCTCATGATTGCCATGCCAGCTGATTGTCTTAATCTCAGGCTTTACCCAGATGTGCAGCGTAATGTCTAATGTCCCGTTATGGACATCAACCTTTGGATCGATGCGATCATACTCTTTTGCAAGCGATTTAAGATCTTCGTCAAACTCCTCTTGGGAAAAGATTGCACCCTCTTTTGTCTTCAGTCGAGAAGCGAGCTTGTCGTCTTGTTTTTCCGATCCCTCTTGTTCGAGGATTACTTGGATTTTTTGTACGCGGAGAGCCTCATAGTGCGGTGCGTTCTCAGCACTAGAGAGTTTGCATGCAAGTGAGACGGAGAGAATAAAAAATAGCTTTCGCATAGGCAGAGTATTAGTATTTTGGTCTATGAAGTTAGGCTATACGAGCGATAATTGCAATTAAAAAAAGCAGCTTTTATCACGACCGAGACCGAGACCGTGCCCGAGCCCGGTGGATAAACTAAAGAGGTTAATCATCGACCACGGTCTCGGTCTCGCATTTGTTATTAAAAAGTAGATCTGGAGACGAAGGCTCTTGCTAGGGTGCCGCCATCGACATATTCGAGCGCACTTCCGAGCGGGATGCCAAATGCGAGTCGCGATACTTTGAGGTCAAGCTTAGCAAGCTTTTCTTTTAAAAAGAGGCACGTAGCATCGCCTTCAAGTGATGAATCTAATGCTAAGATAAGTTCTCGTACCCCCTTTTTTTCTATTCGCGAAAAAAGTGAGGCAAGATTGAGTTTTTCTTCGCCTCGGCCATCAAGCGGCGATAGTAGCGTTGGAAGCACATGATAAAGGCCTGAGAACTCACGGGTGCTTTCTAGTGTAAAGACTTCCTTTGGCGATCCTACAACCATAAGAAGATCCTGTCTTCGCAATGGATTTTGGCAAAAATTGCAGAGATTATCGTCCGCAAGGCAACCGCATTCACTGCAAAGTAAAACATTTTTTATATCTTTTAGAGCATGGGAAAGTTCATGTAAATTATTCTCTTTCCAATGAAGCAGGATGTCGAAGGCATACCGCTCTGCAGTTCGCCTGCCAACGCCAGGAAGCTTCTGAAGTAAAGAAAATAATTTTTCGAGTCTTTGTGGATAGCGCATATTTATTGAGAATATACCTGAAAATGTGTTATTTTTGGTAGCGCCTTTTATAAATTTAGAGGCAAGAAATTATAGGTGTTACGTGCCCGCAGTCATTACGGCTATAGCCGCATATTTACCCGAAAAGGTGCTTTCAAATAGCGACCTTGAAAAGATGGTAGAGACATCTGATGAATGGATTGTCACTCGCACTGGCATTAAAGAGCGACGACTTGCCCATGATGAAGAATTTACCTCTTGTATGGGGGCAAATGCAGCTACAAAATGTCTTGCAAAGGCAAAGCTTGATCCAAGTGAGGTTGACGCTATCATCTGCGCAACAATGACTCCCGATCATCTCACTCCCTCTACGGCAGCTCTTATCCAAAGTAAATTAGGCGCCAAAAATGCCTGCTGCATAGATATACAAGCAGCTTGCAGCGGCTTCCTGTATGCCCTTTCTATTGCAAAGGGATGGGTAGAATCCAAGATGTTCAAAAATGTCTTAATTATTGCATCAGAAAAAAACTCAGCCTTTGTTGACTACCAGGATCGTAATACCTGCATTCTCTTCGGCGATGGCAGCGGCGCGTGCCTTGTGCAGCCTGCTGGCTCTGGGTATGAGGTTAATCATATCTGCCTCGGCGCTGATGGCTGTGAATCTGATCTCATATCAATCCCGGCCGGAGGATCTAGAAAGCCGGCTACTTCTGACACTCATACTTCTCGCGAACACTTTATGAAGATGTCAGGAAAAGAGGTCTTTAAACATGCTGTCCGCCGTATGGAAATGTCTGCAAAAGAATGTTTAGACGCCGCAGGCGTTGCTGAAGATGATATCAGCTGGCTCATTCCCCACCAGGCAAACATTCGCATTATCGAAGCAATATCTAAAAGATTTAATATTCCATGGGAGCGCACACTCCGCACCATACATAAATATGGGAACACCTCAGCATCAACGATACCTATTGCCCTTGCTGAGCTAGACGAAGAACAACGCCCGAACAAAGGCGAGCATCTGCTCCTTACTGCATTTGGTGCAGGCCTTACATGGGGCTCCAGCCTTTTGACAAAAGTATGACATCTAAGGATCCACTCATGAATCAACTGAAAGATCAGGTAGCATTTGTAACTGGCGCAACTGCCGGTATAGGCAAGGCAATCGCAAAAGCCTTTGTAGAGGCTGGAGCACACGTTATTGCTCTTGGAACCAATAAAGAGCGCGGCGAGCAGCTTGTAGAAGAATCAGGCGGCAAAGTGACCTTTATGCAGGTTGATGTTTCAAGTAAAGAACAGGTTGAAAAAGCAATTGATGACGCGCTCGCTAAATTTCAAAAGATCGATATACTTGTAAACAATGCGGGCATCACACGAGATGGCCTCCTAATGCGCATGAGCGATGAGGACTGGAACCAGGTACTTACTGTTAACCTCACCTCCTGCTTTTATATTACACGTGCCATGATGCGTCCTTTCATGAAAGCAAAGCGCGGAAAAGTGATTAACATAAGCTCAGTGGTTGGTCTAATGGGCAATGCTGGCCAGACAAACTATGCAGCGTCAAAGGGCGCCCTCATTAGCTTTTCAAAGTCGCTTGCAAAAGAAGTTGCCTCTCGCAATATCACAGTAAACTGCATAGCTCCAGGCTATATTGAAACCAGCATGACAGAAAAAATCTCAGAAGCAAAGCGCGAAGAAGCTGTAAAGCTTATCCCGCTTGGCCGGATGGGAAGACCAGAAGATATCGCAGCCAGCTGCCTCTTCCTCGCCTCCCCTGCTGCAGATTACATCACAGGGCAGGTCATCGTAGTCGACGGCGGCCTCGTCATGTAATCACTAACAATTTTTACCACAGGGACACCGAGACGTTGAGACAAGAGTAGAGAAAAAATAAAAAATGAAAAAATGTTTTGTTTTCTCTATTGTCTTCTCAGTGTCTCAGTGTCTCGGTGGTTGATAATAGCCCAAAGAGAGCGTTGCAAAATACCTTTTAGTTATGCTAAGATGCTCCGAAACATTTAAAAAAGGAAACAGTATGTCATTAGAACAAGAAGTCATTTCAATAGTTGCAGAACAGCTCGGCCGTGATCCAAGCGAAGTAACAGCAGATAAATCTTTCTTTGAAGATCTCGATGCAGATTCTCTAGACCTCACAGAGCTCGTTATGACACTCGAAGAAAAGTTTGAAATTGAAATCAATGACGAAACTGCAGAAAAACTCAAAACTGTTGGCGATGTAATCAAGTTTATCAACAGCATTAAGGCTGGCAAATAAGAGCTTCGCGAGGTTTTTAAAGGACCAGAAGGACATAAGGGACATAAAGGACAAATGCAATCGTCCTTTATGTCCCTTATGTGCTTTTGGTCTTTCCTGCTGCCTAGTAAACCAGCATATAAATCAGTTTAGCTACAAGAAAATACATAAATGTCGACAGCACATCATTGCAAGCTGTCACAATAGGCCCTGAGGCCACAGCGGGATCTACACCCACCCTGGCAAAGAAAAGAGGCGATAAACTGCCAAGCAGCGTAGCTGTCATGCAGGCGCCAAAGACGCCGCAGCTGACAATTGCACCCACGACAACGGGGTCATGGCCAACTTGATGCGCTCCCAGGCGGTTTAGAAGAAATACCACAACCCCGCAAAGCAATCCAAAAAGTAGTCCAATAAGCGAGCCAATAGCAATTTCTCGTGCTACCATCTCCCTTTTTCTTCCTGAAGATACTTCGCCAGTAGCAATACCGCGCACAAAGAGCGTAGAGCACTGTATCCCTACATTGCCAGACATACCGGTTATAAGAGGAACAAAAAATGGCACCACAGTAAACCAGGGTGACCCATTAAAATGGGCAAGTCCTGTCGCAGTGACAAGACCTGCGCAAAGGGTTACAAGAAGCCATGGAGCGCGAAGGAGAAAACGGGTCCAGATAGGATCATCTTCTTTTACATCTTCTGCAGTACCGCCGATGCTTGCGATCGTCTCATCTGCGATGTCTTCCATAACTTCTACGATATCTTCGTTTGTGATGATGCCAAGTAATTTATTATTTTGGTCAACGACAGGTAAAATGGGCAGTCTATAGCGCTCCATGAGGTCAACAACTTCGTCGCGAGGAGCATCTGGGCCTATTTTATGTAGTATTGGCTGCATAACCTGCCGGATAGGAAGGTCCTTTGCATTCACAATAAGGTTTCGGGCAGGTACGATTCCAACAAACTCCCCTTCATCATTCAGAACAAAGATACTTTGGGTAAGTTCAATGCCGGGATTATCTCGAATTTGGCTTGCGACCTGCCGAATTGTAGAGCTCATAGGAAAAGCAAAAAATTCGTTCGTCATTAATCGGCCAGCAGAATGAAGCCCGTGGCCAAGAAGTTCGCGAATGCGTTTTGCTTTTTCAGGCTCTACAAGGTCTAGTACCCGCCTGCAGCGTCTATCAGTAAGATCCTCGAGCACATAGACCGCATCATCTGGTGCCATTTTATCAACAAGTTTGACAATTTCGTTGTCTGATGTCTTGCGAAAAATAGCGATACGTGAATTTGTGCTAACATTAATTATAAATATAACTTTAGCTTCTAGATCAGGAAGATTATCATAGACCACATGGCGCACGCTAAGCGGCAGCCTCGTTACAGCATAGGCAAGGTCAATTGGGTCATGTTCTATAGCAATTTTTGCAAGATCATGCAAAATCACCTGCGATGTCGGCATGTGGAAGGCAGCTTCGAGCTTTTGGTCTAAAAGGTCGTTAATTTGACTCGTCGGAGAGTCCAAGAGGGAGCTTGTTGAGACAAAAATTGATGATTCTTGCTCATGATGAGTGTCATGGTTCTGCGTATCATTATCATTCATGAGCATCTCTTAAGAGGATTATTCACCATAGAGGTAGCAAGATCACAGAAAATGAAGAGACACTGAGAAGAAGTTTTTAAAGTATTCTCTGCATCTCTAATAGACTCAGTGTTCTCACTGCCTCCGCGGTAATAGTTATACCCTTTCTTGAACCAAATTGCAAGCTTTTGCTATACTCTTTGCACCTTTATAACGGACAAACATGAAATCTAAAGATCTAATTCGCAACGTTGCCATCGTGGCTCACATTGACCACGGTAAAACTACACTTCTTGATAGCCTACTCAAGCAGTCAAATATTTTCCGAAAAAATCAGCCTGTTGGCGAGCGTGTGATGGATAGCTACGATCAAGAAAAAGAGCGCGGCATCACCATCTTTGCAAAACATACCTCTGTTTTTTTCGAAGACTACAAAATCAATATTATAGATACTCCTGGTCACGCGGACTTTTCTGCAGAAGTGGAACGCGTACTTGGAATGGTAAGTACAGTGCTTCTGCTAGTCGACGCGCAAGAGGGACCTATGCCGCAGACCCGTTTTGTGCTTTCAAAGTCATTAAAGATGGGCCTAAAGCCTATCGTCGTCGTAAACAAGATCGATAGACCATTTGCAACACCTGATAAAGCAGTCGATCTTACCTTTGACCTTTTTACAGAACTTGGCGCAACTGATGAGCAGCTTAACTTCCATTACTGCTATGCATCTGGCCTTACAGGCTTTGCTATTAAAAACATCGACGATGAACGAAAAGATATGCGTCCTCTTTTTGAAATGATCGTCGAGCACGTACAGCCTCCAGTTGGTGATGAAAATGAACCATTTTTGATGCAGGCATCAAGCATCTTCTACGATGACTATGTAGGAAGACAAGCATGCGGGCGAATCCTTTGCGGAAAAGTTGCTAAAGGTCAGCAGGTTCTTCACGTTGATCGTGCAGGTAATGCAAAACGCTGCACAGTCTCTCGTATCGAAGGACACATCGGCCTTGAAAAAAGAGAAGTTGAAGAAGGGTATACCGGCGATATTTTAATCCTTTCAGGCATGCCAGATGTCACAATTGGCGACACAATCTGCGATCCAGTAAAAGTAGTCACACTTCCTCCAATTCAACTAGATGAGCCGACAGTTTCTGTCGATCTCACTGTAAACTCTAGCCCATTTGCTGGAAAGAGTGGAAAGCATGTTACGATGAATAAAATCAGGGATAGACTCGAGCGTGAAAAGCGAGCAAATATCTCTCTCAAGATTGAATTTTCTGATAACGATGTGATTACAGTATCTGGCCGCGGAGAGCTTCACCTAGCTGTTCTTATCGAAGCAATGCGCCGAGAAGGCTATGAGATGAGCATCTCTAAGCCTCGCGTTATCGTCAAAGAAGAAAATGGACAAAAACTTGAGCCTTTTGAGCGAGCTACTGTTGAAGTTCCAGAAGAATATGCCGGCACTGTCATCGAAGAGCTCTCAAGAAGACGCGGCGAAATGCAGGCGCTTTCTACTACACCAGAGGGCATCACACGGATGCAGTTTATCATACCAACTCGCGGTCTTATGGGCTATAGAAGCCAGTTTCTTACCGAAACCCGCGGTCTTGGCATCCTCACATCAATATTTGAAGACTATCTACCAGTAGCAGGACCGATTGCGGGCAGAAAACTTGGTGTAATGATCTCAAGCTGCCCAGGAAAATCAACTCCTTACGCTGCATTCCAGCTTCAGGAAAGAGGTTTTCTCTTTGTCAATCCAGGCGATGAGATTTATGAAGGCATGATCGTCGGTGAGCATTCCCGCGATAATGACCTCGTTGTAAACATAACTAAAGAAAAGCATCTTACAAACGTACGAGCATCAGGAAGCGACGAAAATATCATCCTCACACCGCCTAGAAGGTTTACACTCGAGCAAGCTATGGATTACATCCAAGACGATGAGCTTGTCGAAGTTACACCCGCCCAAATACGTATGCGAAAGAGACACCTCTCGGAGATTGATCGCAAGCGCAAGGGGTAAATAGCATGGAGGGAGATCCGATGGTAGTTCAGGTTGTCCGCTTTTTTAGTGCATATCTGGATCAGTCAGCACCTGTTGCAGAAAAAGGCAGCGTTGAAGAAGTTGCGCTTTCCGCTCTCCCTCCTCGAAATCCTGAACATTCCCCTATTAAAGGGGAAGAATCTCCCAGGATAATCACGCCAGTAGAAGAACTGAACGAAGCAAAAGTAGAGGCAAAAAAGCTAGAATGGCAGATGACCCTCGATGCCATTATAAAGGCTTTTGGTCCTCTTCCCGATGAGATCGAAATTCCAAAGCCTGCGAAAGCGTACTTAAAAATGCGCCTAGAAAGGATCCTTGGAAAAGCTGATGATCAGCTTATGGAGGAGCTTTTACAAACCGAATCAGTAGAAGAGTTTTTATCAAAACATGGCCTCCAGCGTGCCCTCTCTATGCATGCACATGAACTTCTTTTTGAATTACATTGCTGTTTTGAGGGAAAATATTCTTTTGTAGAGCAGTACAGTGCCTTTGAAGAAAAATTTCTGGACCTTGTTTCCCTCATAGAGCGCGCATCACATTCAGGCACTCATGACCCTGAGACACATGCAAAAGCGATTTGGTCTAATTTCCGAGAGCTTCTCGAGCATCCAGTTTATGGACTCATGCGCTGTGATGAAACAAACAGTATTATCAGACGTTTACATAGTCTTGCGATTGGCGCTCATGCACATACAGAATCTGTCCGCTCTTACCACTTCCTTGGAGATGCAATACAGAAAGCATCACATTTTAAAAGAAGCGATAGTTTTTCAGATGTGCTTACTACCTCGCGATTAACAGCTGCTGAGTCTGGCTTTTTAGTAAACGATCCCCCTCCTGGTTTTAGAACGTCCATAGAAAAGCTTGGCAAGGTTTTTTCCACATTTTTAAACTGCATTATGGCAAAAATTTCCTGTGCAAGAACAACGAATCTCGTTGCCAAGGAACTTAATGAATTATTTTTTGCCACTCCTAAGGATCCAAAGGACTACCGGACTTTAGGCAACCTTCCAAGCCACGTATATACAGAACGCTTCTCAGATAATACGGGATCTACCGTAGATATGCGTGTTGTTATGCACGCCTCTCCTACCAAAGGTGAAGCTATTATTCCTGAATTTTTAGCCATCCTGCAAGCTTTGGAAAACAGACAGCACAGCAATATAGATAATGATCCCTATCCAACTACGTTTTATGTCTATACCAACCTTCAAAGCAGATATGAAGGCAATGAAAGAAATCAAACTGAAGCTATCATGAACCTGAATGAGCGTTTTCCCACCGTGTTTCATGCTGTTACGCTCAATGCAGATGGATTAGCAGATCTTCCTTTTGATGATGAGCTTCCTGACTCGATGCTAAAAGTTCTTCTTTCTGAACAGAGCTTTACCTTAACCAAAACAACTGGCGATTCTAATTACTATTTTCCAGCAAATGAAAAAGAAAAATGGAAAGAAGTTCTTACGAATATTGTTAAAAGCGCATATAACGTTATAAAAAATGATCGCCAAATTGAAGGTACTTTTAAGACTCAAGCAACTTGGGAGCTTGTACATAGCGATATTATACGCTATAGGGAACTGGAAGCGGCTACAAATGCCATTATTCCCGGGAAAAAAAGGGAAATTCTCATTGGGAGAAGCTGTATAGTATGCGTCGACAGGGGACCAAAGGAACATTCAAAGCAGCTTATGCTTCTTGGGGCAAATGTTAAAGCATGCGCAGCAATCCATCTTGCAAGAGGTCCTGAAGCAAAAGGGCGCCTCCCTGTTGATAAGCGTGTGAGGGAAACAGGACGTTTTCTTAAATCTCTACATGGACGAAGAATGCTGACAGAGCATTTTAGACAAATTGGGGCTATCTTTTTGGAGAAAAAAAGGATTATTTCATCAGAAATTACCTCTCCCGGTATAGACCTCAGAACCCCATCAAAAATAGAATTTATGCCCCAAAGGGCTAGGCGAAAAGTTTTTTAGGTTTCCCTTGTAGAGAAAATACAAACTTTGTATTTGATATACATATATAACCAAAGGGAAATTTATGAAAAAAATTCTCGTATTGTCACTTTTTGCAGTACTAAATCTTTCACTATATGCAGCTTCTAATCCTACTCAAGCACCTGCGAAACAGCGTGTTACCGATGATGATAAAGATGAAACAAGCGAAACATAAGGAATAGAAAAATGAAACTCATAAAGTACGTACTCGCATTTGCTCTTACTGCTTCTTCGTTTGCCTATACAGACGAAAGCTCTTTAGACAAATTAAAGGCTGCGCTAGATAAGGCAGGCGATAAAGTTGAAGAAATGACTAAAGCGCTACAAGATTATGACTGGAAAGGTGCCTATCACAATGCAACTACCTTCGGTCCTGTATCATTCTCAGATGTTACTGTAAATGGACAAACTCGAGCTGCAGCTGTACAGCCTGGTGAAAAAATAGCCTTTACAGCTACAGTCTCTATCGACCAAGAAAAGATGAAAAATCTAAAGCTCAAAAAGGTTTTAGTAGGTATTAAAGATGCTCGTCCTGAAGCCTCTTTTTCAATATCAGGCAACCCAGAGCAAAAGGAAACATTTACGCTCACTGCTCCACAAGAGCCAGGCCTCTACCAAATTCGTTATAGACCTGTTGTATCAGGAAATGATGAATGGCTGGATGCAGAAGGGAACCCGCCAAGTTTTACCCACACAATTGCAATGATCTGGGTAAAGAAACCAAAAGCTCCTGAGCAGTAGGAAAAAAACATGAGGCAGTTTACCTGCCTCGAGTTTTCTTTTGCTGATACAACTACTGACTAGTGCGACTCTACTCTTAGCGATTTTTTAAAAAAATTCCAACGCAGAGCACAAGAAAAAGGGCTAAATAAGAATATGGAGACTTAACTGCGCCTTCCATCTGACGTTTGCTAAAAAGAGAACGTCTGAGAGATTTTGTACGTTTTTTGCCGTTATGAACCGCTGCTTTTACTGCTGTGTGCGCTTCTTTTACGGCTGTGTGGGCTTTTTTTACACCTTTATGCATAGGGACCTCCTAATCAAGAAGTTATGCTTTTTATACTGTTTTTGGCCTTCACACTTAAACTACCATTAAACTAATTATTTGTCAAAGATCGGTTTACTTTTAGTATTGTACAATATAGCAATTTAAACTAATTATAAATAAAGGAGAAAATTATGAATAAAAGCTCAATTGCAACTTTGAGTTGCCTGTCACTAGGATTAATACTTGCAAATATCAGTCAAGGTCCACAGCAAAATGTGCAGCAAGCCCCGCTACCACATACAGAGCCGCAAGTAGCACCATCTCCTGCTCCACAAAAAGTGCCTCAGCAGCATGTACCCATGCAGCACACCCCACTTCAACATCCACCGATTGAAAGCCACGCTCCTCAACCAAGTAGATAATGCGAGCTCTTGTGTAGTTATAGCCTGTTTTGTATAGTCTTTTGCAAGATATCTGCTGCGAATGTGATCCAGGTATCAATACCTATTCAAAACATGGACTTTTATGAAAAAAACCCTTACCTCTCTTTGTATTTGTCTCGCAAGCCTATGCTCTATGCAGGCAGAGATTATCGAAACTGCTCATTTTTGTGACCTTCAAAAACATATCACTAAAGATACACTTGTGATTCTTGATATTGATGATACGCTCTTAATTACAGAGCAGATGCTTGGCTGTGACGAATGGTTTATGACAAGGCTTGCTCACTGGCAAGAGACAGGATTATCTAAACAAGACTCCCTTGAGCGCTCGCTTGCTGAATGGGAGGCCGTTCGCCATTTAACACGCATGCAAATTGTTGAAAATGGCACCGATTCCATTGTAGGTGCAATGCAAAGTGATGGCTATACAGTTATGGGCCTCTCAACACAAGGTCTTGCTCTTGCAACGAGGACTAAGCAGCAGCTAAGAGATAACAATATTGATCTTTCTAAAACATCACCACACAAAACAGATGAATGCGTAAATGTGAGCGGCCACACTGCCCTCTATAGAAGTGGAATACTCTTTACATCAGGCTGTCCCAAAGGAGAGGCGCTCTTTCTGCTCCTCGATAAAATCGGCTACACAGCAAAGCGAATCGTCTTTATAAACGACAAAGCAACTCACCTGCAAGATGTTGAAGCCGTGGCACAAGAAAAAGGCGTCCCCTTTATCGGCCTTCGCTACAGCTATTCAGATGCGAAAAAAAAGGCCTTTGACCCAAAAATCGCAAACTACCAATTTTCAAACTCCACCTTCACCCACATCCTCTCAGACCAAGAAGCAAAATCCGCCATGACAAGCGACTAACAGCACTTCACCATTTTTCCAGCAGCAGCTGGAAAACAGCTTCTAGCCCCGCGTGCAATGCAATGAAACGCGGGGTCAACAAATTGCACAAATGTAGTGAGCAGTGGCAACTGCGAAACTGAAGATTTGGTTCCCAACACCTATTGCATAAATTTTTCTTACGTGTTATGAATTATTGTTTCATAAAGGTGTCCAGCTGAAATGGCGCATTCCTACAAGGTTCACTACTTTCATTGGATTTGGTCTACAAAGGGCCGTAAACCACTCATCAACATAGAACTGCAACCCAAACTGTATGCATATATATTTGGAATTCTCAGAAATAACCATGCAGAACTTCTAGAAATTGGTGGTATGCAAGAGCATGTTCATTTACTTGTTGAAATTAAAAATCTTGATAGATACTCGGAAGTAATACGAGATGTAAAGGCATCCTCTTCTCTTTGGATACATAAAAATTTCCCATCACTAAAAGATTTTGCATGGCAAAAGGGTTTTGCCTCTTACTCGGTCAGCTACTCTGCATTAGAGAAAGTGAAACAGTACATAGAAAATCAGCCAGAGCACCATGCTACAATATCCTTTGAAGAGGAATACCGCATCTTCTTAGAGAGGCATAATTTAAAATACGATTCCAGGTTTATTTTCGACTAACCCTGTTTGTTTCGCAGTTACCACTGCTTACTACATTTGTGCAATTTGTTGACCCCGCGTTTCATTGCATTGCACGCGGGGCTAGAAGCTGTTTTCCAGCTGCCGCTGGAAATTACTATAACCTCATATTGCTCGCCCTATTCCACAAAACACCCCGCGTTTCATTGCATTGCACGCGGGGCTAGAAGCTGTTTTCCAGCTGCCGC
>CAYWZU010000017.1:28512-42949 GCA_964462925.1 uncultured bacterium
TGGAAATTAAAACTCGTTTTTACAGTGAGTTACCCCTGCGTTTCATAGCGTTACACACACGGGCTTCAGGCTGTTTTCAAGCTCACATTGGAAACCTTGGTATTTTTTCCAATATTACTTTAGGCCTAAGTACTGCTGAAAGTTTGGGGTGGAGCGTAAATATTCAAGCCAGCGATCTTCGAGGACTTCGGAGATTGGGGGCAAAGTATTGCTCTCAAATGCTTTTACGAAGAAGTGAAAAGCTTCAGGCCCATTTTCTTGCAGAGAATAGAGGCACGCAAGGCTGTAAAAGACAGCTTCGCTGCCGAGAGCTATTGCTTGCAAAAAATGTTGCTCAGCAAGCTCGTAGAGCTGATCTTTAACTTGTGCATCTTGAGTAAGGTCTGCAACGTTCATGTAGGCCATGCCAAGATCTGCCCAGGCTATTTCGTCTTCCATATCTTCTCGGATAAGCATCTGGAGTTGCTCTATGCCTTTTTGCAGGTAGGTAAGATCGCTTGCAAGCTCGCCTTGGTGGCAGAGTGCAAGTCCTAGGTGATAGCGGGCATGCATGTTGGTTGGATCAAGTTCTAAGGCATGCTGGAGCACTTCGATAGCTCGCTCGTAGCAGCCGTCTTCATCGCTAATATCTCCCCAAAAATCAAGTGCAGAGCCGTAGTTGATAAGCCAGACAGGATTTACCTGCTCATGCAGCAAAATCGCCTGCTCAAATTTTTCGATAGCATCTTGCACAAACTTTTTCTCGCGGGTGATATCTGCAAGATTTAAAAGTGCAATACCCCAGTCATTCCACATATAGCCAAAACGGCCTACATCTGTCTTTGAGGCCTGCTCAAAGGCGAGAGTTGCTTCATGCATAAGCTGTATATTGCCATCAATTTCTCCAAGAGAAAATTTAGATACAGCAAGCACATGCCAAGATATGCCAATTCTGTTATTGAGAGAAAGTGCTTTTTCGGCATTTTCCTTAGCAAGTATATAGTAGCCCTCTTCAGCAAAGTAGCGGCCAAGCTCTAGGTTTGCAAGCGCAAGGCTAGCCCAAGTGTATGGCACTTCAGACCCTTCAATAGTACCTCGCTCAGCAATTTCTTGAGCATCTGTAAGAAACTTTAAATCCTCTTCATTGCCGCCATACAGCGAATAGGCCTCTGCCATGCGTGCAAGGACAAGCGGCTTATCTTTTGCAAAATCCTGTATGAGGCTTAGTTTTTGCATGCAGCCTTCAAGATAGTTTACATCTTGCCAGAGCTTTGCTGCATAAAGAAGCATATAGCCCCAGAATGCCCAAGCATTGCCAAAATCAGGCTGGAGTTCTGTCGCCTCTGTAAAGCATTCTTCAGCCTGCTTAAAGTAGGTCTCTTCGTGATGCACTTCAAATAAATACTGATAACATGCGCCAAGATTGCAGTAGCGGACAGCAAGATCCTTCGGGCTATTTTTGGATTTATCGTTATTGTCGAGTGAGTAGAGGTAGAGTTCAATGGCTTCAAACATTAAATCGCTAGAATTAATAAGAAGTGAAAGCTCTACAAGCGCATTTGCAAAATCATTATAAAAATGTTCGCGCTCTAAGCCAAGCTCTTTTGCCTTTCTGTAACAGCTAATTGCTTTATGGGTATCTCCAGCTTCTCCCGAATAGCGGCCAATCATGAAGTAGGCAAGGCCGAAATGCCAGTAAAAATCGAGATGCTTTTTGGGATCGTCTAAATACTGCACTGCTTCTAAAAACTTTTCTTCAGCTTGCGAGAAAAATGCAGGCTCTTTTGTGTGCATCCCGCGGCGCACAAGAACATTACCCCACGCATACCATGCATCAAAGAATTTTTTATTGAGATCAGTCGCTTTCTTTAAACAAATTGAGCTTTCTTCCAAAAGATCTAATTGATCGACAAGTGCAAATGCAAGACCGCGCCTATACCAGACTTCAGCATCTTCTGGAGCAAGTGTCGAAGCAATGTGAAAAGATTTCTTTGCAGATTGAATAGCTTCGTCGCTTTTAGAGCGCTTTAGCTCATTCTCTGCCGCCATAACAAAGAGTTTAGCAAGCAAATTTTTTTCGTCTATTGTAAGCGTTGTCCAAGCAGATACATCTGTAAAGGTACCAAGCTTATCAAACGATTGTGTGTCTAGAATTTCTTTTAGCGCTTTTGCTACCGGTGTATCTTCGATCATAGTACTCTATGTTAACTCATTTCCTCGTTTATACACAAACAAGTTCAAGACTTAGCTTGTTTGTGTGTATACAACAAGGAATGTTTATGTTACCATAGCTTTTATGAAAAAAGAGACCTCATGGCAAAAAGTTGGTAATTGGTATGACCAAATCGTTGGCGATTTAGGAAGTTACTACCATAAGCAAATCATTCTTCCAGGTACGCTCAAGCTGCTTGGTTTAACTAAAGAATCTTCTTTACTCGATCTAGGATGCGGACAAGGCGTGCTCGCCGGAGCAATCGCAAAAGAGGTAGAATATGTCGGCCTCGACGCAGCAAAATTTCTTCTTCAAAAAGCAAAAACTCGTCACAAAGATCGCAAGTTTATTTTTGCAGATCTTACCAAACCACTTCCACTTGCAAAAGAGGCAAAGTTTTCCCACGCTGCATGTATATTAGCGCTGCAAAATATGGCAGATCCTGAAGCAGTTCTCCTGAACGCATCAAAGCATCTTTTGCCTGGGGGAACACTTGTGCTTATCTTAAACCACCCTTGCTTTAGGATTCCGAGGCAGTCATCGTGGGGCTTTGATGAGCAGCAAAAGATGCAGTATAGGCGCCTTAACTGCTACATGAGCAAACAAGAAATTCCAATCGTAACAAATCCAGGACAAGAAGGTTCTGTCTCCACAGTTTCTTTTCACCATCCCCTTTCTGATTACTTTGCTTTTTTACAAAAAGCGAGCTTTGTGGTAGAAGCTATGGAAGAGTGGTGTTCTGATAAGGTAAGCGAAGGAAAAGCGGCCCGCTGGGAAAATAGAGCTCGCAAGGAATTTCCACTTTTTATGGCAATAAAGGCCTCAAAACTATGCTAAAAGCACTATGCATTTCACTTTCCATTATTGGAGGATCTCTTATGGCACTTGAGATAGAAAGCTCTGCCTTTGCTGAGGGCGATACTATTCCTATCCGCTATACCTCCGATGGCAAGGATCTCTCCCCTCCTCTATTTTTTAACAATATACCGCCAAACACAAAGAGCTTAGTCCTTATCGTAGACGATCCAGATGCACCAGCTGGCACTTGGGATCACTGGGTGTTATTTAATCTCCCTCCAGACACAGTAGAACTCCCTGAGGGCATCTTCAACAGAGAAATCCTCCCCAATGGCGCAATCCAAGGCCTAAATAGCTTTGGCAAAACAGGCTACAATGGCCCGTCGCCTCCCAAAGGCTCAAAACCACATCGCTATTTTTTCAAACTCTACGCCCTGGACATACCGCTTCCGTTAAACGCAAAAGCAAAAAAGATGGAAGTCGAAACGGCAATGCACGGCCACATCCTTGCTCAAGCCGAGCTTATGGGCCACTTCTCTCATTAAGATTGAACACAACTGAAACACAGACTCACAGAGTGCTTCGCGGAAGATCCCCTAGCCATTTGAGAGCACATCAAAGCTTCTTTCTGTCCCTGGGAATCTGCATATAAATTTTTAAAGAGTTCTGCGGGTTAGTAATCCTCTAGCGTGATTTTAGTTGTGTCGTTAAAGCTGTAGTCTGAAAGCAGCTCTTCATCGTCCACTACGTGTACGCCATTCACAACAAAATGGACACTATCCGGGATTGGCTCAAACCAGAACCAGTATTTATCAGTATCTTTATTACTTAGAGGATTTTGGCTGTTATGAGCCTCTATTGCCGTTTTGAACCGCGCTCGCAATTGACCAAATGTATCGCTTGAATAAACTTCTAGCTCTAGGCTATGCCCAGGAGAAGTTGCTTTAATATAAAAGTATTGTTTTACATATTCTTTGCATGTTTCTCTAATTGAGTCTGCTAAGGCATGAAGTCCTATGCTATTACAGGCTCTGATAGCATGATTTACTTCTGATACAGATGCAAAATCTTTTTTTATTGGCCATAGTTTGTACCTAATAAATGGCGCGCAGTATTTTTGAAAGATAGCCGGATCAACATCGAGAAACAACTCTTTTGTATTGTCATAGACTCCGCTTACAGCTCTTTCAAGCACTGAACCTTTATTATGGCCAAACTTGAGTGTGCTCTCAGCAAATGAAAATGACTCTCCGCCTACATTAACTTTAACTACCACAGTTGTCATGCATTTTTCTCCCACGGGTAAGCTTTATTAGTAAAATAGGTAAGCGCAAGCTTATTAAGTACTTCACGGCTATTCGTTGAGGAATGGATCTCTGCGGCATCTGCTAAAATCTGCAAGTCAATGACCGCGCCTTGGGCCTCTATTTTTTCGATCAATTCATCTGCTTCATTCGAGCCATTTGCTTGAATGCGCGCGATAAGAGCTTGCATTTCTTCCCATCGCTCAGCAGTAAGCTTTGCTTTATAATCAAAAAGTATCTCCGCAACACCTGCTGCATTGACATCGCTCATTTCACCGGCGTATGCTATTCGAAAGTTTACTTCTGCTTCATCATAGTTTACGTACTGCTCAGAGTAACATTTTTGGCCATCTTCCGATGTTCTATACCAGCCAGTTTGGTAGATAACACCAAGGTTAAAGGCAGCATCTGATGATCCGCGAGCTTTTGCTAGACTATACAAAGTAATAATTTCTGCTCGCCGACCATCTGAATGTACGCGCTGAGACTCTAACATTCCTGCAAGATTGCATGGAGAATCTTTACACCCAAGCATGATCGCTTTTCTGTAGTACTCTTCAGCTCGTTTAAGATCAATTGGTTCAAGATCTCCGCCTTGATGATAGTAGATAGCTACTTCTTTCACAGCTTCTACATAATCCGGAAAACGTGTTGCGCAGGCAAGAAATTGATGGAAAGCATCATCATAGCGCTCTATTCGTGCATAGTATCTGCCAAGAAAGTACATAGCTTTGCGATTACCAAGATCTGCAGCTTCTTTATAACCCGAGATAACTTGTTCTGGATCATGGTTGTCTATGCATTCAATATCAGCTGTAATGGCCGCGCGAAGGAATGCATAAAAATCTGTTCCAAGTACATTCTTTCCTTTTTTAGCTATTTTTTCAAATAACTCAATAAGCTTTATTTTTTCATCAAGTGTGGCAGTAGTAAGATAGCGCTCGAAAAGCTGTTTTGATAGCTGAAAGGCTATAGACCAGCTCTTATTTCCTATAAGACTCTTTAGTTCAGCAAGTCCCTCCGAAAAAGCCCTTTGTTCTGCAGCAACTGTAAATTTTCGTATTCTATCATTTGGAATTGCAACAGGTTGATCTGGAAAGGCGATATTTTGACGATGATTTTGATCATTTGGTTGTAAAGTAGGTGGAGGAACTGCTCCTCGAGATACTAATGGAACTGACATAATACTCCTTTAGAATAAATTAAAAGAAATAATAATTGATTTAATAATATATTTCAATTACTTTTTGATAAATAAGGGTTAAGGAGCTCAGCATGCCTGTACTAGTTGCAAAAAAGATCACCCCTAATGACTTTTTCCCGAATAATGAACGATTCCCGCTCCTCCATTATAAGAATGTCTTTACAGATCCAGACCCTCATAAGATACTTGCGATTTTTGCTTCAAATGGTTGGATCCAGGGCTGGATAGACAGCATCTACGATTTTCATCACTTTCATAGCAACACCCATGAAGCCCTTGGAATCGCAAAAGGCAGCTGCGATGTAGAGATCGGCGGACCGGGAGGCACTGTGATTCATATTGAAGCTTGCGACCTACTTCTCATTCCAGCAGGAGTCGCACACAAAAATATTGGCTCCTCAGATGATTTTATATCTGTTGGCTCCTATCCCACGAATGTCCCCTACGACATGCACGAGGGCAAAAAATCTGAATATGAGCAAGTCAAAAAAGCGATCAGTGAAGTAGCCCTTCCCGAAACAGACCCAGTTTTTGGAGCAAGCGGGCCTCTCTTCACGTATTGGAAATAAACGCCCTACAGAGCGCAATCAAGAGACTCTACTAAACGTGAATGAGTTTGAGAATCACGGGCATTTGCAGTAAAATGTGCATAAAATTTGGAAATGACTACTTCAGCTTGATAGGTATACGCAACAGAGGGGTGGATTTCATTTTTTTTATTACGAAGAGCATCCTGAAATGCCTTGAGTACATTTTTTACCCCCTTTGAGATCTCCTGTCCTATTGTATCTCTTGTATAGGGTACAGCTTTACTGATTACATCTTCTGGATTGGAATACATTTTTACTTCATTCCATGCTTGAATATGGACTCTCCCATCTGCAGTATGCACTTCCATCGATTCTGTTATAGGTTCATCAGTACTTTTTGCCATTGGCCAATTTGCAAAGATTGTAACGGGTATTTTTTTTACACCATCGAGCACAAGATGAAGCCTAAGATGCGCCATCGCATCATCGATGCTACCGAGACGAATAAGATTGCTCGAGATTCCTCCTACTACTTCAAATGAGGGTGCATGTTCCGAGAACAGATGTAAAATTCTCGCAAGTAAATGACAGCCATTCGTAAGCAAAACTCCATGGCCAACACTTTCTTTTTTAAAAAGCCACCAATCGCGCTCTTGTTCTTTTATTGGAAATACTACAGAGTCATAAATTGCAGATATTTTCGTAACATCGCAACCGCCCAAGAGCTCTTTTGCCTTCTGGATGTTGTCATAAAAACAGTGCGTAATATTGACGAGTACCTGCGAAGTCGCTTTATATTTTTGAATTTTTTTGTAGATTTTTTCAGTTTCTTCAATCGTAGTTCCCATTGGCTTTTCTAAAAGCACATGCTTTTTCTGTTTTAAGCACTCTTTAAGAATTGGCAAATGCTCGTTATGAGGAGTGCAAATGATAACAGCTTCTACGTCGGGATGCGAAATAAGTTCCATCCGATTTTCAAAAAATTTGTCAGAGTTGAACTTGCTATTATCAGTATCATGTACACCGACAAGTTCCCAGTTTTCGGCTTTTATCAAATCAGCATACATTTGCCCCATATACCCAAAACCAACAATAGCTACTCGCATATTCACCCCTTATACAAATACATATACAAATTCAATTGCAAAAAGGTATAATAAATAACTATTTAGGAGATATTATGCAAGCACTAGATTATTCATATTTTATGACCTATTTTGGTAATGGCGAACTTAAAGAGGCAATTACCAAATTATCAACTGGCGAGGATGCCCTTGCAGCCGGCCTGTTTAGCTGCCCAGAAGATAAAATTAGAAGACTTTTGCCAGAGTATCTTAGCTCAATTGATCGCCTTCGCGAAGATACAATAAAGACCCCAGATCCAAAACCAGACTACATGCAATTTTCGAGCGGATCGCCTACTTGGCTTCGCTTAGCGTGGAAATGCCGCTCAGCTTATCAAAATGCGCAGCCAATGTCTATAGCAGAAGCTGATGACTTTTTTCAAAAGCATAAAGTCACAATCGATGAACATGAAGAGCGAAAGCTTGGCTATACAAGAAAAACAAAAGAGCTCTTCGAAGATCCAACCTTCTTTGCCATGCTCTGCGGAAAGCCGTTTGCGAAGGAGCCCTATGCAACTGCAAAACATTTTGCCCGCAGCATTTTCCGTATAAAAGATGATCAAGAATTTGCTGCGTCCTATAGGCGCTATGTACAAATTCTTAACGATCACCGAGATAACACAAAGCTTCATCCAGAGATAGTTCTAGACCTGCTTTCGAGACTTGAAAAAGAGTCAAAGAAAGATGAAAACGCACAAAGAGTTGCAAAGTTAGTTGATCTAAAATAGTAGATATAGTAAAGTTCTTCACATGTTTAGCAATATGATTACAGTCAATGTCGTCCTAATTATGATCCACACCAATGGAGGTGCGGGACCTATATAGGTAGCTATTGCTAAATATAAACAGGGTTCAAAACCGCATCTTCCTTAAGGGAAATGCGGTTTTTTTTATTTTATACAAAAATTTTATGAATTTTAAAGTTGTTAACTACATTCTAGTCCTCGTCATTCAAGTCACCCACCAAACTGGGAGGGGCGGGCCTATGTAGCTGTTTGTATAAAAAAACAGATGTTAGTCCAAAACCGCACTCCCCAAAGAGTGCGGTTTTTTTATTTTAATCACTTTAAGGAAATTTATGAAAAAGAAACTTTCAGTTTTGTTAGTTACAGATTTTTATTATGAGGCAAAAGGTCGCGAATACTTTCGTGAAGATTTGGAGCTCAGCAGGCTACTAAGAAAAGAGTTCCATGTTGCAACCGCTCACATAGAAGATGCCTTTCATCTTCTCGATCATGTTGATCTTGTCCTGCTTCGAAATACAGGCCCTCAAATGCTGCATAAAAAGTATCTGCAGGCGCTTTCAAATCGAGATGACCTCCTTCTTTTTAACGATCTTCTCGGCAAAGGAGATCTAAAAGGAAAAAAGCACCTTCTTGAGCTCTATAGAGATGGATATGGCGTAGTGCCAAGCTTTTCATCAAAGAAAGAAGCTTTTGCTTACGGCTATCAAGAAACCTACTTGCTAAAGCCTCTCGATGGAGCAGATTCCTGCGGGATGCAAGTACTGAAAGCAGATGAGCTTAAAGAACACTATGACAACATGGTGTTGCAGCCGCTTTTAGACTTTTCCTACGAGGTATCTTTTTACTTCATAGGTAAGGACTTTCACTATGCGCTCTACACAAAAGATCCAACCTGTCGCTGGGAGCTTAGCCGCTACCCAGCGACAAGTGAGGATGTCAGATTTGCCAAGCAGTTTATCGACTGGAATAGCTGCAGGACAGGCCTGCAGCGAGTCGATTGCTGCCGCATGCCGGATGGCCGGCTCCTTCTAATGGAACTTGAGGATTATAACCCCTATCTTTCTCTCGATCTTTTAGATTTTAAAACAAAAAACGACTTTATAGAAGCTCTTTGTAATGAGCTTAAAAGTCTATTTAATAACAAACAATAAACGAGGATATTATGTCATCACAAAATATATCAAATGAATTGCCAAGTTGGCTTAGGGAACCTTTAGCTGCAGGCGCTGCAATTGTTCCCGCCTACTATGGCTTTCGAGTAAAAACTGCGCAGCAGCTTGGACAGCCTATACCTAAAGTGGGCTTTCAAGAAGCAGTTCGCGGAGGAGCTTCACTTGCGCCAACTGTTGCTACATTGGTTGGCATGCAGATGATGGTTCAAAAAGCAGCTGAGGAAAAAATCCAGGAACTTGTAGGAAGAGATCAAGGGTTTTTTTCGACAGCCGCAAGCTCTTTAACAGTAGGGCTTGTATCAAGCCCAGGAATCGCAGTATTTAATGGCCAAGCAGCAGGGCATAGCCCCATGACGTCTCTTAGAAACTTGACTCCGCGCCAGTTTGGCGCGATATCTTGTCAAGAGACAGCTTTTGTTATGGGACTTAGTGCAGCAAAGCATATCAATAGTTTAGCAAAAGAGCAGTTTGGCGACAATGCTGCTGTAGAAACTGGCTCAAGTTTTATAAGCGGTGCCTTAGGCAGTTTATGTGGACATCCTGCAAACACATGCCTTACGCGCTGGCAAAATGGGCTTAAGGTAGAATCAGCAGGTCAGCTCATGAGAGGCGGCCCTGCGAAAGCCGTAGCAACTGGAGTATTTTCCGCAGTTTATCATGCGGCATCCAAATACATGCAGTAACCGTGGGGGCATTTTGCCCCCATTTGACACGAGCAAAGATCCAAATCTATAAAATCAAAAAAATAAAGATGAGAAAAAGGAGATCTTTGTAGCATTGGGAAAATCGACGGTTTCGCCTGTGATCGTGGCAGTAAGGTCGCGTGCAATAATGTGTCTTGTGACACCTACACAAACACCTGCACCGAGCGCAAGAAGTGCTGTTGCACTGCCAAATACTTCAAATGTATCTCGGATTGAAAAATACTGACTCACTCTACATCCGCCATCGAAGGTAAGCTTTGTAAAAAGCGAAAAAGCTCCACAATAAATTGCAGCTGTAAGAGGACGAAAACTGCGAGGTGCCACGTTCGGATTTGGTTGATAAGTGCCCACAAATTTACTTGCAGCCGCTCCTGCTGCCGCAGGTAAAGCTACCTGCACTACAAGATCCATAGGATTCGTTAGATTCATCACGTTATCTAGGCAGCTACTCATCTCAATATTCCTTAATTATTAGTTAGTTTGAAGTTTCCAAATTTTACCATCAATTGTAGCTATAATGGAAGTCAATTTATGAACATGCACACAAGTAATAGATATGTCAACTGGTAGTGTTACTGTATAATTTGGAGCTCCATCATCTCTCAGATTCCAAAGCGTGTAAATGTGGCATCTGTTCATATATCCAATGAGGAGGTTGTGTGAGGAGAGCACACTTCGTGGAGGACATACTGTTGGATTAAAAGTTTCTGGAAAGGGCAAAACTTGCCATTTTCTAGTAGAGTGCTCAGGACAAAGTGTAATCTGATTTCTTTGATAGTCAAAGCTTGTGGTGGGGCAATAGGTATCAAAACTTATGCTACCATCCTCGAGATTTATTATCTGCCGCTTCTTTCCGCAAAGATACTCAACAATAAGCTCAGTATCATTTGCCTCAAGTGAACTCACACAACCTTGTAAAAAAAAGCCTTTTTTCTGTTTTGGCTCACTGTATGTGTGTAGATCCCAAACTTGCACTTCATTAGTAGATGGCATCAACACATAGAGCACATTACCAACACGCACTGGGGGTGCAGGATCATTATAAAAAGATGGACTTTCAAGATTTATTTTGAGAGAAAGGGTAAAGAGTTCTGATACTTGCCCCAAAGAGTGTAGCTGCCATGTGTTTATAAGATAAAAATTTTCAGCACCTTCAGTTCTATAGCTTGTCCGAATTAACCAATCATCCTGAACGGTCGTGATCATTCTTAGATCACACCCGAAATAGTGAAACTTAGATCCTATCACCGGCAATGTGGCAGTACAGATAGGCTTTTCAGCTCCCATATACCATATCTTTACCTCGCTTGCAGAACGGGTCGACTCATCACAAGTTATAATCATATCCCTAAAGCTTAGGGTCTTACGTGCAAACCCAGAATGCTTTCCTGGAAAAGGTACAGCATTAGTCGTCATTTTATATATTCGCTGAAAGAGTCCTTTAATAAAGGGGGTATTTAGTAAATCAGAAGGGATCTGGCAAAGCTCCCGTTGAGTCCAAAAAATTGAATCATGCTGTGGGTCTTCAAGCGTTTTTTTAAATAGTTTGCAAACAAGGCGATTGCTTAATCGTTCAGTAGTATTAAGATATTGTAATACTAAAGCTAGCGGCTTTCCTGATAATACTTCTGTAATCATAAATCAGTAGTATAGCAGCTCAACCCGATCTTTCGCACCGAGTTTTCATGAAAAAGCATAGCAGGAAAAGAGCTCTCCATAAAATTATAAGGGCAGCCATGACTGAATGTCATGCCTGCCCTACTTTGGAATGTTCAATGCTATAAACTATTGAGGTCCAACGAGAGTACTTGGTGCACTCCAGGAGTTTGTTCCGTCTATAGTTGTAGTTGCAGTCTCCATTTGTAAATTAACAGTGCGCCAAAGAGCAACAGCCTTTGCATTACCTCCAACTTTTACTGAATAGGAAGGCTCTTGCAACATTTTGATTACACTTTCATTAGGATTTGAAATGATAGCCGCAGTACTCCACACTGGACTGTTTTGCAGTGAAATAGTTGCCGCAAAGAGGCTATTTACTTTCGTAGATGGGTTTGTTGATAGCCATACCACCGCAGCCTGACCAGAAGGTGCGATTGCAATTTTAGGAATTGCACAATCGTAGTTTGCTAGAGACAGTTGTTGAGGAGTGCTCCAAGTGCCGCTACTTACTGTATAAAAAGCTCCTTGAATACTTGTAGTGTTTCCTTGAAAGAGCTCCCAAGCAGCAACCATATTGCCGTTGTCGTCAATTTCTATTTTAGCTGAGTAGGGAATATCCACCGCCGAAAGGCCAGTTGTCACCATAAAAAAGCTAAACAGTGTTGTCCACGCAATATATGATGTGTAAGATACGTTTTTCATAATGTACATCTCTCCGACTATTTTGTAATTTTTTCTCTAATTAATTGTGTACTGCAAGGTCGATCATATAATTTGCCGACTGCGTGCCAGTTCCACCGTTATTACCAATCCATATGGCAAATGCTTGTCCTGCAGTAAGTGTAAGAGGCACACTGAATGTATATATGCCATCAGCTGTAATGGAAGGCACAAGGACATGTGGTGAACCCGCAACAGCAGTGCCAGGATAGTTAGCTACTGATGAATACACATTGAGTAGCACTTGCATCGATCCGCCTGCATTTTGGACCCCTGTTGCAGAAACTGCTCCCGTTATTGTGGTCGAGTTGATAGAGCAGCCTCGTAGAGTGCGCAGTGAAGTTTCTGATATAGTGCCAATGCTATCGAGTAAATAGGTACCGCCGCCCGAGAACAATCCAGCAAAGTGATAGGTTACTGTATCACCAAAACCTGCAGCACCAGTTGCACCTACTGGGCCAGTTGAACCCGTAGCACCGGTGGCTCCACGTGGACCTGTTGGACCTGTCGGACCGCCCGCGGGTCCTGCAGGACCTGTTGGGCCAGCCGATCCTGCTGGTCCTGTAGGACCAGTTGGGCCACCTGCCGGACCTGCTGCACCTGATGGGCCAGTTGCGCCTTGAGGCCCTGTATAACCGCGCGGCCCCATTGGTCCAGGAGGACACTTGTGGCAGGAGTCGGAATCATGATCTGACACTAAAGCTTTCATGTTTTTTTTAAGTCGTTCAACAAAAGCCTCTTTGCGAGGGTTTTTCTGAGGCAAATCGTTAGCTTCACACGTAGTGTAGGAAACCACAAAAAGTGCTAGCGTTGATAGGATGGGATAAAACTTCATGGATAATCTCCTTTCTAAAGTGGTAAATAAAATTAAGACCATAAAGCCTCAGTTATGTTTAATTTGCAATAGGAAATTTTACTTGATCGAATAAAGCACTCAACCTTGCTAAACACTTGTTATGCCACAGGCCCACGAGATATTCGTTGGGCAGAGCTCCATTCAAAGTTTGCAGTAACTATGGGTATGATAACGTAATGCGATGGAAAATGGTGCTTCGCTCGCATATATTTTTCAGATAACTTGATATAAGGCTTTTATGATAGAGTGTATGTATATGCCAGACTATCTCTATAAAATACTCTCCTACCCGCTCTGGGAGCAAAGCCAGGGAAAAGATGTGCTTCTTTTACCTAAAGATGATGATGCATTCATCCATTTTTCGACAAAAGAACAGCTCGATAGGATCATTGCTAAGTACTGGGCGGATGTTTCAGAATACGTGATCCTGACCATTGAGACGAAAAAACTTCCCGGCGAGATGCGCTTTGAAGTAAATCCTGGCGGCACAGCAAAGTATTATCACCTCTATAATGGCTCTATTCCATTTGCTGCTATTGTCGCCTCTACAGTTTACAGTAAAGATCGATAGCTTATTACTTTTAAGTACATGCGTAGTGGTGTGAGATCGAGCACATGGCCATGTCTTTGTGGGAGCCCATGTTCTGATCGAATAGCATTTTCAGATATTTTTGGAGCTCTTGTAATTTGATAGTGCATTCCAGCTATAGTTCGCTGTTCTTCTTCATTCGTCCATACATCAGGATCGGCTACAGTCTTTAGCCTTTGATTTTGCCCTTTAGCATTATGATAGCCATGAATGAGCTCATGGGCAAGTTGGATAAAGAAGGGTGTTCTGATATACATATTCTTGATATTCATAACAGGAAGAGGCTCTTCTTGAAGACGTATCAGGGAAGCTGATCCTACACCATTTTGTGTGCTATTTCGAACATTAAAAGGCGTGCAGCTCGATTTTTTGCCATATGTAATGATTATGGGATGCGTAAGCATTCCGATCTTTGAAAGCAGCCGATGTCCCACTTCTCGAGAATCAATAACCCAGATTGCAATTCTAAGTTTAAGCAAAAAATCAGGAGGCGTATCAGGTGTATCAAGAAAATATATTCCTTTTGCTAGTTCAGCAATAGGAAAATAAGTTGCAGCATTTTTATAATCTGGAAGCTTATAAATTATGCCAAAGCTTAAATAATCATTTATTTTATATATTTTTTCCATATGCAAAATAGTGTATTCCAATAGTTTTAAAGAACCAATTTTACACACTTGATACTTTAATCTCAATTCAAATTGCGGGGGCCGTCGCGGGGGCCGGGCCTGCGTAACTTTGCGTAACTTCCAATATTTATTTTTAGTTTTTTAGGACTCACCATCTATTTATAAATATGATTTACAAGTTACGCAAATTTACGCAGGCCCGGCCCCCAAA
>CAYWZU010000018.1:0-39347 GCA_964462925.1 uncultured bacterium
AGCCCGATTTTATCTGTCATGCTTCCTGGAGTTTGGGGATCGCATGCATCAATTGGATCGGCAATCGCACCTTCTCCTGAAATTGGGAGCTCGCTTGTATCGGCACTACCCTGAGGGACGGCAGCAAAAGGCCCAGCAACGATTGCTTGAGTGTTGGGGTCTCTTGCAGTTACATCAACAATACCTGAGATGTTATGGCGCGGGAAGATTAGATAGGGGTTTCCGAGTGGAAGATCTGGCACAGTGTATCCGCCAAATGGCTGCCAGTAATTAGTAATTAGAGGCCCAGAAGCTGGATTTAAATTATTGTTTGTATTGAACGCGCCAGAACTTGCTGCTAGTGCGCCAAATGAATCTAAATTAAAAAATTCATCTGGTATTACAAAGAGCGGCACGAAGGTACCATCATAGGTCGGCTGAGGAGAATCAGGCGATACAATGGTAAAGTTTGCGATGATGTCAACTTTTCTGTTCCAGTATGGTAAAAAGTTATCTTGTATATACTTTTCCATTACTGGAATTGCTTCATCTACTTGTTCAGGTACAAGGAAGATAGGTAAATAATTGACAATTACATAGCGCTGGGTGAGGAACCCATCTGCATCTATATACTGAAAGGGGAGTATGTAGGGCTGATTGAGCTCGCCGCATTCAAAGTCGTCATGAACCATGACCCTTGACGAGCTTTGAGCTTTTGCCTTTGAGCGTATAACTGGACGCTTTCCAACCGGTGAGCGGGCAAGTCTTTGCACAGATTTTTTTGTATCAAGGACAGATACGCCGTATGGTCTGATCATATCGCTATGAACAATTCGTGCCTCTTCCTCTGCGGTGAGTGCCCATCCTTCATAGTCATAAATTGAACCAAAGGATGTAAATGTCACATTGTAGGGATCTGCCACGGTAGATTCATATTCACCAACAGAAAGCTCTGTCAAAGTGTCATCAATTTGATCTTGGTAGATAACAAATTGCGTGCCCTTATATGGCTGAAATGGACCTGTGACATGACCGAGAAGGTCGTAGCGGGCAGTGCCGTGCGATACTTCATCCGCAAAAGGAAAGAAATAGGCCGGAAGCACAAAGTTTGGCATAGACCAGCCATGTGACATGTAGATATTGTCATTTCCACGAGATACCGGATCTACTGCTTCATGCAGATAAAACTGATTTCTTGTTGGAGAGCCTTCTGGAAGGCCAAATCCAAGGGGATTGCCATCGATTGTATAGAGCAGGCCTGTAGGATTTACCATCACCTCGATCATCTCTTCAGCAAGAGTAAGGGCGAGCACTTGGTAAAAATCTGTTGGACCCTCTCCAGATGACTGATTTGCCGCAACTTGGGCGTTGATGCCATTACCAGATTCAACAGATCCTGCAGGAATAACAATCCAAGGAGTTCCAAAGGGAAGATTTGGATAGGTATCTTGCGTATCATCATCGGCTAAATAGACAAGGTGGCTATAGCCATTCATGATAATGCCCGAGACTGAGCCGTGGACGGCAGTCGCAAAGTTATTGTCTATGTTTTCAGAAAATTGATCGACGAGAAATACAGGGACAAAAGTTCCTGGCTGAGGAATTGAGGTCAGATATGCTCCTGGCAATGCAAATTCATCAATAAGATCTTGCATGCTTGGAGGCACAAAGAATTCTACCTTTGCCTGCACTCGCCAGCTTGGGAAGAAATGTTTGTTTATATACTTTTCAGCAGTCTTCGCGAGATCCTGGACTGAAGCTTGGTCAAAAAGGTCGGTGAAATAGTTCATTACAATAAAGCGAAAGGTCTGTTTATTGTCCTCGACAGTTTCCCAAGGGTATGCCGGTTGAAGCTGCGTGACATTTTTTTTACAATGTGAGCCAGCGAAAAGCCCAAATGTAATAAGCATAGCTAGTATGGTCATTCGTAAATAGTTCATTGAAACGACTCCTTTTATTGAAGTTTCAATGAAACCCTACAGTGCAGAAATGATTTTATTCAAGAGAAACTATGACAAGTTCGTAAGGAAGTTTTTCTGGAATTCTCCTGCGATAGACTGGGATCTCTGGAAAGAGGCTTTTTATCCAGCTTGCATTGCCTGCGCAGCATATAAGGATCGGAAGGCATTCTTCATGTGCGATGTAAAGCTCAGAGAGGCTTGCCTTAAGGTCATTTTCATCAAGCAGAACAATTGGGCGCTTTAGGGGATAGGCTTTTGCAACGCCGATAGCGCTTGCTAGGGCGTAGTTAGCGCTTGCATATTCTGAGGCAATGACATCTCCAGTAAAATAGGGGGTCATATTCTCCAAAAGCTCTGGGTCCCTTGTTGTAATGAACACATCTTCAAGTAGAGAATCTGGCCTTGTTCTTGCTTGCCAAATTTTATGTTTTTTTAAGGGATCGATAGTAAGAAGAGCATCTAGTACTTCTCGCAGAAGAAGCTGCGGAAAAAGCCTTTGATTTATTGCGACGCTCTGATCGCCAATTAAGACATTTGCACCTTTGTGAGGTATGCCAATTGGCTCTTTGCCAACGATGATGACAAGATCTGATCTATGGGCGAGCTCTTCAGAAATGCTTCCGCAAAAATTTGGGTGAGATTCGATAGTAAAATTTCGTGCCGTATGGCTGCTTGTTACAGGGATATGCCAGTTTTCGGCAAATTCAAGAACTGCCTTCTCAGCCTTATGTGCAAGGGTTTCTCGCTGCAGGTGGATAAGTGGATTCTTTGCTTTTCGTAAAAGCGCGCTAAGCTCTAATATGGCCTCATCAAGGGTGTCTGGGTCTGATACGCCAAATTCCATAGGATGATAGGTATGCTGCGGTATGTAGCAATCGACGATCTCATCAGGAAGTTCTATGCAGACCGGTTTCTTAAAGAAAAAAGCATAATCAAGGACTCTATCAATTTTTTTAGGGGCTAGGTGAGCATCTGAAAGCTCTGTCCAAGAGACGCAAAATTCTCGGTAAAGTTTTTCAAATTCTCTATTTGACTGCTCTCCGAAGAGGATAACTAAAGGTACAGACTCCATGCAGGAGCGCATGAGAATATCTAATAGTTTTCCTCCAAGTTCTTGAAAGGCTACAAAACCAATTCCTCGCGATTTTGCATAGCCATCTGCCATTTGGGCGGCAGATTCTATGGAGTTGCTTGTGACAAGTGAAATTTTTGGGTGCTCATCGATCGTGCGCTCCAAGGCTTGAAGCTGAGCATTTGGAGTAAGAAACATGTGAGAGAGCCCCATGCCCACAAGCCTCTTGAGTAGATACTGCCCGACAGTCATCTTGTCGTGGCGCGTAGTAGTTTTTCTTCGTTTTAACGTAAGTGTACTCATAGTCCTAAAGTATGAAGATTTGTTATACTTTTTAGCAACAAACGACTTAGTTGCATCTTTGTCTCACCACAGAGGCAGTGAGATCGGGGAGAGTTTTGAGAAATGGAGAAATTTTGATTTTTTTCCTAATCTCACCTATCTCGGCGTGCTCAGTGTCTCTGTGGTAAATTATGCAATAAAAGGCGAAAACTAGCAGGAGCCTATATACATGATAGATATCAAATTGATCCGAAAAGAGCCAGAAGCTGTTGCAAAAAAGCTCAAAAGCAAAGTGCCTGATGCCGATGTTAGCAGAATTCTAGAACTTGATAAGGAAATCCGCGAAAAAAAGACGCGTGTAGAGCAGCTTAAAGCTACCCGCAACAGTGCATCAGATCAGATCGGCCAGATGAAGCGTAAAGGTGAAAATGCAGATAGCTTGATGCAAGAAGTTGCCAAGCACTCTGATGAGATACATGCTCTAGATAGTGCGGTCTCTGCCCTTGATGCGGAAATAACAGATCTCCTCGCTCGCCTTCCAAATCTTCCGATGGATGATGTAAAAGTTGCACTCGACCCTAAAGAAAACGTTGAAGTTAAAAGTTGGGGAAAAAAGCCTGAATTTTCTTTTGCCTTCAAAAACCATGTAGAGCTTAACGAAAAACTCAACCTCTTTGACTTTGAACGAGGCGCGAAACTTACGGGATCTGGCTGGCCAATTTACAAGGCAAATGGTGCAAGGCTTGAATGGGCGCTTCTTAACTATATGATTGATTTTCATATTAAAAATGGCTGGCAACAGATTATGCCTCCAATTGCTGTTAAGAGAGAGGCTCTCTTTAGTGCTGGGCAGCTTCCAAAGTTTGAAAATCAGCAGTATAAGGTTGCAGATGATGAGAATACACTCTACCTTATTCCCACTGCAGAGGTAGCTTTAAATGGCATGCTCCTTGATGAAATTATTCCTGAAGAATCTCTTCCCCTCAAGTATATTGCCTATACACCTTGCTTCAGAAGGGAAGCTGGAGCTGCAGGATCCACTGAACGAGGCCTTATCCGCATGCATCAATTCAATAAAGTTGAGATGTTTGCATTTTGCACACCAGAGCAAAGTGAGAAGATGTTTGCTGAGATGGTTGGAAGGGCAGAGCAGATTCTTGAAGGCTTAGAGCTTCATTATAGAAGTATGCTTCTTGTAACAGGCGATATGTCTTTTGCATCGAGTAAAACAATAGATGTAGAGGTATGGCTGCCAGGACAAAATAGATACTACGAAGTATCTTCTATTTCAAACTGCACAGACTACCAGTCAAGGCGTGGACAGATTCGCTATAGAAAGAAGGGAGAAAAGCCAGAACTTCTCCATACACTTAATGGATCGGGTCTTGCAACATCTCGCCTTATGGTGGCATTACTTGAAAATAATCAGCAACCAGATGGTTCAATCACTATTCCAAAGGCTTTAAGACCCTACTTATCAGGACTTGATGTTCTTAAAAACGCCTAGCACGCTATTGGATGTAAGAAGCCCTATGGAATTTGCCCATGCGCATATTCCTGGGGCTATAAATTTGCCTCTATTTTCAGATTATGAAAGAGCGCGTGTCGGTACTGTCTACAAAAAAGAGGGAAAGCAAGCCGCCATTCGCCTCGGTGTAAAACTTGTCGGCCCTCAGCTTGATTCGATACTTTCAAAAGCAATAGAACATACCAAGGAGAGGGCTCATATCTACTGCGCAAGAGGTGGTATGAGATCTGGCTTCATGTGCTATTTTTTACAATTTGCTGGGATTTCTACAACACAGCTAGAGGGGGGATATAAGGCTTTTCGGCGCTTCGTTCGAGATACCCTTCAAAAACCCTATAAAATTGCACTCATCGGCGGGCTTACTGGAGCGGGAAAAACTGAAACTCTCCGCAAAATCAAAGATGAGCAAATAATTGATTTAGAAGACCTTGCTTGTCATTCAGGAAGTGTCTTTGGCGGACTCCGCGGCAATGAAATGCCCACCTCTGAGCACTTCGAAAATAAACTTGCCATGCAGCTCTACACACTAGATCAAGAGCGGGTGATTTGGGTAGAAGATGAAAGCCGATTGATAGGCCGCTGTCAAATACCTGGCCCCTTTTATGATGCCATGAAAGTAGCGCCTCTCTATCTTATCAAAAACACAAAAGAGGAACGGATTGCACGTATTATGGAGCAGTACGCAAGTTTTGGAAAGGACCTGCTCAAAGATGCCTCCACTAAGCTTGCAAAACGTGTGGGCGGCGAGGCAATGAAGCAAATACTTGCCCACATTGACCTTAATCGCTATGAAGATGCTATATGGCTTCTTTTAGACTATTATGACAAAGCCTATGAATATGCCCTAAAAAAACATAAAGGGCCTATTTTTCAATATCCACCGTAAAATCAATAGTAGCCCCTGTCAGTAGATACGTTCCAAGTAAATTTACGTATGTGCCGGGATCTTTTTTTGCTTTTCTAATCTGTTTTTTTAAGTAGCTTCTAAATGGCTTAAAGTCAGATTTTGTGAGTGAAAGAGACTTCATCATTTGTTTAAGTGATCGTGAATAGATAAAGCGTGTTCGATTATTTTTATGGATCGCTTTTAATTCTAAGTCAGGAAGTTGCACGAGTGAAAGTGTGATGTTTTTTTTGCTGCCCTGCATGTCTAGAGCGCGCGGAACAAGAGAAAATGTATAGGATGCGGCATCAACCTTGGCCCAGATGACCGCAAAAAATGCTAGTAAAACAATTTTAATCATCATGAGCTGAAAGTAGCAGATTTTGGACTTTTGAGGAAATAGTTATAAACGGTATCTGCTTATGATTTCGTAATCAAATGCGCAAGATCAGAGGTTTTTGTAGATGCTTGATAGCCCATATGGAGCATCATTGTCGCATATACATGGATGTGGTTTTCCCAAATGCCTGAATAGTGTCTGGGGATGGTAAAGCGTCTTCCAAATCTGCCAGGCGTTTTAATTCCAAAAAAACTAAGGGCCCTATCAAATACCTGAAGGATTTTATTGTCGCTTACAAGATCATCCTTAGTTGAAATGTGAGTAATAAGATGGTCTGCCATTGTAAGCTTTTCACGGCCAATTGCTTGCTGCAGCCCGGCTCCTAGTGTGTAGCTGTTAAAGCAAACGGCTTCTACCTTATTTTGAAGGGCGACATAGCTTGCAACTGCCCCTCCGTAGCATATTCCTGAAATAGAGATCTTTTTGTTGGGATACTCTTTTTGGATCTTTTGAAAAAGCTCATTTGCCTGCTCATAACATCTTGGCTTAAATCCAAGTGGATTTGCAACAATAACCCCAAGCTGGTTGTTTTTATAAGTGCTAAAGTCTTTTTCATCACTGATCGAGCCGCCATCCCAGCCTCTTGCACCAAAACCAACGATAACTTCAGTATCAGACTCTGTTACTGCTACCTGGAGACCTGTATGAATATCGATAAAGTTATATCCTGTCATACGCATGCCGTAGGGTGCAATCCAGCGCTCGTCCCCGCTTTTAACAGATCGTGCAACAGATATATGCTTTAAAAAAAGGAACGTTTCTTGCGGCCCAAGCTCTTTTGAAGGGTAGGCTGAACGGATCTTAGCGCCAAAGTATCTTGCAGGAAAGCGAATGACTTCTAATAGTGCGTTACAGGCAGTTTTGCACCCTTTAGAAATAGCTTGAACACATGCATGCGGGATGTGTTGAATTCTTGTAATCATTCTAATAGTATAGCAAATATTTGCTATAAAGTCAATAAATTACTATACTATTTTGGGTCGATAAAATCGAAGCTCGACGCTGTCCATAAAGCGCTTTTTCTTCTCGGGTTCTACTTCCTGCATACTCTCTTTTAGGCTTTCGAAGCACCTCTTTGTATTAGCTAAAAAAGTAGACCTGCTTTGCCTGGCAGCATTGTAGTAATGGAAGGTAATTTTATATGGCTGCATGTGCAGCTCTTTGCGGCTTAGTATCGACTCGTCCTTCAGTTTCTTCATAACAATTTCGCTGCACATAGCATGGAATGCACTGACAAATGGCACTAGTCATAAGTAACCCCCATTTGCCTCATTTATAAGACTTTTGGGGGTTTCTTTATAGTTTATACTCTTTGATCTGGAAGGACGTTTGATGAGACAAGGTTGAGAAACTGCTTTGTGGGATCGACGAGGGAGTCAACGTCCATATCGCCTGAGTAGGTAGAGAGCAGAAGAGAGACAAACTTTGCTCTCTTTTCTGGTGGAATGAAGCGCAGTTCTGTTTGAATCGATTTAATAAGACCCTTTAAGAGCTCATCGAGGTCTGTTCTTTCATCTATTGGAGGGCCTAGAATCAGCTGGGCAAGCTCATCAGCACGAAACTGCCCTTGAGTCTTGCGAAGAAGGGTTATATAGAGTGCGACGAGGGCATTTGTGAGTACTGATATTTTCATCGCAGCAATAAACACTTTAAGCTGCTCTTCACTTACAGTTGGCATTTGGCGCTTAATGAGGAGGGTGAGGAGTTTGTCAAATGTTGGATCATTGAGGAGAGCTCCAAAAGAGATAGCAAAGGCGCGAACGGCGCTTTCGGTCTTTTTTTGTTCAGAAGTCACTTCTTCCGATCCTGGGGTTGCATTAAGAAGCGATACAGCAGCTGGTCCTGCCCAGTAGGGCGCCATTTGTGTGTAGATATAGCTTAGCATGCCAAGCATCTCTGGAAGATCTTTTGAATCATTCATGGTTGCTACTTGAGGAAGTGCTGCAAGTACGCTTTCTACAATGGGAGCTTGTAAAAAAGAGGAGGTTGAAGCAGTTGCTTGATTTACTCCTTTTACTTGTTCATGAGATGCTGTCCCGCTGGGAAGGCTAATTGCAGTCCAGAGTATTAAGAAAGTTTGCATATTAAGAGGGATGGCTCCATCTTGCAGTGCCTTTTTAATTTCATCTACGAGATCCTTCTGGATAATTTGGCTTCTTGTTTGTTCTGTTCCTCTTTCATCGATGTTCGATGTGTTAATGTCTGGAAGAAGCGAGATTAAGAGCTGTCCCGATGCTACTTGGTAGGCTTTGTTAAGCAGTTCAGGATCTGCAATCTTAAGGCCTGCAAGGGGTATGGCACTCGATTTCAAAAATTGAAGAGATGAAAGATCGAGCGGCGTATTTAAAGCACCCTCTTGAGAGATGTAGTTTTGAAGTGCTTGGTTAATAGGATTTGTGACTCCGGTTGAGCCGCCAGCTACTACTTTTCCTTCTGGATTTACTGCAGCAGCGATTTTTGGATTAGACTTTAGCCAGCTAATAAGTGCATCAAGTACGATTGCCTGTTCCGTTGTACCAAGGGCCTCTGCAAGCTGCCCTTTTGTAGCTTTTGGACCAAGCCTTTCGATTACGCCTACTGTAGCTTCTGCGTTAGCAAAGATTTGAGTAATAAGCAAAGGGGGTAGGCCCGGAATGGGGAGCCCTTCTGCCATTTTCTCAAGAGTTGTCTTATCTGTCGGGCTTAGTGTGATAAAGTCCTTAATTGCCTCGTGAAGAAGTTCTATGTCGCCGGCTGTTAAGGACTCTGCGATGTCATGCCAAATGGCTACGGCCTCATCGGATGCTTCTGGTATAGGAGGGATGTTTAAAGTCATAGTTAAAATCCTTTCTTTATCCCGATACAGGTATTTGGGTAAGAGGTCCAAGAGAGTCATGATCAGTCGTCTGTCTTGTAACTATAGAGAAGTTCTTCACGTAGGTATTTGCAGGGTTTAGAATCAAAGAGAGTGATTTTTGGAAGAAGTCTGACTGATCTCTTACAGAATCTGCAAAGCGTGATACGACCTCTTGTAAAAAGTTTGTATCGGATGTCTGTTTTGTAAGTGCTTTTAAAGCAGTGGTTATAAGAGCTTTAACATCTGGGAGCTCGCCTGGTCTTCCAGTTTGGGTTTGAAGGAGATTTGCGATAGGGGCATTTGTTTTAAGAGCACCTTCTTTTAAAAACTCTTGCACTATGCCGTGTGCTTGATCCGGCGTTACAATACCGCTAAGGAGTGCAAGTACAAGGTGGTTTCTGTCTTCAGCAGAAAGCCCCTGAATTTTTGGAGCTGCATTTTGCAATACATTTGCAACCTCATTAACTTGTTCTGGAGGAAGCTGGAATTTGGGCTCACCTGCTATTTGAGAGATTCTTTGACTGAAGGTTGGCCTTCTTCTATCGTCTGCAATGAGTGCGTTTTTGAGTCTTTCTGCTTCGTCTAAGGCATTTTTGGTAAGTGCTTGTCGAATTTTTGTGGCAACATCTACAGGAGCTTCGTTTAAGGCGGTTTGTATAGCCGTTCCTAGGGGCACCCCTGTGGGCAGCTTGATGCCTCGATCAGTGAAAAGAGCTGTGATATTGCTTACGATTGGGGCCCGCTCTTCGGAAAGGAGTACAGGCTCTATTGCATTAAAGAATGTTTTTAGAAATTCTGGATTAGATGGGGTAATTTCTTGCGGGATATTAGCAACTCCAAGTGTGCGAAGATTTTGTGTGGCGGTTGCAAGCGGCTGCTCTTCTGTTGTCCCAAAAGCTTTTTGAACGACTCTATCAATATTTGTTTCACCTCCAGCTGCAGCTTCTGCAAGGGCAGCAAAGAGAAGCGCTACGAGCTGTAGAAGGAAAATGAGAAGTGCCTGAAGTTGATTGATTGCATCTTGGTCAAGGTTTTGAAGGTTTGCAGCTTTTAAAAGAGCAAGTATATCATCTTTGAGTGCTGGAACGTTTTCCACAGTAGCTATAAGCTCTGTTACGGCAGATTTCACAGCAGCTTTTTGCTGATCGGCAGAGAGACCTGCTGGCTGGGTAGGAGTAGTTCCTCGCTCTACAATTCCAAATTGGGAGCGAACAGTTGGAGCGGTTTGGAGTTTTCCAAGTGCTGCAAGGCCGGCAACTACGCCGGTTCTTTGAAGTATTCCTTGTACATAGTTTGCAAAATCTGTTGTGCTCAGTACTGCACTTAGCGACTGAGCTATTGTGCCTGCACTACTTGAAAGGTTTGCACCGCCAATACCTGTTCCTGCACCAACTCCTTGGGCGATTGTGCCATCTGCTGTAACATTTGGTTTTCCAAGTAGATCGCTAAAGGAAAATAGAGCATTTGTTGGAGGGTTTTCAACGCTGGAATTGGCTGAAAGTTCTGAGTCTATGATTTGAGAAAGGAGGTTGAAGAGGGAATCGAATACTGCATAGTCAAGAAAAACTGATGGGTCTCTTATTGTCACATAGGGACGTATGTAAAGTGGGGGAATAAGAGTAATATCCGTATGGCCATCGGCGTGCAGTTTATCAAGTACAGGTGCCAGCTGCTGGTTGAGCTGGTCAATTTCTTTGTTTAGGGCATCGACAGATGTAGTATTTACCTTCGGAGGAGCTTGTGTAACCGCTGGTTTAGATGTATTTATGCCTTTTAGAGGAAGGCCAGAGGGTATCGTAATAGATCCGGCATTAATAGTGGTGAGGTGCTCGAGTTGTGTAGGAGGCGGCATAAGCACTTGCTGGACTTGACTTGGTAAATTGGGGGGAATAGATGTGGCTGATGAAGTAGATGTTGTATAGGTTGTAAGGCTGATTTCAGTCTCCTGAATGTCAGCTACTACTCCATCGCCTCCCTTTACCGCATCAAGTGCCGGCCCATTTAACCCTGAAAGCACGATGCCTGCACGGGCAGTTGCAAGAGATGCTAGCGCCGTATCAAGCGCTGCCTGATCTGTTGCTATTGTTGCTAAATTTACAGGCGATGCTGCAAGATCTGTCGAGAGTGTATTTAAGGCACCTGCGACGGCAGGTATTGCTGCATTATAGGCTGTCAAGGCTGCAAATGATGAATTAGTAGGACTCAAGCTTGAAAGTACTGTTGTTAGATCTTGTGAATAGCCAGTTAGTCTTGTTGACTCTGAGCTCACTTGAGTCTTTAGGGCAGATGCTGCGCTTGCTTCTGCAGAATGGATGGCATTGAAGAGTTTTGTTTGGTCGCTTGTAACAGATGTTATGGCTCCAGTAAGCCCTGAAAGAACAGATTGTATGGAGGCATCTTGAGCTGGAAGTCCAGAGATATTGCTATTTAGAGTTGCAAGGTCTGCGGTAAGCTGTGTTTTAGCGGCCGCTATGGCCGTTTCATCAATTGGCCGTACACTTAATAATCCTGAAATAGTCTTCAAATCGTTTATAACTGTCTGAGCATTTCCACTGACAGTAGTTAACGGCGCTTTTAGAGGGTCGCTTGTCCCAAGGTTCGTGGCAGAAGTTAAAAGTTGGTTTTGAAAATCGTCTAGCGTTCCATGGTCTGCCCAAAGATTTACTTTGTACTCATCAATCGCCATCTGAACTGATGAGTTTAAATCTGTAACAGTTTGTACACCGCGACTATTTTGATCGTCGATGTCCGAATTCATTTGAGTGATGTAGCTGTTAATGAGTGCTGCATGACTTTTTATGTAGTTTGTTGCATCTACAGAGGCTCTTGAGGCAGCTGCATTATCATTTGCAACTTGTGCATTATAGGCGGCATCAGCAGCGGCAATAATGTTTCCCCAGATTGCCTGAGTCGTTGCTTTTGAAGCATCCACTGATCCTGATGCTCCAAAAATACTCAGTCTAAGCTGGTTTACCTGGGAATCTGTTCGTCTGATTTCCCTGATGAGTTCATCAAGCAGCACCTGAACAAGTGTAAGAAACTGCATAAGCTGGCTAATAGACATCTGACCTGCAGCAGGAAGGGCAGGAGCAGTTATTTGGGTCAGGTTTGGCGCCTGGGCAAGAGTTGAGCTGTTAATCTGGTTCATGGTGAGCAGATAGGCGTTTTGAATGATTTGAGTTTGCGTATTTACGCTTGTGTTTGAGGTTGGAAAGCCAGTTAAAAGATCGTTGAAGAGCGCCTGGTCTGCTGCTTGAGATGCATTAAGTGCTGCCTGAGCTGTTTGGAGGGCTCCTTCCTTAGCAGACTGCAGCGCTTCTAGGAAGCCTGTCGCAGTAGTGTGCATGAGTAGGGCGGCCTGATTAAGAAGGGCAATCTCAGCGTCGAGTGCGCCTGTATATGCAGTTGATGCTCCCTGCAAGGCCGTGAGATTGGCATCCCTTGTTGATTGCAGTATGGAAATTTGACTTGAGCTTGTATTTACCTGAGCTTGTTTGGCATCGATTGCCGCTTGATCGGCAGCAATAGTTGCTGGATTTGGCACTGCAGCGAGTTCATCTATTTTTTTTTGCGCCTGAAGTGAAAGAAGATCATCGCTTAGATCTTGAAAATTGGTGCGCTCTGTGTTTAGCGAGTTTTGCGAGCTAAAGTAGGCACTAATGGCGCTGAAATAAGTGCTCCTTAGGCTTACTCTATTTGCATCAGCTGCAGCAAATTGGGTGTCAAGATCGCTGCTCACTGTTTGCGGAAGAGTCAGCTGCTGGTTCATGACGCCTGCAAGGTCTTGAGCAAATTGCGACATGTTGTTATCGAGTTTGCCGTCGATATTTGTTTCAGCAGACACCTGGGCATTTGCAAGAGATGCCGTTTTGGTCTGCATATTTGTGAGCGAGGTTTTTAGATTGGCAGCGGCGGTGTCAAAGGCTGTTTTTGCACTTGATACGGCCGATTGGCTTGTGCCAAGCATTGCAGTTTGCAAAGCATCTTTTGCGGCTAAATACGCACTTGCCTTTGCTTGCAGGTCGCTAAGAGCAGTCTGATAGGCCGATGAGGTAGTAGCGATTGTCCCACTTGGCCAGCCTCCACCCAAATACCAGTTTGGTCCTAGTCCGGATACGTCGGGATTACCCATAGGAATTCTCCTCTAGTGATAGTTCGTCCCCTTGTACTCATTATATCAAAAAATAATTATAAAATAAAGGGGTCACTTGTTCCTATTCCCAAAACTTGCTACTCTGATTAAAAAACTTAGAGTCTATGATGTCTAGCGACCATTTTAAAGGAAAAGACCCTCTTCAGCATATGGTAGAGGTGCAAACTGAAGGAAAACTCGCCTCATATGAGATACATGGAGCAGAGACTCCAGGCTATCTCTTTGCAGCTACAGATGCCATGAGGGAAACAACCCTTGCTATTCTCGTTATCTCTCTGATTCTCAGCTACTTTGAGTTTGTTCCGGAGCAGATGTTCATCGTGCTTCTTTCTTTTGGCCTAGGCCTCGTTGTCTGGAAAATTGGCAGGGCAAGTTGGCTTTCATGGTCTAGGCTTGAAAGGCTCCATAGGGTAATGGATGAAGAAAGGCGCGAAATCGAGCAAAATCGCGACCAAGAAAAGGAGGAGCTCAAAGCGCTCTATTACGCTAAAGGGTTTCGCTCAAAGCTGCTCGATGAGGTTGTAGATGTTTTAATGGCAGATGGTGATAGAGCACTTAGAGTGATGCTGGAAGAGGAGATGGGGTTTAGGCTTGAGCAGAACGAGCACCCGATCATTCAGGGGATAGGGGCTGGAGTTGGGGCTCTACTTGCTGCAGGTTTTATGCTTTTAGGCTATTTCACTGAAACTTCTCTTGTTATCGCACTCATACTTTTTGCTATAAGCTGCTACTTTACAGCAAAAAGAGAGCACAATAAAGTTATTCCTGCTATGGTTTGGAACATAAGTATAGCTCTTTTTGCTTATCTTGTAGCCTACTTTACGATGCAAATTCAATGAATCTTCTTGATGAAAAAATACCTATAAGTCGCCGGCATGGACAAGAATTTGTCGTTCGCGATTTTTTTGAAATGGGCCTTGAAGAAAGTGCAAGCCCTTTTTTAACCCCATTTGCACGTAAAATTTCCCGAAATTTCCCTTTAAAGGCATCGATTCTTGCAAGTCTTCTTCTTGCAGCAAGCTTCTTTCTGAAATCCTACTTTGCGCTTTCTTCGATACTTCTTGCTACAGTCTATCTCATTGTAGGTATTCCTGCCCTTATCAATGCTATAGAAGATATAGTGCTAAAAAAAGACTGTAACATTGATGTTTTAATGACCATGGCTGCTTTTGGCGCTATTTTTATGGGATCAGGATTTGAGGGGGCTCTTTTACTTGTGCTTTTTGCTCTTTCGGGAGCTATTGAGGACACCGTATCGCTCAAAGCAAAAAGTGCACTTATAGAGCTTCATAAATTGGTGCCTCTAAAAGCGTATGTTGTTGATGGTGATGAGCTTAGGGAGCGAGCCATCCAGGATGTTCCTCTTGAAGCTTTGGTTCTTGTGCGAGCAGGAGAAGTGGTGCCGCTTGATGGTATTGTAGTTGACGGGGCATCAAGTGTCAGCCTTGTCCATCTTACTGGAGAGAGCAACCCTGTCAGAAAGATCGCAGGGGATGCAGTGCCTTCAGGTGCTCGGGTAATTGATGGCTCTCTGACGGTAAAAGTAACCCACTTGAGCCACGATTCGACAGTATCTCGCATCGTGCAGCTTATTACCCAGGCGCAAAGTGCAAAACCGACTTTAGAGCGCTGGTTCGATAGATTTTCAAGAGGGTATGCAATTACGATAATTGCGCTCTTTTTTCTCTTTGCGCTCTCTTTCCCCCTCCTTTTTGATATGACCTATCTGGGAAGAGAGGGATCGATTTATCGTTCACTTGCATTTCTCATCACAGCATCGCCTTGTGCGCTCATACTTGCTGTTCCCATTGCCTACTTGAGCGCTCTAGGTTCCTGTGCGAAAAAGGGGATTGTGCTTAAGGGGGGCGTGGTACTTGATGCTCTAGAGAAGTGCTCTGTAGTTGCCTTTGATAAGACAGGAACGCTTACACTCGGCGAGCTTGTTTTGGATAGCATTCAAGGTCCCGAAGAGAAGCTTTCAGAAGATGAAGTACTTCAAATAGCGGCATCTCTTGAGCGAAATGCTGTCCATCCGATAGCTAAAGCTATTGTCCGTACCGCAGAGGACAAGGGGCTAAAATATCTTCCGATTACCGATGTTACGGTTATTCCGGGTTACGGGGTGGAAGGCCTGCTCGGCGCGAAAAAAGTTTATGTTGGGGATCCTCAAAACAAAATTCAGAAGCCAAAAGGCAAAATAGTTGCCTGTCTCATAGTTGAAGGCGATATCTATACACTTCTCTTTTCAGACCATGCAAGGCCCGGCATAAAAGAGATGCTAGATTCGCTGAAAAAATCTGGCAGGCGGCTTGTGATGCTGACAGGTGATCACAGAGAAAGCGCTGAACTTATTGCAAAAGAAATTGGTCTAGATCACTTTGAAGCAGATCTTAAGCCAGAAGATAAGCTGAGGAGAATCGGCGAGCTATCTGAAAAAGAGGGGCTTGCAATGGTGGGTGATGGCATTAACGACGCTCCAGCCCTTGCCCGCTCTACAGTCGGCATCTGCATGGGACAAGTGGGCTCCGCTACTGCAAGAGGAGCAGCTGATGTCATCCTCCTTCACGACAACATAGAATTTCTCGACTGGCTCTTTGCAAAAGCCAAAAAAACACAAGAAATTGTGAGGCAAAACCTTCTTATCGCATCTCTTGCAATACTTTGTGGAACTATACCATCACTGCTCGGAATGCTTCCCCTTTGGCTTGCGGTCATCGTGCATGAAGGCGGAACAGTTCTCGTAGGCCTAAATGCCCTCCGCCTCCTCAAAAAATAACAGTAGCACATAGACACGATGGCAGGATAAGAACAAAATAGCTAGTGCTATCCTGCCAATATTTCTAAAAATTTTGTTGGTTGTCAAAAAAGAAATTATGTAGATAGTGGGGCTTTTATGGGAACGAACGAAGATGGCCGATACCGAAAGCTTTTTGGCAAAAGAGACCGAGGAATTTCGTCTTCTCTATGTCTGGCTGAAAAAAGCCTTTAGCCCGCCTTTTTACGAGGAGGTAACGGAAGATGCGCTTTTGCTTATTGCGCACAGCCTCGTAGGGTTTAAACTGCAGGGCTATTTTAGTGCTATTTCCATAGAAAACGCCACAATTGTGATTTCAAGCGACGAAATTGATAGCGACTATAAAATATACAAGCAGTATGTGCAAAGGCCATTTGCTTCCATGCACACCTATGTTTCCTTAAAACCGCTGCCGAATGAATCTCAAAAGGTAAGAATTGCTATTTTGATGTTTGGTGAAGCAAAAGAGCTGCATTCTGAACTTATCGAAAAGGCAAAACATTCTGATTTTACAGAATGTGAAGCAATCGCTCCAAAGGAGGATGAGCTGCCTCTTCTGGTGAGACTTGCTGTAAAGGAGACCTTTCAAAATAGCCACGTCGGAAGATACCTTCGCGTTCTTTCTATGCATAAGCTGAGGGTTGGGGAGCTTTTATTTTCGTTTGTGGATAAAGATGTCCTTTACTTTGAAGTTGAAATATTTGGATGGAAAGATATTGATATCCAGGCTCTTGTAAAGGAGCTTGCAGCTGTTAGAGATTTTGCGACGGAAGATCCATTTAGGGAGCTCTTTCCTGAAGATGCTGATTTTAGGATGTTTTTGAGAAGTGTCTCTTTATTTGTGCACGAGCTTTTTGTTCATGTAGATCCTCATATGTATGCACTTGGCAATGTTCAAGAGGCATTTTGTTACTGGCCAGCTATTGCCCGAAGTCTTTATGCACTCTTTTGCCTTAAATGCGACCCTTATAACAAAAATTTAGAGGAGTATGCTCCACTTAGAGCTAAGGTTTTGGAGCTTATCGATCGGCAAGATACTGGTAAAGAGGTCAGCGATCTTCGTCGAAAGACCTGTCTTCGCTTTGCCGTCTACTTTATTGAGGCAGTCCTTAAAACAAACTTCTTTGTAGTTCAGAAGGGGGCTACTGCTTTTAGGCTCCATGGTTCCATCGTAGCAGAGCTTAAAGAGGTTTTCCCGGTTGAACCTTTTGGAATTTTTTATATTTATAGCAGGGATTTTTTTGGTTTTCACATACGTTTTCAGGATCTAGCTCGTGGGGGAATGAGAACGATCATTCCTGCAACGGAAGTTGCTCAAGATGAGGCAGCTCTTACATTTCAAGAATGCTATGATCTTGCCTTGACACAGGAGAAAAAAAATAAAGATATCCCTGAAGGCGGCGCCAAGGCTATTTGCTTTTTATATCCGAACGGAGTGCTCTATAGGGCGCAAAGGCTTTTTATCGAAAGCCTGCTCTCGTTAGTTTCAGGGCAAGATCCACGCATTGTGGACTACTACGGCCTTCCTGAATATCTCTATCTTGGCCCAGATGAGAATATGCATGACTCTATGATTGAATGGATTGCAGCATATTCAGAAAAAATAGGCTATCTTCCAGGCGGCGCGTTTATTTCAAGTAAGCCGAAAATAGGGATCAACCATAAACGCTACGGCGTAACTTCTCTTGGAGTAAACGTTTGCATGAGGGAGGTGCTTTTTTATCTTGGCATAGACCCTGAAAAAGACCATTTTACTGTTAAGATGTCAGGTGGCCCAGATGGTGATGTTGCGGGCAACCAAATTTTAAATCTTGGAAAATATTTTGGAAAGACAGCTAAATTGCTGACTCTCATAGATGTTTCAGGTGTTATCTACGATCCTGAAGGGCTTGACCTTGAATATTTGAAGGAGCTCTTTACTCAAACAAAGTCTATTCGTTTTTATCCTGCTGAAAAACTCTCAAATGGCGGCTTTTTACTCGATATGAAGTCGGAGAAAAAAGAGGCCATTCACATCGTTAAAATACTTTGCCAAAGAAAAGTAGGCGATCGTTTGCATGAAGAGTGGCTTTCAGGAAGCGAGGCGCAAGAAATTGTGCGTACCTTTGTCCATAAGACTCCAGCAGATGTCTTTATTCCCGCAGGAGGAAGGCCCGGTGCGCTTAATCAGTACAATGTGTCAGAGTTTCTGGATCAGTCTTTAAAGCCAACTGCCCGTGCCATAATCGAGGGTGCCAATCTGTACCTCACGCAGGAAGCGAGAGACTTTTTAGAGCAAAAGGGCACCATTATCATCAAAGATAGCTCTGCCAATAAAGGGGGAGTGATTTGCTCTTCTTTTGAGGTGCTCTCAAGCTTGTCTCTAAGCGATACGGAATTTCTCAAATATAAGGAAGTGATAGTAAAAGAAATTCTCCAAAAAATTGAAGAGTACGCCCGCGAGGAAGTGCGGCTTATTATTGAAACGCATCGCCGAACAAAAGCATTTTGCAGCCACATTTCTGAAGACATATCTGATAGAATAAATAAATATAGCAAAGAGATACGCGACTATTTGCATCCTGTAGAGCTTTTAGAGATGCCCTACATGAGCTGTTTTTTTGAGTTTTGCCTTCCTTTGCTTGTGCAGCAATTTCCCGATCGCCTAAAAAGTGCAGTGCCAGATGTTCACAAAAAGGCAATCGTTGCCTCATGGATCGCCTCAAAAATTGTCTATACTAGAGGTCTTGAGTGGGCGCCGTCAGTGGTGGATATCTTGCCATTTCTCGTACAAGACCCGTCTATCAATGCTTGTCCCATAAAACCCGCCTAATCTTGTATTAAAAAGGGCGAGGCAAGGAATGATTTAGCAGACATGGTTAGTGAGTGCTAAATTTGCTTGACCCTTAATTTTCCATAGGAATATACTAGAGGAAAAGAGGGATTCGAGAATGCAGCCAAAAAGATCAAATAAGCGCGATAAAGAACTACGTGTTCTCACCGCTCTTGTTGAATATTACCTAAAGACTGGTAAAGCTGTCGGTTCAAATACCCTAAAAGAGGTGGGCTTTCCAGATTTAAGCTCTGCGACTATCCGTAACTACTTTGCAAGCCTTGAGCAAGAGGGGTTTTTAAAGCAGCATCATACCTCCGGGGGTAGGGTGCCAACGGAAGCTGCCTACAGGCTCTACGCTGAAGAATGTCTTGATGAACATGAGCGCCATAGCCCCCGCGATCAACATATTGCTCCTCCTGAGGAAGCCGAAGACTTAAAAGCTGTAGCTCTCTATCTGCAGAGAGTTGCTGAGGTCTGCTCTGAGGCAACCCTTGCCGCAGCCTTCCTTTCTGCCCCGCGATTTGATCAGGACTTTGTTACAGATATAAAACTCATTTCCCTCGATTCTAGCCGAGCTCTTGCTGTGCTTCTTACAAGCTTTGGGCAGGTCTATACAGAGCTTTTGCATGCTCCTCATAAAATGAGCCAGCATAGCATCCAAAGAATAGAAAATTACTTTAAAAGCCGCCTTTTAAACTCTGAAATTGCTGGGGAGCCCCTTTCTAGCGAAGAGCTTGAGCTTGCCATCCGGTTTTACCAAGAAACAATGGCTCGATATCTCGTAAATTATGCAAACTTTAGCTCAGAAGATCTCTTTAGAACAGGTTTTTCAAAACTGCTTCGCTATCCCGAATTTCAAGAGGCAGAAAGTTTAGTAGCATCCTTGAGTCTTTTTGAAAATCAAACGGCACTTAGATCGCTCTCAAGAGATGTTCAAAGGTCCGGAAAAATAAAATGCTGGATAGGCGAGGATCTCTTTCAGTTTATGCCGATACAGCCAAACTGTACGCTTATTGCAGCTCCTTATGCTATTGGAAGTAAATATGTAGGAAGTATTGGCATCATCGGCCCTATGAGGATGCCCTACAAGCAGCTTTTTGCCACACTTGACGCTCTTGCACACGAGGTCTCTCGTTTCTTAGATAAAAATCTTTATAAATATAAAATCGACTATAGGCGGCCGCAGTCTGCCGGCTATGAGCTCGACTTTAAAGCCCGCAAGCTTCTAAGCGGGCCAAAACCAACTACCCTAATTGAGGATCACACACATGACACCTGATGAAATGCCAAAGGAAGAGGCGGCAGAGGATATCGAAAAACTCAAACAAGAGCTTGCTGAATTTAAAGATAAATACTTTAGAGCTCTTGCTGAGACAGAAAATACAAGAAAGCGTCTTCAAAAAGAAAAAATTGAATCGCAAAGCTATGCTATTCAGGATGTGGTTCTCGACTTTTTGCAGCCCTTAGATCACTTTGAGCAGGCTTTAAACGCCTCCCAAAATTCATCTGATGATGTGAAGCACTGGGCAATAGGCTTTAGAATGATTTTGCAGCAGCTTAAACAGGTGATCCAAGATAATGGTATCACGACATTTGAGGCAGTAGGCGAGTCATTTGACCCTCATCTTCACGAGGCAATAGAGACCGAAGAAACAGCAAACTTTGCTGAAGGTACAATCATACAAGAATTTACACGCGGCTACAAGATGGGTACAAGGGTAATCCGCCCAGCAAAAGTAAAAGTAGCTACCGCACCAAAAGCTTAAACTAAGAGGAAACTAACTATGGCACAGCAGCAAACCAAAAAACAGCGCATTATCGGTATTGACCTTGGAACAACAAACTCCTGTGTTGCCATCATGGAAGGTGGACAACCTGTTGTTATTCCATCTGCAGAAGGTTCAAGGACAACACCGTCTGTCGTTGCATTTAAAGGCGAAGAAAGACTTGTAGGTATTCCTGCAAAGCGTCAATCAATTACAAACTCAGAAAATACTATCTATTCATCAAAGCGTTTTATTGGACGTAAATTTTCTGAAGTTGGCGAAGAGGCAAAAATTGTCTCCTACAAAGTGGTCTCAGGGCAAAATGGCAATGCCGCCTTTGAGATTGCAGGCAAGGTGATTACACCAGAAGAGGTGGGCGCCTATGTTCTTATTAAAATGAAAGAAACCGCAGAGGCCTATCTTGGCGAAAAAGTGACAGAAGCGGTTATTACCGTTCCTGCTTACTTCAATGACGCACAAAGACAGTCTACAAAAGATGCAGGAAGAATCGCTGGCCTTAATGTAAAGCGCATTATTCCAGAGCCGACAGCTGCAGCACTTGCCTACGGACTAGATAAGCAGACGCAGGCAAAGAAAATTGCCGTATTTGACCTTGGCGGCGGTACATTTGATATCTCCATCCTTGAAATTGGCGACGGCGTTATCGAAGTGCTTTCCACAAATGGCGATACCCACCTTGGCGGTGATGACTTTGATGCTGTTATCCTAAACTGGCTCGTAGATGAGTATCTCAAAGAGACAGGAATTGACCTTCGCAAAGATAAAATGGCGCTTCAGCGTCTTCGCGATGCTGCAGAAAAGGCAAAGATTGAACTCTCTGGAACCACAACTACAGAGATCAACCAGCCATTTATTACAATGGATGCATCAGGTCCAAAGCACCTTACGATCACACTTACTCGTGCAAAACTTGAGCAGCTTACACACGGCCTTATCGAGCGCACAAAAGAGCCATGCTTAAAAGCTCTAAAAGATGCAGGTCTTTCCAAGGATGATATTAAAGAAGCTATCCTTGTGGGCGGTATGTCACGTATGCCGGCTGTGCAGGAGATGGTGAAGTCTATCTTTGGAAAAGAGCCAAATAAGAGTGTTAACCCAGATGAAGCTGTGGCAATTGGCGCTGCTATCCAAGGCGGCGTACTTGCAGGCGAAGTGAAGGATATCCTTCTTCTTGACGTAACACCGCTTACGCTTGGTATCGAAACACTTGGCGGCGTAATGACTCCAATTATCGAGCGCAATACGACGATCCCAACTCAGAAAAAGCAGGTCTTTTCAACTGCAGGGGATAACCAAACAGCGGTAACGATCAGAGTATTACAGGGCGAGCGCCCAATGGCTGAAGCTAACAAGGAAATTGGCCGCTTCGACCTAAGCGATCTTCCTCCAGCCCCTCGCGGTATACCACAGATTGAAGTATCTTTTGATATCGATGCTGATGGTATCTTGCATGTGCATGCTAAGGATCTTTCAACCGGTAAAGAGCAAAAAATACGTATCCAGGCAAAATCTGGCCTTGATGAAAATGAAATTAAAAACATCATTAAGGATGCTGAGCTGCACGCTGAAGAGGACAAAAAGCGCAAAGAGGCAATCGATGTGAAAAACGAGTGCGATGCACACGTCTTTCGCGCAGAAAAAGCTCTCCGAGACTACAAGGATAAGATTCCTCAAGAGATTGCAAATGCTGTACAGGCTAAAGTTGACAATGCTAAAAAGGCGATTGAGTCAAATGACTCATCTCGCATTAAGCAAGCGCAAACAGAGCTTGAGCAGGAGATGCAGCATATTGGCGAAGCAATAGCAAAAGCACAAAGCGCTACAGGCCAGCCAAATGGCCAGGAGCAGCCAGCAGCTGATGCAAGCCAGGCAAAGCCAAATGATGAAAACACTATCGAAGACGCAGAAGTTGAAATTATCGACAAAGACGAAGATAGCAAAGGCTAAACTCTAGAGTTTAAAGTTGCAATAAAGGGCTAAAGAATAGGTGTTATTCTTTAGCCCTTTTTCTTTATAATCCATGCCTTAAAAATAGGAGTTTCTATGTCACCGGTAACATTCAGGCCAGTAGGGTATATACATCAAAATTTGCCAACCGGCATATATAACTCTGAAGAAGAGTTTAGCAAAGTATGGAAAATTACAGATAAAGCAGCAGAGCTTGAGGGGATAGACTTTGCCAAGGAGCAGATTGTAGCCGTTTCCACGCGCGTATCTTCTGCAGGTCGTGCAGTGATAGTGCATGCAGTTACAAAAAATGAGCAAGGTCATTTAGCTGTTGAATGTTTTAAGACCTCTATGGGTTATAACATAGCTTCTCTCTGTACGGTAATTTATATGACCACACTAGTAGCTATTGATAGATCTATTGACTCTACAAAAGTAGAGGTAGCTATTCAAAATGTTGAAACACTAGAGGGAGTGGAGCCTGAGTTGCTCCCTCTCGTCACTACAATAAACGAATGTCAAAAAGAGCTTTCGGACGTTGAAGATAAAATCAGCACGGTTCAAAAAGCCATTCTTGAGCATCGTCGTTCTAAAAGGCCTAAAGAGGAAGATGCACGTCGCGCTCTAGACAAAGAACTAGATACACTTCGTACCGAATATGATGCACTGAGCAAGCGGCTTAATGAGAGCCTAAAAGAGTACGGTGAAAGACATTCTGCTCTTGTAGCAAAGCTTAGAGGTCCTGATTTGCATGTAGGGCATTCGGTCCGAAAAACTGTCTAACAGTTCCTTCAAGATAATTAAATTTTCTATTGATATAAATTGAGGATTGATTCATAAGATTTTTTGTGACAATTAGGTCACTTTTTTTTACGGAGAACTTATGAATTCAATTTCAACTACACTTAAACGCACTATCTGCATGGTAGCAATACAGCTACTTGCTCTGATTGCAGTTCCGAGCATCGTTATGGGCTCTACAAGCTGCTCATCATCATCATCATCATCTAGCGATTGCACAGCACCTCACGGTATTACTCTGAGATGCTATAGCGATAACGAAGGGCCACTTTTTCCAACAGGTAGCGGCACCTTCCCAATCGTAGATGACACTGGCTGTAAGATCGGCTATACAGAAGCCATTTCAGGTAATACTTTCAAGCAAAAGTGGGTTGTAAAAGACGGTAAAATGGAGTTTGAACTCGCTCCTGATTCAGTCTTATTTTCCTCGACACCAATTGCGGATGCACTAGTGGCATTTCCTGAGCTTGCACCCTATGCAATTAGCAATCCTGATGCAGAAGTTTGGGTCTTTTCTGGAGATCACTTTAAAAATGCATCAAATACACTGTATTGGAAAGGATCGGGACGTTTTAAAAAATGTGACCGTATTGAAGTGCGCTGCGTATTTCTCGTGTTTCATCAAAACAGCACTCCTTACATTAAAAAGTGTGTAGGATGCCACTGGTTCTTTAACAACACCAAATAGTGTTTAAGACACTATTTAAGATGTCAAATAGGAAAGGCTGCCTTTCAAATTGAGAGGCAGCCTTTAGAGGCTTTCATGTACTTCAATAGGTAAATCTTCTATACTTAGTACCTATGATGTGCACGCATGAAACTATTATTGATATGGCCGATCGTTATGAGGCCATTTTGCTTGATGCTTACGGTGTTTTTTGGGGAGGCAATGAGGTAGGGCTTTTTCCGGGAGTGCTCGAGACTTTAGAGATGCTTAAAACTAAAGATAAGATTATAGGCATCTTGTCTAATTCGACGCAGCTTGGCCATGCCATGGTGCAAAAATTTCATTCAAAGGGCCTAGAGCTATCTCGCCATTTTGACTTTCTTGTCTCATCAGGAGATATTGCTAAGGATGTTTTTACATCTGGTGAGTTAGGTTTTGAAACTCCTAATAAAAAATATGTTCTTTTTAATCCTGCTCATCCCAAATATTCATCTCCGCACGCGCTTTTTGAGGGCTCCATATTTACAGAAGCCCCTGCTATCGAAGAGGCAGATTTTATCTATTTAAGCATACCCCATAGAGACGGTGAAGATCAGACAGAGCCAGAGCTCTTTAGAGAGCGCGTTTTAGAGCTAGCTCGCTACAAGCTTCCCGTTGTTTGCGCAAACCCCGACCGCTTTGCGCATGAAGGGCAACCTGCACGTGCCGTTGTTAGACAAGGCTCTATCGCAGATATGTTTAGAGAGGCCGGCTCCAGAGTGATTTATATGGGCAAGCCAGATCCCTCAAGCTTTAAAGCTGCCATGCAGCAGTTTGAAAGGCATGGAATTTCAGATCCTGCAAAAGTCCTTATGGTAGGTGATACGCCTGAAACAGACATCAAAGGTGCAAAGGAGTTTGGTATGGCTCAAGCGCTTATAATGGAAACAGGGATTATGAAAGAGAGACAAAACGAGAGCCTTCCAGAAGAGCTGGAGCCAACCTATCGAATACGAAAACTTGCCCATGAACCATTTTAAACTGCATCCAAACCTTGAGTCAAAGCCTCGAATCTGCGATCTCACCCTCTCTTCTGTGCTTTTGCAAGATGAGGCAAATTATCCCTGGATATTACTTGTACCGCGACGTCCAGGCATATCTCGAATTATGGATCTTTCCAAGGATGATCAGCTGCAGCTCCTTGCAGAAATTGACCTTGCTCAAAAAGTGCTCTGGGAGAAGTTTTGCCCTACTCAGCTTAATGTGGCAGCTATCGGCAACAAGACCCCTCAGCTTCACGTGCATGTATTAGCAAGATTTGAAGGCGATCCTGCCTGGCCGCATACTGTCTGGGACCATCCTAATAAAAAGCCCTACACCCCTACTGAAAAAGAGCAGATTGTAGCAGATCTTTTAGATCGCTTTCGTGCAAAACAGCAAACAGCTTAGCTTTGAATTATACCCATTCAAGTTCAAGAATTCTAAGAGAGGGTTTATAATAGACCGAGGTCTTTGAGTAGCTTTGCTTGAGTAAAGAGCTCTTGTTTTGTCCAGCAGTTGAATTTTACTTTAATATTTTCAAAATAAGATTCAACAGTTCGGTAGCCAATTCCTAAAATCGAGGCTGTTTCTTTGGCTGATTTTGCATCGAGAAGAAGAAGCAGGCACTCCCGTTCTCGTTTTGAAATTTTTTTAGATATAGAGACTTCAGCACTAAGGCCAAGATCTTTATAGTAGGCATAGAGCGTGCTTTTGTCTATATGAGCATGTTGCGGCTGATCGGGGTTAGCAGAGAGAGTGAAAATATCAAATTCAGCATACCGCATTTCTTCAAGCTCATGCCTTAGCTCGTGGCAGAAATGGGATGCAAAAGAAGAAAGTATTTTGGGGTGATTGAAGGCAAGGGTTTTAATGGCGCTTTTTGACCGTGCGCAAAAGCCGTAAAAGTGGGCGGTGTCTTCTTTTTTTTCTATAAGCATTACCCCAACACGTACATCAAAGCCATTTTCCCATTCATCTGGCAATTGCCAATAGGAAACGCCTGGCTGGAATAGAGCTGGCAGTCCGTGGTAAGCCTCAGTCAAATAAATCTTATTTTGAACGTAATTTTCCGCATAGTCAATGCGGTCGGCAAGGCAGACATAATTTCCTCTGCTATTAATTTGGTGATGGGAAAAATATTCAATCCCAAAGTGATCTCGCAGAGGCTTGGTTACCTTCTTTATTTTATTATTGTGTTTGATAGAATGGCGATCTATCACTTCTTCCCATCTATTCATAGAAATTGATTATATAGTAACTGTTTTTTTAAGTCTATGAGTATATAGATTTCATCTGGATTTATATACTGTATTGACTACGGTGGAAGGCTCTATTTAGAAAGAGTTTCTTCTAGGGCGCTAAAGAGCGCAGTTGCTCCTTCAGTTTCTTCGTGCCAGATCAATTTGTCTGCTCCATCTACCCAGCCCCATCCACTGCCATAAAAATCACTTTCGACAATAAGAAGGCGCTTTTTACTTACGTGAGGGGAATTTTCCAAGGCTTCAAAAAGCATCTCTATTGCTCCAAAGATGCCGTTAATTCTATCTCGAAGAGCGTGCCCGCTTTCTTGAGCGCCGCTGCCATAATTTAGCTGAATAAAGAGGCCGATAGGACCTTTTACTGCTAAGTAGTGCATGGCAACAGATTCACTGCCATAACCTGAAATACCGCAAAGGACATAGTCTTTGGAATGATTTGTAAGATAGTCATTGATATAATACTCAATATCATAAAGAGAGCTTGGAGGCTCTATTGTTCCGAAAACACTCTCTTCTTGCATCTTGAGAGTAGATTTGAGAGGAATATAGGGAACGTTGAGCCCTTGAGAGGTAAAAAAATCCTGGTATTTTAGCTCGAGCGTCATTTCTTTTTCTCCTCAATAATCTCTCTAGAGGGGATGCCTGCCCGAAGGTGGTTCCATCCTTTTTGATCTTTATCAAGCACCATCATCTCTCTTGCCCAATAGGAATTGTTTGAATCCATTCGCTGTCTTGCTTTTGGTGAAAGAAGTTCCTCTTTTGTGCTGACCACCAGGCAACGAGCACTATCATGTACGTGATCGTGAAGTTTTTTAAGTCGAACAAGAGATGCATCAATCTCTTGTGGAGTAAGAAGGGGTGTTAAGGCTTGTACTAATTGCTCTTGATTCTTGTATAGCTCTTCAACCTGTGCCTGTATGTCTTTTGTTATGACTGCAGGCATCCGCAGCATAAGGGAGGCTTTATTTGGAATAATATAGAGAATAGAGGATTGCTCTCTCACATCTACATGTTCTGGCATAGAGTGGACGCCAAAAGAACAATCCTCATCAACTCCAGTAATTTTACCAGTATCAGGATCTATAAAATAGTTCCCTGGATGTCTATCCACTTCGCCTGTAATAACGTCTTTAATTTGAAGTTTTAGCAGCCCTTCACAGGTTGTAGGATTATCTGGATTAAATTGTTTAAAAATGGCTGTAGTGCCGATAAGTTCCCATTTTCCTGTAGAAGGTTCTCCTTTCAGTTCTATTTTACGATATTTGAGGTTTGAAGCAAGAATCTGCAGCTCATCTAATGTAAGTGATCCTTTCTCCTTTATCCTCGTTTCTACCCATTCTTGAATATGGGGATATCCAGCAAGATTTACGGGCTCCTCCTTTGTGCCTGTCATCTGAGGACTTCTTCCTTTTGCCATGCTCATCAAGATGCCTCTTTTGCCATTGATGTGAGCAAATTCTGTCACAACGGAGATTCTTTCATCTTTATAGAGAAGCTCATCTACCTTTGAAGCGGCAACCGCGCGATAAGGAAACTGAGCTTCTGCCCCAGCAGGTATTCCCGAAGCTTGTGCTGTTCCAAAGTAGGACTCCTTTAACTGCGTAGTAAAACCAGCATCTTGCGGGTCAGGCTTGAAAATTTTCGGTTGCCCATCAATTGTAACTTTATAGACTGTATTTACAGCCCCGGATCCTAATGCAACAGTATCTCCGGTCCTGACAATGGTTGAAGGTATTGATTTAGCAAGAGCTTCTGCCTCTGGTATCGAGTCGAGGATTTGATGAAGCATCTGAAGGTCAAAGCCTCTCAAGTTACTAGCCGAAAACTCTTCAAAGGGCAGAAGGTCTTTTGTCTTCTTAAGCTCTCTTGTTAAAGCTATTGTCCAATTTGGAAATTCTTTGAGCTGCTGGGCATTCGTATTAAAACTCACGGCATCAAAATTACGAAGATCAGAAAGAGACAGTTGCGCTGCCCTTTTTGCATCTTGCGCCATTTGGAGCTCTTGAGCTGTTGGGGTCCTGTGGGGCTCGCTCGTAACTTGTGCGAGATGTTCTTTATGAGCATTCGGTTCATGTTCTTTTGTCTCTGGAATTCGCATCTGCAAAGGCTTGGAAAGAATCGCCATTTCCCTGTCTTGTATAAACTCTGTAACTACTTCTCGGACAAGTTCTGGGTTGAGATTTTTGATTCCCTGAAATCTTTCCATATAGGGGGCAATGTCTGGTGTTTTTGCAGCGAGTTGCTGTAATAGCTCAGGTCTTTCTCGAAGGTCTGGATGCATGAGATTTCGATAAAGCACTTGAGCTTCCTTTTGAATCTTTTTCCTCTCATCGGGAGTAAGATTTTGATTTGCCTGGAACGGCGTTCCTGCTTTAGAGGACTTTATTGCCGAATCTGTAAGTTCTAAAAGCGGGAATAGAATCCGAAGAATTTGTTTTGTTCTCTCTGATAGCTCAGAGGGCTTTTGCTTTGCTCGATCTCTGTGGCTAAGGCCGCTTGTCAGCTTTTTTCCAACAAAATCAAATATGGTTTTGTCGCTGAGACTAAGGGTAGCTCCTTGTTTTGTAGGAGCGATCGATTCAAACTCTTTTTCAAGACTTGAAAGCTCTCTCTCAAAGGAATCAAGGTCTTTATGCATCCCACGAGTACATTCACCATGATCGTAGGTAACAACCACTTTGTCATTTTCAGGAGTGAACTGGCTTAAAAATGTACGTTGATCATCAAGATGTATGCCTTCGATATTTTTTAGCGCATTAAGAAGCGGTCGATCAGTGTAATAAAGATTCACGCTCCAGTTTTGCTCATTTTCAGAAGGTTTTATCTCACGAAGACCTTTTCTTAGTTCTGAAATAGCTTCTCGAACAGCGGCAGCCATGTGATAATACTCTTCTGGATTATCCTCTATTTTAGCTGCTGCGAGGATGTCTTTTAAAAACGAAAGAAGCTCTTCCCTATATTCGCGAGCATCCTGGAGGCTAAAAGAGAGATCGCTGAGGTAGTCTTTCTTTATTGCATTACTAATGGGCGCATTATTTTCGTTTGCTAGCAGCTTGCTTGTAGCCGCATTTCGCTCATTCACTGTTTTTAGCAAGGATATAAGGGGCGCTCGAGATAGGGAGTCTACTTTTATTCCTGCATCATCTTGGGAGGTGAAAGAGCCATATTCCATTGTATGGCGCTGTGCATTCATCAGTTCCCAGCTGCCAGTAAAAACGTCCTGAGCCTCAAAAACTTCTGCTAAGGCCGCCATGTCTACTTTTTCAAGCTTTCTGGCCACTAAATCAAATTGGCCGAGTATTGCTTTGGTATCAGAAAGCATCATGGAAAAGGTTGCTTCATCAAATGGCTTTTGCCATTTGATGAGCCGAGTAAATCTTTGGTCCGAGATGCCATAGAACTGATTTGCGGCGCGACTGATATTTGAGACTCCCTCAGATTCAAGGAACTCAATAGCCGCACGCACCCTTTTCAGATCATCGGAGCGCGCTAGTTGTAAAAAAAAGGAGGGGTCTTGTGCTTTTGGCACTTCTAGAAGAAAGTCATTGAGGGAGTTGTAGGCACCAGAAAGGTATGAAATACTGAGTGCAGCAAGAGCCTCTTTTGCCTTTGGATCTTCTTTAAACCTAACAAGGGCATCAAAAAGCTGATTCAATGGAAAATCGTGTGCTTTTGGATTTTTTGCCATTTGGGACAGTAGTGAGACGAGAAGCTCGTGCGTTTCTTGATTTTGCAAAGCGGCAGGGCTTTCAGCAATTTCAAACAAAAGAGAGTTGATATGGCTAATAATCTCTTTTTCATTCTGGCTTAGACCACTTTTCACAAAAAGATTATGAATTTCCTGGATGCCTTTTAGGGTATTGATTGCTTCTGTTGCGTTTGGGAGATCAGATTTAGCCCGTAAAGTGAAGGTAAATGCACCATCATCTTGTTTTTGAAGCCAAATTCTTGAAACGGCACTTTTCTTTGTGTCAGTTTCTTTATAGCTTTTTCCCATGCTTTCATAAAAAGACTTTGGGTCTTCTCGAAATGGGTTTCCAGAGATTAGACTCATGATTTACAGTAAAGGTTGTATTACCTTACATCTACATAATATATTTTTTACTTTCAATATATTTTTATATGAGTCTAAATTACGTCACTGGTTTAAAGTGTGTAGGCCTCTTCTTGTTATCTGTACGTTCGAGGAATAGGGCCCCTTCCCATAGAAAAAAGCTGCGGGTCATCAAAGTCCACTTTTACCTTAACCCAGCCTTGTCTTGGGCTGCCAAGAACCTGGATTTCTAGATAGTTTGGCATATCCCAAGATTGAAAGGCATCCCACTGGCCGCTTGCATTTTCGCCTAAAAATCCTCCAGGAGGATAGATGATTGGAGAGTCCATCGTAAAGCGGTGAGAATCACCGTAGATAACGAGGACAGGTTTTCCACCTACAGGCCGCAGTTGATAGCCAAATACATCAGAAACAAAAACATTTTCAAACTCCACATGGCCAAACTGCAGGCTCTCCTCCCTCATGAGTTCATAGTAGAGACGAAAATTGGATTCTTCGAGGGAATCTAGCGGCTTTTTCTTATACTGGTTTACATAGCCGTTGTAAAAGGTCGGAGTTAAGGTATCTCTATACCAGTGGTCTGCCTGCGTGCAAAAGACGATTCCTTTTGCATCTTTTTTTCTTGCGCATGCAAAAGTTTTACGTATCCATTCCAGATTGGCATCTCTTCGATCGATGTATTCAGCTTCAATTACATCTTGAGGAGGAACGCCATCTAGTGGGGTGATCTTATCAAATTCGCCAACTGTATGAAACGTTGCAAAAACGATATCGCGATAGCAAAATCGCTGATTTTCGGGATAGCCTTTTTGCCGGACCACTTTTAATTTCTTTTTTCCTAGGCTTTTGTTGCCTGAAAAATAGGTGATTCTTGAAGCCTTTAGCGTTTCTAGCTGTGTAAGAAAGGGAGGGGTGACTGAACGAGTTTGAGACCAGTCATTATCGCCAAGTGTAGTAATAAAGGGCCTATCAAAGAGGTCGAAAACCTCTTCTTTTTTGAGTCGTATGTATTCCTCAGTCTTTGGAGAAGAATTGCCTGAATCTCCCACTCCTAGTGTAAATTTTGCCTTTGATTTATTGATGTCTTTAATAATGTTCACAGTTTGCAAATGTTGCCAGCTCTCTAAATAGTCTGGAGCAAGGGGGTTTGCGTAATCAAAATCTCCAGTAGCCGCAAACTCAAAATTTTTGTTTTTATGTTTTGCTGCTTCCAGTTTCTGGGAAAATGAAACGCACGAAAGACAAATTGCCAGAGAAGAAATAAAAAAATCCTTAATATGCATGGCCTGAAACCCTTTTCATATAGTTTTTTATATCAAAACATAGAAGACGTTATGTTGCAAGGAGTAAAGGCTAAAAAATACATTTTTAAAGTTCTTAAATAGCAAGTCCGCTATAATTGCTGAATGACTACTGTACCTGCCTCAGGTTTACCTCTTCCTTATAAAAGCGGTACAAGTAATTGGGAAAGAGAAGTAGATGACGAAAGTTCCCTCTTTACACCAAAAACTCCCTCCAAACCAGCTGCTATAAGAGCTGAAGGAAAAAGTAGGCATATACGCATAACAAAATTAGAAGTATCTGAAGGGTTCATAGCCAGTACTATCCGAAAACCTGCCCTCCAAAGACAATTGATTGCTAAATCGAAATTTGAAAAAATCGATGAGGATTTAGCAAAAGGAGCATATACATATAAGCAAAGGACAGTATCCTTCTTCGCTCAGGGAAGCTACTTTTCTGTTTATAATATTGGTACTGATCAAAAACTTGTGTTTAAAGCGCTCCATGGGAAAAAAATAGGCTTGTCAGAGACGCGCTTGACACCGCTCCTAAAGCATGTGCTAGAAAGTTATCGATGTGTAAAAAAAACAGGGCTTCTCGTAGCAGAAATTCTGAATAGTAAAACCGCCCTTAAAGATGGCTTTTTGGTTCAAAAGAAAATTAGCAGCCGTGTTGATGTTCGAAATCAAGAGCAAATGACCCAGGTGTCAAATTTTTTTAGCGTGTCAGTTGCCAAAAATCTCCTTATGGATCTTCAGCCGGAGAATCTTCGCGTAGATGAACAAGGGAAAGTTCATCTCATTGATTTTGTTGAGGATTCAAGCGAAGATGTTCATATTCTCATCACCATGGCTTGCCGATCATGGATTGAAGAGTGCCAAAAGAGTAAGCTATTGCCTGCAGAGGGTAGGGCTCTTCTTGAGAGCATTACTGAAAGCTTCATCAAGCAAAAAGACTATTCAACAACCTGGTTATCTGAACTTTTAGCATCGCGCTAGGTTGCACTTAATCTTATATCTCTTTATTCAAGAGATATGAAGGTTGCCTTTTGTGATTATTCAAATATAGAGTATAGTCCTGATTCGCCATTATATCGAGCTTTGGGTGGAACGCAATCAGCGCTTTGCTACCTCATGCTTCAGCTTGTGCAAAGAGGTGTTGATGTTACTCTTGTTAATACCATAAAACATCCAGGCACATACCTTGGGATAAAATGCCCTGGTCTGGAAATAGACTTTGCGGGCTTTGATGCAGTTGTCGTAATCAATGGCGCAATTGGCAAACAGGTGCGAAATCTTGGGTGCAGATGCAAGATGTTTCTCTGGACAGGACATGATGTGAACCAGCCAGGAGTTGAAGATCTTAAAGATCCTGAGGAGAAAAAGGTTTGGGACGGCTTTATCTTTGTGAGCGATTGGCAAGCCGGCTGGTATGAAAAAGTCTACGGCATTGATAGGGCAAAGATGTGCATTATCCGAAATGCCATATCGCCCTTTTTTGAGCATTTGCAAAGAAGGCCTATAAATCTAAAAAATCCTATCTTTGTCTATACAAGCACGCCATTTCGAGGACTTGATGTCCTGCTTCTTGCTTTTCCAACTATTCGCAGAGCCTTTCCAGAAAGCCGTTTGAAGGTGTTTTCTGGTATGAGTATTTATGGCGATGAAATTGATAACTATACGCCCTTGTATGAGCTTGCAAAGGTGATTCCAGGTGTAGACTACATTGGCCCTGTTGATCAGAAAAGACTTGCAAGGGAGCTTGCAGATGCTGACATTTTAGCCTATCCAAATACTTTTGCAGAAACATCTTGTATTGCTGTTATGGAGGCGATGGGGGCGGGTCTTTTAGTCTACACTTCAGATAAAGGTGCGCTTAGTGAAACACTTGCAGGGTTTGGCTTGCTAACAGAAGTTCCAAAAGATCGAGCGATTCATGCAAAATTTTTTGCAGATGTTACCATAAATGCTACTAAGGCAGCATTGTCCGTTCCTGAAGTTATTCAAGATCGTATTGAAAAAGAGCAACAGTATATACGCACACACTGCACATGGGAAGTGCGAGCAGAGGAGTGGCAGAGGATGTTTGAAAGATGGATATAGCAGGCTACTTTCGGGATGTGCCGTTATCTGATGTCATACCGCAGGCAAAAAAAGTCCTTGAAGAGCTTTTTTCAGCACCATTTGATGATCATAATGCGGATGCTGAGAGTACAAAAAAAGTCCTCACAGAAATTTTTTATGGACTCTACTATGGCGATATACAAAAAGATCGCTTTAGCAAATACCTGATCCCTCAAATATATGCCGAGAAGGGTCATGTCGATTTATCTCGTTATTCTGAGGAGGAAAAACTCAGGCTTTTAGCTTATCTCTTCTCGCATAAAAGAGAAGGGACATTTACATTGATACACGCATATGATGCTCACTTTTCAAAGCTCATTGATAACCTTATTCGCGAGTACTACGATGCTCAGCTCTTCAATAGACTAGTTAGCCAAAATTTGCCTTTAGAAGTAATCGAAAAGGCGCTTGAAGAAAAGGCTCTTTTGCAGACAGAGGAGTTTTATTTTCATTTTAACTCGCTTGTAAAAAATCTTATCGCAAATACGGAAGACATCTACAAAGGTCTGCTCGAAATTGCAAAAAATGATCAGGAAAGACAGATCGCAACTCGTCAGCAGCAAATTGTACGGGCGGGTTTTGCTCCTTATCTCGCGCGCGGCTATTCCTTTGAGGATTTTCATGCATTTACAAAGACTTTTGGTTTAACAGGCTATCCTTCAATCTATAAAGATGCATTTAGTGAAACTACCTCTCTCGTGGAAAAGATCAAAAACCTTGATATGATTGTCAAAGGGCTTATAGGTATAAGGCGATCAATTGCTTCCTTGATGCGAGATGAGCTTCAGTCAATCCTCTCCTTTGTATTTGCGATCATCATACATTTGCAAAGAGTTTCCGATGATAAGGGATGCATTCCGGCAATTGCTACTTGCAAAGAGCTCTCCAAACAGTTTGCCCTCCAAACGATTGTATCAGGTTATGCGAACTTTTTTACAAAGAAGTATCCTATCGTAGTATACGATCAATCAGATGCGGAGCAATTTGAAAAAAATAGGCAATTTATTGCTACACTTCAGGCAAATGTCGTCCATGTTTCAAAAAAGGATGCCTCTCTCATAGCTAAAAAATTTGGGGCAGACAAACTCCTCGAGACTCATCCTAGCGGCTCTTTTGGCTATGGAGGGGCAAGAAACTGCCAGTTTTTGTTAACAGGGCTTATCGCTCGCCATTCAATAGATGAACTTCTTTCCCTTCCAGATCAGAAAGTGAAGGAGCTATTTTTAGATTATGGAATAGATGAGCTTCTCCTTATTGTCGATGATGACATGTATATCTCTGATACAAATATCCTTTCACAATCAATTTTTGCAAAAAATTGGAGAAATGATCCTGTAGGCTGCGTAGGGTATCAGCTGGGAAGGGCATCAAAGTATAATCTTTTTTATTGGGGAATTGAGGCTTTTCTTGGTGCACCAGAAAGAACGACTATTTTTCCTCAATGGATTGACTACCAAACGCTTGCAGGGATGTCTGAGAGTGTGCTAAAGCCCAAAATTTGCCTCAATCTTCCGCAGGGAAATGAGGAAAATCATTACCTATCGATGGCTGTAGGCCACTTTTTCTTAAAACCATCCTATCATCTGTCAGGTTCTCGGTTCCCTGAAAAAGAGTTTCCGACCCACTTTTTTGTCGGCATGGAAGAGTGTATTGAAAAATCACAAAATTTTGTACTCCTTCTCTATCTTACAGACTATCTTATCTCTCCAAATTCGAGGTATTCAAACACTGCTCTTCCCTGGAATGATAAGGATATGAGCGCGCGCTTTAGTGGGTTAAAGGAGGGGTTATACTTCATCGCGCATTCAAAAGAAGAGCTAAAAAGCAGGTTTTGGCGCAAACTAGAGGAGTTTTTTTGGGATGAACGCCAAGAGTATAAAAATTTTCTCAATTTGATCAAAGAGATCTTGCAAGCAGATATTGATAAGGTATGTGAGGATTTTCAGCAAAAAAATACACTTATGGCGCATGAAAAGGACTCCCTACGAAAACTTGCAGACGTGTATAAGAGAATTCAGAGCGATGTGGACCTATTCTGGAAAAGCGGCAAAGAGCTTGCACGCACAAAGGATCCAGAATTTATTAAAGAAAAAATTAGCAATACTACACCGCTCACAGAAGGGCTCTACCTAATGGCTCATTCCATAGGTAAGGCAGAGTTTGTGGATACAGTTGCTGCTATAGTACACACATAGACTCTAAAATTGGCTTTTTTAACTGCAAAGGGCAGGGCCTGAATTTGTTTGTGTATTTACTAAAAATATAGTATGATCTTTGCTCTATGGGCCTTAAAGAAATCAAAATTGTCGGTTTTAAGTCGTTTGCTGAATTCATACGTATAGCCTTCTGTGAGGGCATTAATGCCATCGTAGGTCCAAATGGCTGCGGAAAATCAAACATTGTCGACGCCTTTTTATGGGCGCTTGGCCAGCAGTCCGCAAAGACACTTCGCGCATCCTCTATGCAGGATGTTATCTTTGCCGGTTCCCTTAAGCGAAAAGCCCACAATATGGCCGAAGTTACGGTTGTTCTTTCTAATGAAAATGGCCTTCTTCCTATTGAATATCAAGAAGTAGCTATCACTCGCAGGCTCTACAGCAACGGCGATTCAGAATATCTCATTAACAAGCAGTCAGTTCGCCTTAAAGACATTCAGGAGCTCTTAGCACATACCGGAGTTGGCAAAGAGGCCTTTGCTGTTATAGGGCAGGGCAAAGTTTCAGAGATAATTAGCCAAAGTCCGCAAGATAGAAGATCTCTTTTTGAAGTGGTTGCAGGTATATCGCATTTTCTCATCAAGCGTAAGGAAAGCGAGCGAAAGCTTGAGCTATCAAAAACCAATGTCTCGAGGGCAAGAGATATCCTTGCAGAAGTAGAGACGCAAAAAAAGACTCTCGAAAAGCAAGCAAACGATGCTAAACGCTTTCAAGAGATCAGAACAAAGCTTGCTTGCTATGAGCGCCTACTTGCCCAGGCAAAGTTTAATGAGCTCAAAAATGCTTGCCAGACCCTTTCCATACGCGAAAAAAATTCAAAAGCTCATCTTAAAGAGACGCAGGAGAAAGAGGCCGCCCTCAAAGCGCAGCAGCAGGAGAAAAAAGAGCGCTTTAAAGCTTCTCAAAAAGCCTATCTTGAGCTTTCTGATAGCTGCCATATCCTAGAACGCTCGATTGAGGCTATAAGAAAGGATATTGATTTTTGTGAGGAGAAGAAAGGAACTCTTTCATCTCAAGAAAAAGACTCCTCAAACCAGCTTTCATCCTTCGAATCGCGTCTGAAGTCAATTGATGAGCAAAAAAAGACTCTTGAAATTGACCTCATGAGCAAGGAAAAAGAGCTTTCCGAGCTAAAAGATAAAAAAGATGCCGCCTTTAGCGAGTGGCAAAAAAGCTTTCAAGCGCTAGAAGCCCACGAGACAAACTTAAAGAGCTTTTATCAAAAGCGTTTTTCGCTCCAAAGCAGCATGCAGGCAAAAGAGTCAGATCTTAAGAAGACCCAGCTTGCCGAAGAGGTCGCAAAAGAAAAAGTGGCAGAAAGAAAGCAGCAAAAAGAGAAGTTTGAAGCGCTAAAAAAAGCTCAGGAAAGTGAAGCTGACCAAAAGCGAAAGGAGCTTAAAGACGCTCTTCTTTTAGTCGATACCCATAAGGCAGCTCTAGAGAAAGTATCACTTCTTCATAAAGAAGTTGTCCAAAAGGTAGAGGTCGCAAAAGTAGAAGCTGGCAAAATAAAAGAGCAGCTTTATGAAAAAGAAGCGCGCTTTAAAGCTCTAAACTCCCTTGCAAGCCAAATGGAGGGTTATACTTCAAGTGCAAAGACCCTTTTGCAAGAAGCTAAAAAACCAGGCTCTGAACTTTTTGGCAAGGTGATGCCTCTTGCTGATTTTGTTAACCTTGACCATGAGCTGCTTGGCAGGCTTTATGACGCAAGCCTTCTAGTCTTTACAAATGAAGACCTCGCTGCTGCCTTGAAAAAAGCCCAAGATGTCTCTTTTGTCTGTCTTGAGCGTATGAATATTAAAGATCCGCAAGAGCTTAAAAATCACTTTCTGACCAAGATTACCAAAGAAAGCTGGCTTGATGGCAAGTACTATGTTGATGGTTTTGGAGTGATCCATGCGCAAAAAGCAAAAGGTGAAAGCATCTTTTCAAGGTCTAAGGAGCTCAAGACTTTAGACAAAGATATTGCGGCGTTAAAGACTGAGCTTTCAGAGCTTGAGGCTGCAGTTAGGGAGAGCGATGAAAAGAGGCAAAAGCTCTTTAGCGAGGTCCAAAAAGAAGATCAGGAGATGAGAAGAGCTGATATGCAGGTTGTGCAGATCAATTTTCAGCTTCAGACACAAGACAAAAGGCTTCAAGAAATCCTTCGCGATGTAGAAAAGCAAGAGAGTGAAATGAGCAGCTTAACCGAGCTCTCAGCTAAGCTTAAAGAACAGCTTAAAGCAAAAGAAGAGGAGCTTGAAGCATCTAAAAAGGCCCTTTCAACCCTTGAGACAGAATTCGTAGCCTGTGAGGAGGCGGCAAAAACCTATCGCCAAGAGACATCCAAGTTAAATGAGATAAAGCAGCGATCCTTTTACCGCTATGATGAGCTAGTCAAGGTGGTAGAAAAGGATAGGCATTCTTTAGAGCTTTTGATGGTTCAGAAAAAGGAAGTCTCAAGCCGTTTCGAGCAGGAGCTAAAGCTTCAAAAGACAATACGAGAAGAGCGAGCATCTCTCGATGGCAAAAAAGAAGATACTGCAAAGCTCCTTGAGCAGAAAGCAAAAGAGCTAGAATCGAGAAAGTTGGAGCTTTCTGAGAAAAAGGAAGCGCAGGATGCCCTTGAAGCAAAGATTAAAGAAGAGGATAAGCTTCTTGAGGAGCTTCAAGCAAGTAAGGAATCCTACATTAAATCGAGCTCTAGTGAGCAGGCGGAGCTTGAGCATCTGCAAGAGCAGCTTCTCATTTATGATACCGCACTTCGAGAACCTGCGCCTGAGGGGCTTGCACAGTATGCAGGAATTATTCCATCTGAGGAGGAAATTGTCCGCCTCAAGAACCAGCATGAGAGAATGCGAAACGTAAACCTTCTTGCAGTTGAAGAGCATGAAGCAGCATGTGAAAGGCACGCCCTTCTTTCAAGCCAGCTTGCGGATCTCGAATCTGCAGAAGCAGAACTTATCAAAATTATTACCGAACTTGAAAAAGAGAGCCATAAGGCATTTAGCAAAACTTTTGAAGAGGTTCGCACAGCATTTCAAAAGCATTTTCAGACCCTCTTCCAGGGTGGGGAGGCAGACCTTGTGCTTGTGGATAATGCAAGCGGTGTCGACATCTTTGCAAAACCTCCTGGCAAGCAGATGCGCTCTATGCAGCTACTTTCTGGCGGCGAAAAGACACTTACAGCCCTTGCGCTACTCTTTGCCTGCTTTGATGTGCGCCCAAGCCCATTTTGCATCCTCGACGAAGTGGATGCTCCGCTTGATGAGACAAACGTAGAGCGCTTTGGCAAACTCCTCAAGCATTTTTGTGATCGCACCCAATTTCTCGTCATTACCCACAATAAAAAAACCATGCAGATCGCAGATACGCTTATCGGTGTCTCCATGGCAGAAAAGGGCGTAAGCCAAATCATCTCCATCGACTTCAAGCGGCGCGAGTCCCCCCAAGACGCCATTCTTATAAGCTAATTGCAGCACGCTCTTTGAGCGTGCAATTGCTTTGTTC
>CAYWZU010000019.1:0-37691 GCA_964462925.1 uncultured bacterium
AGTTACGCAGGCCCGGCCCCCAATTGTATGGAGCAAAAGAATGGCGACTGTGGTATTTTATTTAGTCTAGAGCATTATTTTGGAGTAACTATATGGCAATTTCAGAGCTACATTTTATTACGCCGCTTGCAAATCTTGAGTCTATTTTTGAAAGAGGAATACTTTCCCATAACGAAGCGACGCCTCACAAGAAGGCAGATGTTTCGATGGATGCTGTCCAAGAAATCCGTGCGACCAAAATCATCCCTGCTGCTGTTATGGGCGAAGATAGAGTCATTCATGACTGTGCAAATGTCTATTTTAACGCTAAAAACCCGATGCTGTCGCTCCGTAGAAGTGAAAAAGATACGCTCGCTGTACTTAGACTAAAGCCAGAGCTTATTACAATGCCAGAAGCTGTGCTCTCAGACCGAAATGCAGCTGTAAAAGATGCAAATTTTTATAAAGCAGCAACTGGAGTTCATAACCTTGCGATGAAGACTCTATTTGGAGAGTACTGGACATCAAAATATAACTCCGAAGAAACAAATAAGCGTAATGGACAGCTTAGATGTGCAGAGCTCCTAGTTCCTCATAGCATACACCAAAGCTATATAGGCGGGATGTATGTAGTGTCTGAAGCTGTAAAAAAAGCAGTCCTTGATAAGTTTTCTCATGGCTGCCCTGTACCTATTACCGTCTACCCTTCATTCTTTTTTGATAAAGGAGCACATGATCCTATCCCCCCACTCTCTAACATATTATTTCCAAATCCGATTAATCTCTCAAAAATTCAATTCCCCCTCTTGAAAACAGTACCCTCATCTGATCTGACACAGCACCAAGTAGAGGTAGTTGAAGCTGCACCTGAGCTAATAGAATTGATGCCGACACCCATAACCTGTCGCGCTCAAACAGCCCTCGAACAGTGGCTTGCTAAAGCTCCTTCTACAAAAACAGTGAAAGAAAAATCAGCGCTTCCAAAGCATTTTACCCTGCTCTATGAAGGAAGCCTTTTGGACTCACCCCGTCAAACCCTTGTGAACACAGTCAATTGCAAGGGAGCTATGGGAAAAGGTATCGCTGAGCTTTTTAAGAAGCGCTATCCTTCAATGTTTGAAGACTATAAGGCAAAATGCGACAAAGGCGAAGTAAAACCTGGCCGTCCCTATATTTACAAACTTCCAAACGGCAAAATAGTTATAAATTTTCCAACAAAAGACCACTGGAAAAATCCATCACAGCTCATTTGGATTCAAAATGGACTCGACTACATCAAAAAGCACTATAAAGAGTGGGGTATTACCTCTATTGCCATACCCCCACTTGGCTGCGGCCATGGCGGGCTTAACTGGGAAACTGTCAGCTCCATGATCATAGGCACACTTGCCGATGTAGACATCCCAGTAGATATTTTTTGCCCTACCAAGAATTAGTTCGACTGAGTCTCTAGTCTATGCAGATAGACATGCATTTCTGCAGACATGTTGAAGAAAAAGACAATACTTGGCGAAAGCAAAATTGCATACGGAAGCATGATCATCAGCCACTGCATCACAAGCTGCAGGTGGTTAGATGAAGCAAAAAAGCTATGGGTTGTCATAGTTGCTGCAATCGAGAGCGCAAGTGCTGAAAGAATGAGCGGCAAGAGTGCAACAAAAAGCAAAACGAGCCTAATGAACAGGTGTGAAAGATAGCGGCTTGAATGCTCTGTCATAAGTGTTGCATCATGAAAAGATTTAAGCGCAAAATTTGGTGTCATCACAAAAAGTATGTAGACGCTAAACGCTACAAGCAAAATAGCAGCGGTGTGCAACAGAAACGGCCCCGTTGAAAGAAGCGATGCAAAAAACTCCCCAAAGCTTGGTATCTCACGCACAAGATAAAAGAGGCCAAGCATCGCCCAAATTGAGAGAAAAAATAAGACTAGCGGCATAAAGACATAGGCAGAGCTTATTGCTGCATGCCAGGATCTCATAACAAGTGCTCCAAATGAAGTTTCAGCTTCTTTAATCTCATCGTGATAGCTTCTGATAAGCACAACACCAAGTCCCATAAGCAGACCGCCAGATAAAAATAGCGGCAAAAATGTAAGGCTAAAAGATGCCCAGGCTCCAGAGAATAACCCTACGCTTTGTGCAAATACAATAAGGAGTCCGCAAAGGATGATCACGAGTGAACAAATCGCAAGCTTTGTCTTTTGGTAGCTATGCTCAAGTGCCCTTTGACACATTGTCTGTATTTCTGAAAAGTCCATGGTTATGCCTTATATCCTGCTGCTACATTTACATTTCTTCCTTCTGACCACATGAGCTGATGCCAGTAAGGATAAGGTGTCTGTTTTTCACTTGCCTTGTCAAGGCGCTCTACTTCCTCTTTTGTCAAAGCCCAGCCCACTGCACCTAGATTGTCTCTAAGCTGCGCTTCATTTCGAGCGCCGATTATAATACTCGTTACTGTAGGCTTTCGCAAGAGCCAATTGAGTGCAACTTGGGGTATAGATTTATTTCTTTCTTTAGAGATTGCCTCTAGGACATCAACGATATCATATAACTTTTCAAAATCAATATCACCTGGAGTGTCCCAATGGCTAAGTCTCGTATTTTCTGGTTTTGGCGCTCCCCTTCTATACTTTCCGGCAAGAAGGCCAAAGGAAAGCGGACTCCAGATAAGCATACCAATTTTTTGATCAAGGCTTAACGGTACCAGCTCATATTCAAGCTCTCTTGCAATGAGCGAGTAGTAGACCTGCTGCGATATCATGGGCTCATAATTTCTTTTTTCCTGTATCGCCAAGGCCTTCATCAGGTGCCATCCAGAATAATTCGAGCAACCTACATAGCGCACCTTTCCCTGCTGCACAAGAGTTTCTAGAGCAGAAAGAGATTCCTCGAGCGGAGTAAAGCTGTCATATTCATGGAGCTGGTAGAGATCTATATAGTCAGTTCCAAGCCTCTTCAGACTCGCTTCGCATGCCTGTATAATATCTCTTCGTGAAAGCCCCAAATCATGCCTGTCAGAGCCCATAGGATAAAAAACTTTAGTAGCAATTATGAGGCTATCTCGCCTTTTTTGGCCTATTGCCTTGCCAAGCAGCTCTTCAGATTTCCCTACAGAGTATCCATCTGCCGTATCAAAGCAGTTGATGCCGGCATCTACACAGATGTCTACAAGTTTTGTAGCCTCTTCTAGCTGCTGATTGCCGGAGTGTTTAAACCAGTCTCCACCGCCAAAGGTCATCGTTCCAAAGGTCAAACGCGAAATCTCAAGTCCAGAGCGCCCTAAAAACTCATACTCCATGGATAACCTCTCTTTATTGTGTGTCTGAGCATCTTAGATTGAAGAAACTTTTCTGACAAGCTTCACCGCAGAGCGATGGGAAGCAATACCTCTTCTTCCCATCGCTCTGTGGTAAAAAATTAAAATCCAGAACTAACCAGAAATGGTCTCATCGCCTGCATAGAGATATTTAGGCCGGATGATAGGTGTTCCCTTACCACCTCGAGCCTCGAGGCGCTCGTGCCAAATTTGCCGAGCGATTCCAACTATTCGAGACATTCCAAAGAGTACAACAATGTAGTCTGCATAGCTAAAGCCAGATGCCGACAAGACAACCCCTGAGATAGCATCTACATTTGGATACGGATTTGAAATTTTTGGATTTTCTGCAAGGATAGATGGTCCAACTTCTCTGAGGTATGTGGCAATTTTTACAAGAGGATCATTTGGATAGTTTTTGGAGGCAAGCTCATAAAAAATTGCAGCTCGAGGGTCTTCTACACGAAGGACAGCGTGGCCAAAGCCAAAGACAAGCTCTCCTTTAGCAAGCTTTCCTCTGATGAGCCCTTCGATTTGCTGCTTTGTCGCATCTTCTCCAAGGTTTTTCAAGATTTCTTCCACAAATTCTAGGCAATCTTGATTTGCTCTACCATGTCTTGGTCCTGCAAGTGCAAGCAAAGCAGATGCAAGAGAGCCATACATATCTTCAAGCCCAGAGGCGACTGCTTTTCCCACAAAAGTAGAGAGATTTCCCCCTCCATGATCATAGTGAAGAATGTTAAAGAGCTTCATAGCACGAATAAGCTCTTTTTCCCTCTTATTTGGTACATTGAGCATGTTGACGAAATTTTCGATGTAGCCAAGTTCTGGTTTTGACTCATACTCCTTCTTCCAGCCTGCATGATGGTTGATGACAAGAGCTGCAACCTCTGGAATCTGCGCTACGATGTTTAAAGAATCTTCTTTGTAATTATCTTCTCCATCAAACATGCCTGCGATGAGGAGTGCACTTGCAAAATGATTCATCGCAGAGCCTTCTTGAGGCAGCCTGTTAATAGCATCTACTACTTTTTTAGGAAGATGTGCTCTTGCACGAAGGTCTTTTTTAAAGGATTCAATCTCTTCCTTTGTTCCCTCTTTTCCGTAGTAGAGAAGATAGATGACCTCTTCTGGCTCTTTATAGGCAAGATCTTGTATAGGCTTTCCTCTATAAAAGAGGCCTTCTGTAGGATGTACGGAGGAAGTTGTGCAGTATCCTACAGGATATCCTCTCATACCTGTTTCGAGATTCTCACGCGTGATTGTAAATAGCACCTCTTCCATCTAATCCTCTATAAGTAGTGTCTTACTAAGTCGCGCTCTTCTATAAGCTCTTTTTCTGATGCCCGTATGCGCTCTTCTAAAAAGCTGTTCCACTCCATTCCCTCTTCAATGCCATTACCCTTGGTTGGGAAGGAAAACACTAAGTCGCTATCAATCCCGTAGCTATTTTGCCCAGAGTGTACGGCAGCTGAATAAAGCGTTGTTTCATGCGGCATAATCCATGCCCGCATCGCATCAAGCGCAGCCGATGCTGCAGATGCTGCGGAGGATTTGCCGCGAAGAGCGATAATCTCTGCGCCTCTTTTTTGCACTTTAGTGATAAAGTCATTTTCTAACCAGTGAATATCTGTAATAACCTCCGTGGCAGGCTTTTTGTCTACTCGTGCATGGAAAAAATCCGGCACCTGCGTGCTCGAGTGGTTACCCCATATAATCATGTTGTCAACAGTCGTAACTGGCCTTTTTGCTTTTTCGGCAAGCTGCGCCTTGGCTCTATTCTCATCAAGCCTCATCATCGCCTGAAACTGCCCGGCATGAAGATTTGGGGCATTATGCATAGCAATAAGGCAGTTTGTGTTGCAGGGATTTCCTACAACTAGGACGCGTACATCTTTTGCAGCTACATCGCTGAGTGCTCTACCCTGCTCAACAAAAATCTTGCCGTTATCTGCCAAAAGATCCTTTCGCTCCATACCTGGCCCGCGAGGTTTTGCACCTACTAAAAAGGCATGTGTTACCCCATTAAAGACAACTCTAGGATCAGATCCAACTACAACTTCTTTAAGAAGGCCAAATGCTGAATCTTGAAGCTCCATGCGTATCCCTTCAAGCGCTCCAAGCACTTCTGGCAATTCTAAAATATGAAGGCTAATTGGCTGATTTGGACCAAAAAGATCACCATTTGCAAGTCTAAAAAGAAGGCTGTAGGCAATCTGTCCGGCGCCACCTGTCACTGCTACTTTTATTGTCATTGTTTGCTCAGAGCTCCAAGTTCTTTTCTAATATCTGCTTTTAGCTTTTTGACTTCAGCGACTCTTTTTTGTAAGAGCTGCGCTGCGAGGTTACTTGCTTCCACTTTTTCTTTAAGGCTTGAAACCCCATTCTTAATCTCATCTCGTGCCTCTTCAAGTTTGCCTTTAGCCTCATCCATAAGCTTGGTCATCTTGTCAAAGCACTCTTTTGTTTTTATATAGACTGCTGTATCTTTTGAATGAAGCTCTTTAAGCTCTCTGAGCTTATCGCCGAGTTTTTTTGTCTCAACCTCTAGCTTTTTTGCTTCTCGCCCTAAATCCTGAAAAAAGCGCTGCACAGTATGCCCAACTTTTGGTCCAACGCTCCCTACAAAGAGAGAAATCAATGGAAGCGGAGGAAATACAAGCCCTCCAAGTGCTACTCCGACGCTCGCAACAGCTTCTCCAATGTCTGTCATAACCTCTGGAGGTGGTTTTTTAAACCCATTTTCAAAGGATCTCTGTATACGAGGGCCTAAATCCTTAAATCCCCGTTCAATATTCTGTCCAAGCTGGGTAAACCATGTCATATACCGCGTGCCTCTTTATAGAGTTTTATAGCATCATGCAGCTCTTGAAGAGCTGTGACAATTGTATCTGGAACATAAGCACAGGCTGCAAGCCTCTGAATTTGTGTTTGAAGAGCTGCATACTTTGCCACCTTTTCTTTAAGCTCTGGAAGTGCGTCCTGAGCGAGCTTATCTACCTCTTCAGCTACATTTTTTACATCATCTAGCCCATTAGCAAGTGCGCGCTCGCACGCAAGCTCTTTTTTAAAAAGCTGCTCGTCTATATCACTTTGGCTTTTAAGCTCCAGAATTTCTTTTGACAAAAGAGCTGTCCGCTTTTCAAGAATATCTGCGTGATGAGATGCAAAAGAAAGCCAGGATGCTGCGCCTAACAGTTCATTTATGAGCATCTTTTGCCTCCTTAGCAAGTGCAAGGACCATAGCTTTTACTGACTCAATCTCCTCAAGAAGGCCATGTGCTTGGACATTTTGCGAGAGGTTTTGTAAAAAGCCCGTGTTTTGATCCACGAGTGTGCCATATTCCTTTATAGAGGCTTTGATCTGATCTGCAATTGGTTCGCGGCTCCAAAATGCTTTTGCCTCTTCAAGCTTTTGATTGCACTCTCGAACCATAGATTCACGCTTTGCTATAAGATCTTCTCTAGTAGCTTTTATCTCTTCGGCAAGTTCAATATTTCGTTTGATTTCACTTCTGATTGTGTAGAGCCGAATATCTTGCGTAAATGAGGAGACAGTGGCAAGACAAACAGATGCAATAATCCCCCAAGTGCCAAAAAATGGAAGGGTCGCCATTAAGACTATTCTGAGTCCCCCGAGTGCCAAATCTTCCTTCGTTAATTCTGTAATGATATGCGGAAAGGCTGCCCCAATAACAGAGGTAGCTGCTACAAAACTACAAGCAGCAACCGCTCCCCAGAGCTGATGAATGATTAGCGCTGTTCCCCCTGCTATCCCCACCGGCATAGCATACGGCTCTATGCTCTCGTAGCTCTTCTTTATATGACCTTGAATAACCTGCAGCATAGAGTTTCCTAATCAATTTGAGTAGATGTACCCAATTTGTCTCCAATTTGTCAAACAAAAATAAGAGTTAAGCTCTAAAGATCTCGAAAAATTACTATTGAGCTTAAATAATAATTTATTTATTATTTTTAACTAACAAGTTAAATTTAAAGGAATTGAATGAGCTTATTTAGTTTAACAACAAGTGGACTCCCTAATTACGTACAAACTCTTTTGGACACAAAATCATTGATGCAGCTCTCCTCAACTTGCCACGGAATTCGCAAAGCCTACCTACCTCAATTTGATAAAAGACTGACTGAACTCTTTGGCTTGATGGTTGCAAGTAATGCAACGCATGACGATGTAATAAAAGCACTTAGCAACCTTCCTGAAGACGAAACTAAGCAAGTAATTAATGAAATTAATGATGCGCTAGCGATGTACCCCGACCTATTTTGTGATACCATCGGCCTAACTAGAGTAGAAAGGCCTAACTTCTCTCCGGAATATGCAGCCTTTGAAACCCGCGAGCACTTACTACAAGTATGCGCAAGACTTTGGATGGACCATGCTCAAAAGGCATCTCAGTCTATGAAATATATTTTTACAACCCCCTCTTCAGGGAGATTTTTACATGTGGTATCAAGGCGTCTTGGCGCTCAATTTCCAGAAGCTTTTGAGCCAAAGCTCCTTGGATATATTGCAGCTGCGAATGTTAACCTAGTATTGAAGTCACTGCCCGAAAAATGGAAGAGCATGACTCTACGTGAACAAGCAAGTGCTCTTATTACTATTGCAGCTTCTTTTAAAACATTTCCTAATCATTCTGATCCTAGAATCCCAATTCTTCAAACTTTATTATCAGCAGAAGGCTGGGCAGATACACGGATGCAAAAGGCCTGTGCACGATTAGCAGCTAAAGCCATGTCTTTAGATCAAGAAAACCCTCAATATATGCAATTATTTAGCCCTTTTATAACACTCTCTGCACACTTGACTGAGTTGGCTCGCTCAAATTGCAATACACTTACTGAATACTACCTAAATAAGATTGGGCAAATGGCAGATAGTGATGATTTGTCAGTAACCGAACCGGAGCAGGCAGATGCTTTAAAAGAATCCTTGCTAGAAGAGCCTATCACCAAAGAAGTAATGGAATATTTCCTTATAGATCCTTATGTAAAAATTGAGCACATTTCAAGTCTCATTAGGAATTTGAAAGAAAAATGGCGCTCTCTCTCAGCAAGAGAGCAGGCAGAGTTTTTGATTAGAATAGGTGAAAATTTCTATTTTAGATTCTACAATGATCCTCACTCTCCTCTTTTTCCTTTAGTAAGAGACTTTGTAGACAATGCCTTTATCGGGTGGAAAGATGCAAGCATGCAAAAAGGAGCCGCCTATCTTATGCATCAAATACATGATCAAAATGCCCAATGTAGGTTGGTTGTAAAGATGATTAATGCTATAGCTCACCCTGCATATGCAGATGAACATGAGACCATATTTCGCCTACTTTCCAATCTCCTCAAAGCAATCGAAGCAAACGAAGGCATTGATGCTGTTGCTGAAGAATGGCATGCATATACTCAAGCAGTTTCTGACCGAAAAATAAAGGAACTTTCCCTCAATGTTGTGCCCAAGCAAACCTGAGTAATCAGGGAAAAATATCCCCCTGGTAACTACAGACATGAGCGTGTCTTAATTAGAACGATATAATGATAAAATAATTATTTTATTTTTATCCATAGTATCGTTCTCTCCTTATCGCTGCCTGAGCTTGCCTTTTACGCGAAGCTTTTTGCACGAACTCACAATAGTGAGAGCGAAACTTCGAAACTCTAAATAGCTGATTTTCAATCAACTAAATAAGTTATTTATTGAAATTAAACGCACAGTATGCTATGCTAATTTTTAATATAATTAGGAATAATAAATGCAACCAAGTGCTTTTGACAGATTATTTAATATTTTTAATCCGATATATCAAGAGCAAGAGCAGATCCCCCAAGCAGCTCTCCCACCCGCCAATTCAAAAAAGCGACAGATACCAAAAACATCAAAGCCTATTCCCATTCCCTCTGCGCAAACAACACACACCAGAGTACAGGACCAAAATAGCCTAGAAGAACTTAATTCAAAAGTTGCTAGCCTTTCACTAACCAAAATCGAAACAGGGTATATCGACTATTTAACAAAGAAAATCACTGATTTTGGGCATGACTTTCATAAGCTAAAAAATGAAGAGATCGACTCCCTTGCAGATCTTATCGTATTAAAAGCATTAGGCAATAATAAACAAACTAAAACTGAAAAAAAAGACAAGCAGCATCCTCGTACAATATATTTCGATTTCGAAAAAAATTTCGCAGTTATTCAGCTTAAAACGAAGGGCAACCTTCCCGAGTACAGAAGTGACACCCTTCGCACTACACGAGCTCTATTTGTATCATGGAAAACTAACAGTGAAAATAAGCCAATCGCTTTCGATGTACACAAAGTTTTTCAACATGCTACAGTAGATACCCTTCCTCCCCAAGCGGCAAGTAGATTTGTACCATTAGAATCTAGAGTTAATCCGAAAGATAGTTGGTTTTATCCAGCCTATTTTGGAAGGTATCACTATCCGAAAAATGAAAAAATCGAAAAGTACTGCCACATAACAGAAGCCTATGAATTTTCCCTTCAAGAACTAGTAAAAAAGCATATACTGACGACCGAAGAACTCGTTACTGTTGTCGCAGATACACTCGAGCACCTAAATTCCCTTCATAAGATAGGAGTTATACATGGAAATCTTGGTCCAAATACCATCTTTATTGATAGCAAAGGATCGCTCAAGCTAGCAGGCTATGAATGTGCTGTAATTACCAGTATGAACGATAGATGGAAAAGAAATACCTATGGCAATCCAAAATACACAGCTCCTGAACTTAGAGCTCTAAAGCAAATTAAACCAGCCAACTTAACAAAAGTTGATATCTATGCATGTGGCCGTATGATTGAAGAGCTTATTACAGAACTTGGCGAAAGAGACCAACACACAAAATTTCTGCTCGAGTTGACTCGTTTTATGACTACAGAAGATCCGGGTCAAAGGATTTCAGCGAACACCGCCTTAGGCATCCTTTACGATAGCTACAGGCGCTGTGAGTAATCCCCGTTATTGAACCAACATGGCAGAGAGCTCTATTGAAAGAGCAAACAATACTTAGCCTCGATTCTCGCATAAGTTATTACATACAAAAAAGGCCCCAATATACAGGGGGCCTTTTTATCCAGATTTGCTTATTCGATCGTTAAGCCTGCACTTGCATAACCTGACACCGTGTCAATAAGTGTTACACCTGCAGCTGTAATCGAATAGACCACAAGCACCCTTGTCTGGGCTGTTAATGGAATGTTTAAACCAGTTGTAATTCCATTACTAATAGTGCCTATAGCAAGCACTCCCGTAAGTGCTGGAGATAAAGTAACAGATGCTCCTGGCACTATTGTAAAGACATTATTAGGAGTTGTTGATGTATAGACATCAGCTGTAATTGTTACAGTAGTTCCAACGAGCGAAAGAGCAGCTGTTGTACTAAAGTAGGCAGCAATCGATGTAAGGGTTCCATCCCTTGGCATTGAAAAGGCAAAATCTAAGGATGTAGCTGCAGAACCCGTAAGATCAATGGTGCCAGTCGAGAGATCAACACCATCTATAGAATTACCAAAGCCAATCAAACCGCCAGTACCTACAAGACCACCAGCGACTGTCGTCATTGTTATTGGAAGTCCTGAAGCGTATGGAATAATTGCTCCAGCTCCTGCAGAACCTGCAGCTCCTGTTGGACCAGTTGCTCCGGTTGATCCCGTTGCACCTAGATCTCCAGTAGCACCTGTTGGGCCAGTTGCTCCGGTTGCTCCTGCCCGTCCTGTTGCACCTGCATCACCAGTTGCGCCTGTGGCTCCTGTGGCGCCCGTTGCTCCCGTTGCACCAGTAGCTCCGGTTGTACCAGTGGCTCCGGTTGCACCTGTCGATCCTGTAGCACCTAAATCTCCTGTAGCACCAGTAGCTCCCGTGACTCCGGCAGCGCCTGTACCTGTTACTCCAGTAGCGCCTGTGACTCCCGTAGCACCTCTTGGACCTGTAGCACCTCTTGGACCTGTAGGGCCCCTTGGACCAGTTGGCCCAACCTGCTCAGAAGATGAGCTAGAACTTGTTGTATGATGATGATAACCAAAATGTTTTTTATCCTTTGTCTTGTCTGCAAAAGCAGATCCAAAAGGCATTGTAGCAACTGTTACGAGGGCAAAAAATGACAAAATTTTCAAAGCAACCTCCAATTTGTTAATACAAAATTCACCAAATCATAGTTTCAAGGATTTTCTCAAGAATTCTATTCTCTATAAAAAACGAGATGTCACTCTAGTTAAATGACCCTAAAGTAGGCCATGCACCATTTATGAAATAAAAATATCCTTGGCGAGATACAGGAATAAAAGATTGTTTATTGAGACAATTAAACGATGACTTCTGACGATCTAAAAATGATAAGACCCTATTCATCTTAGAATAGGGCCTTAGCTACATTATGAAAGCTGTAGATGGACTCGTGCAGAAAGAGCTCCTTCTGCTTGTGCATCTTGAGCAGATATTTCTACACTGATCAGATCTCCAGGACGGACAGAAAGCTCTCCGCCGAGTGGATAGAATCCATCCGAGAGAATACCGCTTGTACTTACCCTAGTTGCTCTGCCATTAATCCAAATAGTTGCTGTGAGCGGACTTGAGACTGAAGGCATGTTTTGGACTACAACACCGCCCACAACATGGGTTGTACGTATCACTGCTGGATGCTGCACATTAAGAGCGCTTGAGGCTGCAAACTCTTGATGATCGCCAAGAAATGCAGAAACATAATCTCCACCTAGAGTTACTGTGCCTGCAAATGTGTAGGATGTCGCAGCATTAGCAAATGCAACTCCTGCAGGGCCTGGATCACCTGTAGCACCTGTTGGGCCAGCAGGACCTGTTGCTCCGACATCTCCTGTAGCTCCTGTTGGGCCTGTCGGGCCGGTTGGACCTGTTGGACCTGTAGCACCGGTTGCTCCAACACCCGTTGCACCAGTTGGACCTGTTGGACCAACATCTCCAGTAGCACCCGTTGCACCAGCTACTCCAGTTGCACCGGTCGCACCTGCTCCTGTTGCTCCTGTAGCCCCTTTAGGACCCGTTGCACCAGCTGGACCTTTAGGCCCGGTTGGACCTATTCGCTCAGATGATGAAGAGGAGGATGAACTTGAATGATGATGGTATCTTGATACGTGATCTTTTACTTTATTTTTTGTATTTTTTGGTTTTACTGCTGCAAGGGGATCTGTAGACAAACTAACTGCCAGGACACTTAGGAAAAAAAGCTTTTTCATTTAATACTTTCCTTATATTGGTTCCCGGGAAACCCGGACTGCAACCAAGAAACCATAAAATTTTAAATAGCGCAACATGAAAAATAATTTTATTTTTGGCAGTACAAGCTCCTTCAACCATTTTTCTATTTTCGATTTTAGTTAGAAAGATATACTCGTCCACCTAGTTGAAAGAGAGGCTTCTATGTCAGCTATTATTGAAACTGTCCGCTGGAATATTAGTTATAACGAGCATATCATCACATTTTTCGGAAAGGAAAGTTATTCTGGAAGTGTATATACGTTTCCACTCGATAGAGTCTCGATTCGCCTCCCAGATAGATGCGTGAGTATTTCGTGCTATTCTGCCGAAACCCATCAATCAACCTCGGATATCCTTAGAGAAGTTAAAGATGTTGGCTTTACCATTCCTTCTGGTACAGAGCTGAGCTGGCCCATCCTCTATCCCTATAAAATTACTTGGCACAAGGGCTAACCTTGACTTCTATCGACTAATAAACAACAATTTCAGCCCTTTATTGGAGAGTATGTATGGCTATTCCTGAAGTAGGATTTTGCGGAATCTGTAAAAATGTGGCTGATCAACCTCTTGTTTGCAAAAAATGTATCCGCCTGTGGGCAGACCTCTTCGGAAAAAAAGGAAACCGAAAGCATGCTGAAGAGAGCGCCCAGAAAGTCAAAATGACGTATGAAGGCATGCAGCATAACCCTCTTACTTCACAATTTAAAAAGTAAGAAGCAGCGACTCTACTGTGCTCTGGATGGGCGATGAGCGCTCAATTGCCATTTTTGCATCGGCGAGGCTTTTAAGAACTTTTGAAAACTTGTTTGTACTCATAGCGCTCTCTCGCTCTACTGCCTCTTTTAGTATCTGAGTAAAAAGCTGATCGATCTCTTCTTGAGTAATTAATGCAAGCGCTCCCTCGATTTCTTGCTCGATAAGCTGCTTCTGGCTAGAGGTTGCCTCTTTGAGAACATCAGAAAATTCTGATTTTAGCTCCTTTTCACGGGCCTTTTTCTTGGCGTCGATATTTTTTTGGAACTCTTTTGCAAACTGAGCAATCTCAAGAAAGCCAACAGGCATCTTTAGCGCTGGATGTTCCTGAGCTGATTGTGGACAAAAGCGCACTTCTTGGCAGCGTGAAAGGATAGTAGGCAGCATCCGATCCTTTGCAACTGTAAGCAATATGATAAGCGTCTTTTCTGGAGGCTCTTCAAGTGTTTTTAAAAGGGCGTTTGCTGCAGATGGAAGCATACGCTCGGCATCGGCAATAATAAAGACTTTGCCATGTGCTCCGAAAGGCTGCAAAGTAACCTCTTCAATAAATCGCCTCATAGTTTGCACGCTGTGCATTCCCGTCTTACCTTCCGGCATATAAAGATGAAGATCTGGAGCTACTTCTTTTTCACCAAGCTTCAAAAAATCCCTTGCAACAAGCTCCGCACACTCTTTTTTTCCAGATCCCTTTGGGCCAGAAAAAAGCAAAAGATGCGGAAGCCTTCCTCTCTCAGCAAGAGTTCTCAACTTAAGCCTGTTCTTTTCACTATTTGGAACTTGATTCATAAGATACGCATCCCCCACTTCCAAGCATGATAGCAGCAACTGCGCTTTTTGAGCAGGAAAATAGAGCGCTTAGGAATAGGAATTTCAATTGATTTTAAGAACAAAATAGTAAGAAGCTTCTCAGTGAGCTCAGTGGCTCGATGGTATACGTCTGAAAGATATGCTGGATGAATGTCGAGTCGAGGGGTCGTCCCTCATCATTTACACAGCATCCCTTCTAGTCATTCACTAGAAGGGTTCGTTTTGCACCAGAGTCCGGGCCCTTTTTCACAAAAGCCGGGTTCTCAAACGAGGGCTCTATCAGTATCAGTGCTTGAGCCGTGTGCAGGGAAACTTGCAAGCACGGTTCTAAGAAGAGGCAATTATCTCAAAATTGTTGCCTTACTCGATCCTTTACTTTTAGTGCGGGCACCAAAAAACTATTTCATCGACTTAAGAGCTACATCAAAATAATTTTTTTGCATATTATCTAGCATGACCACATCGCCCTCGTCCCATCTTTCGGTTAAATCAATATCTTTCGCTATGTGCTTTAGTTTGCTTGTAATTGCGGCATGTGCCTGGTTTGCAAAATCAAGAGTCACGGTAATACCACCTCTTGCAGGCAAATCGAGGAGAAACTGGTAATAGGCTTTAGATAGACGAGGGAAGCAGCATTGAAGTTTATTAATTAATTCTCGTGATATTCGCACGACATCGGGAATGGAGCGGAGTTCAGGATGTGTATTTACAGGGAAGATTTGCAAAAGATAACTGAGCGTATGTAGTTCTTTAACTCTTGCATCATTGAGGACACCTTCGAGACCCAGTAAAAAAATGAGAGATGGGGTGCAAAGAATGTAGCGAAACTTCTCTGCCTTTATAAAATCTTCAAAACGTACGTTGCCGCTTACCCCTACGCGAGTCAGAAGGTGCGCCATTTCTTGGAAATTACATGTTTTGACGAATTTTCGCACCTCTTTCTTGCGCAGCTCAACATAGGGGCCCATTTTAGTGGGATGAAAGCCGTAGTTCCAGCAGAACTGATCACCTTTGCCGATTGGCTCTGCGGCAACCATAATCTCTCTTGTGGGAAGTCCCCTTACACCGTGAACAGGAATCATGACACAGTTAATAAATCCATCATTGATGATAGGAATCTCGTTACGGTGCGCTGTGGCATCAATTGTTATCAAGTCGGACACGTTTGACCCGTTTGATTGTGATACAACACCTAAGTACTCGCCAATTATCTCTTTTGCTTCGAAGGGTTTTTTAGCAAAAAGCCCAAGCCCAGGGCTAGAGATGAGCTTTGCTCCTTCAGAGTCATGCCACACCTTCGACATCGCATGTACTGGCATCTCCAGTTGTTCAAGATATTTTTGCTTAAACTCATTTGCAAATACGAGTTCATCTTGAAGTGCAACTTTCGGGAAGCTATTCCAATAAGAAAAGAGCTGCTGCTCGCATGCGACGTTTTCACTTGTAAAGTGAGCAGTAGTTAGCTTGTGAAATCCATCGCGGGAAAGTAGGTTCTCAACCCCCTCCGCATCTCTCCAGAATATCCTTGGAGCAGATTGTGGAGGATGAAGCAGCTCAGTTAGGTTTTGAAATGTAGCTCCAAGTGATGTCTCTGCCATGCAATCCGCCCCAGATCGCAGCAAAAGATCGATCATCACCTGATTACCGGCAAGAGCTGCATGATGCAGCGGCGTCCATTTCTCACTATCTCTACAGTTTACCTCGGCACCAGCCCTGATCAGTTGCTCTGCAGCCTCTACATTTGAAGTGATGGCAGCAATATGTAATGGAGTAAACTTACGATGCGGCGTCGTTTGATTTAAATCCTCTTTGTGGGCATAAAATTGTACAACAAAGTTTATAACATGTTCAATCCTATGCTTAATAGCCAGGTTTAACGCTGGGATAGAAACCTGCATAAAGTAAGGGGGCCTATCAGGAGTCTCCTGCCAAATTTCAGCAAACAAATTATAGCGATCGCCTAATGGTGTATGACTCATTTCATTTTCCTTTTTTCTACCTGCGCTGCATACTCTCGATTATTTTTCAACAGATCATCAACAGAATAACCATTCGAATCTTTTCTATATACGTCAACACCTCTATCTATTAGATATTTTACTATTTTGTTGTACCTACCAGAATGCCATGCATAAAGTAATGGGCTTTCTCCATTATAGGTTTCTAGATCATGGATATCTGCCCCTAGCTCTTCGACAAAAAACCTTAGCATCGTCAAATCTTTATTATGGTAGTAGTCCAAGTAGTAAAAAAATGCCTGTTGCCTGAAGACAGGATCCATTACCGCTAAAGCCCTTAGCTCATCTTGAGAGAGCTTGCGATCAGAAATATGAAGATGAATACTTTCACAAAAGGTTTGGTTTTTACCCTTCTTAATGACTTTTTTCGTGTAAAGCCAAAAGAGCTCTTTTATAGATAAGCCATCCAGCCCTTTCATTGCGACAAGAAGGAGCAGATCTTTTACGGGACCTTGCTCAAGAAGGTAGCTTTGTAAATAGGCATTACTCTGGATATGTGCACTGCCAGCCTCTCGAATAATCTTTTCTAGTTGTTCTCTTTCAGGTAGAAGCCCCATTTCTTCTATTAAAAAAGAGAGCAGTTGCACTCTCTCTAACGGACTCACCTTTCGATTATCCCAGGAACCAGTACCTGCAGAAGTCGCGATGACTGCTTTTTTCTGTTTGTTCAGGTCTTGGCATTTTTCCAGGATTTTTACTTCTTGCAAAAGATAGCGTGCTATTTCAATACTGCCGCTATCGCCAAGAGCCTTCATCAGCTTAATGATCACCTCATCAAGAGTTTCGTGTGTCCATTGTTTTTCAAACAGATCTAGTGCCTCATTTTGAAGAAGGTATTGAAGTAGCTGCAAGTTACCACTTCTTATTGCGGAGCATGCATGGGTATCATGAGATGGATGGTTATTATACAAGCCTGGTTTTAATTCCAGAATAAATTGGACAATAAGCAGATCTCCGCGCTCAAGCGCTCTTTCCAAATGGAAGCGGTCAACTATTGATCCTGCGCGCACAAGCCTTTTTAATACATTGAGAGTTCCCGAGCGAATTGTGTCACTTACAATATCGCTATGCCCAACCTGAGGATTTGGATTTGCTCCGTGGGCAAGGAGATATTCAACAACATGCTCATGTCCCTCTTTTGCTGCCTCTGATAGAGCGCTTCCTTTTGTTCCTAAATGAAGCCCCTGAGCTTCGATATCCACGTGGTGCATTTCAAGGAGATACTTTACAATATCGAGGTGGCCGCCTTTTGCTGCTGCCTTAAAAACAGGGCCTGAAAAATAGATAGAGTTGTCAATTGTAGTGTGCGGGGAAACATGTTTTTTTAGAATTAAATATTTTAGTACATTAGAGGCGCCTCTTCTGCATGCTTGATAAAGCATCGTGCCTCTAAAAGCCATATCTACGTGTACTTTAGAGAGGTATTTCTCCAGCTCCGCAACAGCATCTCTGTCAATTATACTTAAAAGTGCTTTGTCTAAGTCCTTCGGAAATATCGATTCCACACATGCTCGTTTAGGAGAAGGAGGGGCAGATGCAAAGTTTCTATATTCAAATGGAAACGCTTTTGCACTAGCAAGTTTTGTGTCATAAGCTCTTTTCAAATTGGGATCTTTGAGTGTATCATACGCTTCTTTAATAGCCTGAAATGCTTTAGATGCCTGCTCCTGGCTTAGTTTGTTATAGCGTGCCTTATCAGGATGAGTTTCAAGAGCTTTTGCTTTAAACGCATCCTTGATTTGGCCCGCAGTTGCCAGTTTACTAACCCCTAAAACGCTGTAGTAATTCACAAAAAATCCTTTTTTCGCAGGTAATTATACGTTAATATTATTAAAAAAATACCGTATTTGGTACGGTAATTAGAGAAATCGATAACCGATGCTAGTATTTCAAATAGAGGAAGTCAAATTGCAATATTTTTCTTTGGATTCGTCAGCTATAATCTCACGTAACACCAATCTTAAGAAATATCAATCACCTAATTTTATCAAGCGTTTCATTGAAATAATACCTGCAAAGTCTCGTAACTAATTCAACTTCAGCTTATACTCACTCGTGTAAATCTAGAGGAAAATTCAATGGCATCCGTAGAATTTTATTCGTATCGTTATTTCTCTGCTATCCGCAATACCCTCTTCAGGGCAATGAACAAACTCGATTTTTTATTATAATTCAATCTATAACCCCCTTTCACCCAAGCTAATCACAGCTAGGCAAATAAGGCCATAGCTTGGTATCATAGATACCACTAGAGGAGAATTGCTATGGTTTCCAGCATACGAGATTTTGGCAGCTATGTACAGCAGCAGATAGAGTATGGCTTTACATCCCTTGGCAAAACTGTAGATAAAGTAAGAAACGACTATATTCCAGAGGGGGCCCGCGCGGTAAGCAACGTTGCCCTTACTCTTCTGAAATCCTATTACTTTGTGCTTCCAGGAGTTGCCCTCACCCTTGGCCACTATAGTGATGCCTTAGCTTCGGCTACAATTTCTTTTATAAGCCTTGGCGACTGGTTTTTGAAGGATCCAGACTGCAGAGAAGCCTCTGCACTTATGGTAGGAGTTCCACTTGGCATAGCAATTATTCTCCAAGCTGGGGAGTTTATGCAAACTAATACCACATTTGCTCTCGTTGGACTTACAATTAAAACAATATCGCTTGCAAAACTTGTCCTAATTGCACGGGGCGAAAATTATTAATATTTATTAAGGTAAACGTATGTCCTGCATCGTCTCTCAGCTACATTATGCAAAAGATACTCTCGTAGATACTACAAACCATGCCGCTACCTCTCTTCGGGATAGCTATCTTTGGATGGGAAGAAAAGTTCAAGATTTTACCGCGCGCTTTTTGCCAGAGCCCGTCGCCAAAATAGTAACACTTTCGCTAATGGCACTTCCAATTACCGCATGCCTTACAGCAGCTTCCTTTGTCCTGCCTGAGATAGCCTTTTTACTTGTGACGGGACTGCCCTTTGGTATGTGGCAAGCAGGCTTTGGCAGAAAAATGGATGAAGCTATTGGGATGGAAAACCGTCAAGCTGCCTTCACGGGCATCCGAGATGCTGCCATCATCCAAATGGGAATTCATACTGCAGCAATGATTACAACAGGTAACTGGTTTCTCCTGCTTCCTATTGTGACAAATCTTGCAACCGCGGTGCAAACTGGCCTTGTTGCAATTCGGCCAACACCTCAAGAAAAAAAGGTAGAGCAGCCACAAGCATAGCATGACCCCAAAAGAGACAAAGCGCATACTCTTTACTTCAAACCTTTTGCAAGAGCCCTTCATTGCGCTTAACTTGATGCTTGATGTTGTGCTCGCGCTGCACTTTGGCGCAACCGCCTTGCAGATTGCCATACTTACAACCCTTAGACCGCTTCTTGCTGTATGCGCTTTTTATTGGGGATCGTACCTTCATTATAAACCGGAAAAGCTAAGGCTTAGCCTTGTCTCTGCTACAGCTCTTGCCACCTGCTTTTTCCTTTTTGCCCCTTGGGCAGATAGCATCTGGTACTATATCTTTGCCGAAAGCTGCTTTATCCTCTTTCAGCGGGCGGCTCAGCCTGCACAAATGGAGATAGTAAAGACAAACCTTGCTAAAGGCATACGAGAGCAGGTCTTTTCACAGGCGCTCTCAGTCTCCCATGCTTCCGGCATGATTTTGGGACCGCTGCTTTGCATCTTCCTTAAAGAAAACCCCACAATGTGGAAAGAACTTTTTGCCTGCACGGCCCTCTTTTATATAGCCTCAAGCTGGGTAAAGAGCCGCTTTCGCGTGGATGAACTATCAAAGCCTGTAGGCCCTGACATTACATCTGTAAAAGAGGCAGTTATCGGGCCCTGGAAAGAATCGTGGAAGCTCTTAAAGCAAAATAAGCTTTTTCTGCAGTTCCAACTTGGCTTCTTTATTGCAGGATCGGGGCTGATGTTTGCAAAACCCTCGATCCCAGGCTACCTCCGAGATATCAACCTCTCCTTCTCTGAAATCTTTTTGCTTTTTACACTGCTCGAAGGCCTTGGCTTTATCCTCACTGCAGGAGCATGGGCAAAGTTTTTAGAAAGATCTGGCATTCACAAAACATCCGTCTTTGTAGCAATATGCTTTTCGCTCCAGCCGCTCTTTCTTATCATGCCGGTAGGGACAGCATCCTTTGCCTTTTTAGCCTATTTCTTTTATGGAGCTGCACAAGCAGGATCTAAGCTTGTCTGGAACCTCTCTGGCCCCCTTCTTTGCGGCAATGATTCAAGCTCCCAGTACACATCAGTAAACATCCTCGCAATCGGCATCAGGGGCGCCTTCGTCCCCCTCCTTGGCGCAACCTTTACCCACCTCTTTAGCTCAGAGGCCACCCTCGCTGTAAGCTTTTGCTTGCTGATTGCAGGCGGCTTCTATCTTTTTAAAGTATCAGCAAGCAAAGAAGTGAAGGAAGCTTCTCCTTAAATCTCTCGTGTCAAAACCTACTAATGAATGTCAAATTAGTAGATTATATCAACTAGAGCCAAATTTCGTTGCTACCTTGATCATTACATGATAGCAGTAGCCAGACTGAATAAGGCCTTTTTTTCTTGCCATAGGTTTATTCACTATATTTGACAAAAGAATGAATAGACGAGCGTATTTGTAAAGAAAGTTGTGAGCATACATTAATAAAAATATGATTTGGAAGTTACGCAAAGTTACGCAGGCCCGGCCCCCAAATCCTTACACACATGAGCGAACGACGCCGCCATCTACGCGCAATGCAGCGCCTGTGACAGCAGAAGCAAGCTGGCTGCAGATAAAGGTAACTAAAGCGGCAACTTCGTCGGTTGTTGCAAATCTTTGGATTAATGAACTTGGGCGAATACTTTTAATAAATTCACCTTGAAATTCGCTAAAAGGTTTGCCGCCACTTATCTGAAGCACAAACTCCTCAACACCTTCAGAACGTGTCGGTCCTGGCAAAATTGCATTCACCGTAACGCCGCTACCGGCACAGTACTCTGCAAGGCCTCGAGAAACTGCTAGCTGGGCTGTTTTTGTCATGCCATAATGGATCATCTCTACAGGTATTTGTACGCCGCTTTCACTGCTGATAAAAATAATGCGGCCCCAGCCTTTTTGTTTCATTTTGTCAACGTAAGCTCGAGCTAAACGCACACTGCTAAGCACGTTGATTTCAAAAAATCGGCGCCACTCATCGTCAGCTATCTCATTAAAAGGTTTTGGCTCGAAAATGCCTAAGTTATTCACTAATATATCGACTTCAGGAAATTGCAAAAGGAGCTTTTGGACGACAGTGTCTGAAGAAAGATCACCTGCAAAGCCTACTACATTGGCACGAGGTACACTTTTGCCAATTTGGTCTATGGCAGAAGCGACTGATTCCTTGCTACGTCCATTTATTATAACGCGAGCACCTTCAGCTCCAAGCTGCCTGGCAATAGAAAATCCAATACCTTTTGTAGATCCTGAAACAAGAGCTACCTTATCTTTTATGCCGAGGTCCATGTCGCACCCTTTCGTTTTAAATTAGTATACGATTAGATCACGAAGTTTTTTGCCTTTGCCATCAACAGCTTAGCTAACTGATTAATCAAGCCTTAATGACCATCTTTCAACATGACAAGCGATCATATAGGCTGCGCCGCCACCAACTGCAGTACCAATCCATAAGGGAAGCGCAGAAGCCCCTCCAAGTGAACAAAGCGAGCCGCCTATCGCAGCAAAAAGAGTAGTTACTATTCGAGGCTCACGACGATTTCCAACGCTGCGACCCTGTAAATCGAAACTTACTGCGTTCATTGCCGAAATGCTAGCTGCAATGATTGTAGTTGCAACAACTGCCACTTTAAAACCTGTTATAAATGGGCTAGATTCAAGAACGAGGGTAAGAAATGCACCAGCACATATCGCGCCAGCTGCAAATGCCTGCTCGCGCTCGACCCCATATGTTTTTTTTGACCAAGCAATACATGCATTTCCCGCTAATACTTCAGTAAACGGCGCAAAAATAGCACCTGAAATAAAACCGGCAATACCCTGACCAACAACATTCATATAGCCTCCTGCGAGAAAAATGGGTTATATCAAAACATGTGCATTTTCTGAAAGCCATACGAGCAAATACCCTCTTTAATTTAGCTCAGATAGCACCATTACCGTCAGTTTTTGCCTATGATTGCAGGTCCCTTCTATATTTTTAGGGAATCTGAGAGCAGCTGCAGCAAGCTTGTGTTCAAAGATGCGGAAATGTCAAAATCTACTAATGAATGTCAAATTAGTCGATTTTCTGGATAAATCTACTAATTTGACATTGATTAGTAGATTTCAGTAGATGGCCAATTAGGAAAGTGCTAAGATTAATAAGAGAAGGAAATAGGCAAAAAAATGGTTAAAATCCCCGAAAAAGCTCCCAATTGGCAAATCATTATTAAGCAAAATTTTAAGAATATACTTAAACTTTCAGAAGCACCTATTATCCAGGAACTTATCGAAAAATCAGATCGATTGTACTACTATTGGGATAAAGTCAAAATGCAACCTCTTACAGCAGAGTATGACAAAAAGGAGGTGTGGGCTTTCCTTCGTTTTAGAAGACACATGAATAGTAGCCCGAGTCCAGTCCTTGATCTTACAGAAAAACCCTTTACCTTTTGGTTAACAGATGAAATACAAAAAAACCTTCACCTAATTGATCAAAGCACCGGAGGAAATTTAGGTCTTTGGGATCCAGGAGCAGACAAAAAAGCATCAGCAAAATATATGGTTTCGTCTCTTATGGAAGAAGCTATAACCTCAAGCCAAATCGAAGGGGCGGTAGCGACGATTAAAGAGGCAAAAAAGATGCTGATCGAAAAACGCAAGCCCAAAAATGTTTCAGAAAAAATGATCTACAACAACTTTCAGACCATGCAATCTCTTAAAGAAGTTTGTAAACAGGATTTAACTCTTGAACTTTTGAAGGACCTACACATATCAATTACGAAGAATACACTAGATTCGGATTCCGATGAAGGCCATTTTAGAACAACTACTGTAGATGTAGTCACGCCTTATGGGGAAATTCTTTTTACACCCCCAGCGTCAGATCAAATACAAAAACGGCTACAAGCTTTAATAGATTTTGCTAACGATAAAAGCTTAAAACCATTTATTCACCCTGTAGTCAAAGCAATAATACTTCATTTCTGGATGGCATACATTCATCCGTTTGTAGATGGTAATGGAAGAATGGCTCGAACGCTTTTTTACTGGTATATGCTTAAACATGGTTATTGGTTGTTTGAGTATACATCAATTTCAAAAACCATTCTTAAAAGAACCACAAAATATGCAAATGCCTATCTCCATAGTGAACATGATGACAATGATTTAACCTACTTTATCAATTTTCATGTTGAAGTGATTATGGATGCGGTTGAGGAGTTAAAGAATCATATCCAAGCAGAAAGAGAAAAAAATCTCCAAATCCGAAATGAAATAGCTGAATATCCTGAGTTAAATATTCGACAATCTCGCATTATACACCACGTGCTCAAGAACCCGCATGACATCCTAACAATTAAACTGCACCAAAACATCAATAATGTTGCATACCAAACGGCAAGGACTGACCTGTTAGAGCTAGAAACAAAGGGATGGCTCAAATCAATTAAAAAAGGCAAAACATTTTACTTTGTCCCAGATGACAATCTCTGGGAGCGTCTTAAAAAATAAATGCGATAAATACTATCACAGATTTCCCTTATTTCGAATGACTTAGATATCAAGCACGTAAAGAGACAGCGAGTGCTCTTCCTCGCATACGCTTTTGTCAAGCTGAAGTGTTGGCCAAGTACTTTGCACGACAACATTCATGTTTTTGAATGGCTTGTCTAGTATGTCCCAAGGCTCGCAAGGGAGATAATTTTCAGGCTTCAGTGGACTGTCAGGATTTGCTTCAATTTCCATGTAGCAGATTTTGGTTTTGCCTATTTTTTTGGCAAACTCCACAGCAGCATTAAAAAGCAGCCGCGCAGCCTCTTTATTTTGGCGCTCTTCTTTTTGCAGTAAGAAGCAACTTATGTAGTAGATATTTTCTGGGTTATAGCCTTTTTCTTTAATCTGATCGAGATATGCAGCTGGAGTGTAGTTTTGCTCTTTTAGATAAGGTGAACTTAGCGGACTTGCCGAGAGCATACCAATCCTTTGTCCATTTCGCTCAGCAAAAAGCACAATTGCATCAGGATCCACTTCAAATAGCGTGTTGTAATCCGTTTCTTCTTGATAAACATATAAATAGGGGTATTCTCGATATGCATCGACTGCCCACTTATCCAATTCTGCTCGAAGGGCTTTTACTGATTCATTACGATAGGCAGTGATTGTTGTCATAGGATCTATTCCTGCAAAAAGAGTTGAAGAAAGCAAAAGTAGCAATCCGCTTTTTTTCATTTCGCACCATCAATAAGATTGAGAAGAAATGGTGTATATCGATGCCCCGCTGTTTTGCCAGGCGGAAGAGCTTCATCAAGGACTCTCATTTCATCCTGGGTTAATATAAGTTCGCAAGAAGCTATATTTTCATCAAGAAATGCACGCTTCTTTGTGCCAGGAATAGGAACTATATCGTTCCCTTTTTGCAAAAGCCAAGAGATGGCAATCTGGGCAGGTTTTGCCCCTTTTTGTTTTGCCATATCGAAGACAACTTGGGCCATTTTTATATTTTCATCAAAATTTTTTCCCTGAAGACGCGGATCGTGTACCCGACGATAATCACCGTCTGAATACTCTTCAGCACGCTTTGCCGTCCCGGTCAAAAAGCCTCTTCCAAGCGGACTAAAGGGGACAAGACCAATATTTAGTTTTCTAAGGAGAGGAATAATTTCTAACTCAAGCCCTCGCTCCCAAAGGGAATATTCGCTCTGCAGGCAGGATATTGGATATACTTTGTGTGCACGTTGAATAGTATCAACACTTGCTTCAGAGAGACCAAGATAGCGCACCTTTCCAGCTTTTACAAGGTTTGCCATTACCCCTACAACTTCTTCAATAGGTACCAATGGATCAACGCGGTGTTGATAGAGTAGATCGATATGGTCTACCTGCAGACGTTTGAGAGAACCATTTACCGCCTGAGCAATAGTATCAGGATGGCTTGTAACACCTGTTGGCACACCCTTCTCAAGTTTAAAACCAAATTTTGTTGCTATTATAACTTGATCACGAAAGCCTTTCAGTGCTTTTCCGAGGAGCTCTTCATTTGTATAAGGCCCATACATCTCAGCAGTATCAAAAAAATTTACACCTTTCTCAATAGCATGGCGTATAGTCGCAAGAGACTCTTTATCATCAGGTGTGCCATAGGACTGGCTCATACCCATACAGCCAAGCCCAAGCTCTGACACAATGAGGCCCTGACTTCCCAATTTTCGCTTTTTTAACATAAAAGTGTGTGTATATGTAAATTAAGAAACCTTCGCCATTTTACTGCCGTCATACATTCATCGCTAGAGTAATTTCTACGCTCAAGACTTTGAGATAATATAAACAAATCTGTCCAATTATAAAAAGTTTGATTCGGACATGGAAGGCATTTGTCAGGTCATCGCAGTATCAAGGATTCCAACTGTACTGCGTCTGAGCCAATGCTCCCCATAAACTTATGCTAAAATATAAATCCAAATATGCGAAAATGATTTTGACCAATTTTTTCAATTAGTTCAGAAATCTTAATTGGAGTTTGAAGTTTCTGGGCCACGTAATTTCTCATTGTTTCTACGATAACAGGCACAGCTTGAGAGTATTCTTTTATTGATTCTTCAGTATGAGGAAAAACTGTTACCCCACCACACTCATTCGCAGACTCACCCGCTTTATCAACCTCAACCTTAAAAACAGTGCGGCTGATTACTTTACGTGAATATGGACTTCGAATTATATTGTCAGCAATTACTTTTAGCGTTTCAGGATCATAATTTGCGACGGAATCAGCAGGCTCTATATATGTAATTATTTTCTTTTTTATTAATTTCCCAGCGACTTGCTCTGATTCATTAAAGAAATCAGTTTCAGAAAGAATAAGGTTTGTTGCAGCTCCCTTTATCTTGTTTATAAGATCAACTATACTATCAATCTTTGCTCCATTATACGACCAGCAATGTGGCACTTGAGATTTATCACATTCAAAGAAAATGGACTTTTTATCATCTAAGTCACGCAAGATTTGACTAAATGTAGCCGCAGGTAACATATTCTCACCTTTTGATTTTTTTGCAAAAGATTCAATATATTGCAAGGGCTCAATTTTGAACAAAGGTTACCTGCAAAAGCATTGAATTTACGGAGGCTATTCAACAGCTAGGCTTTTGCAGTATTAATTCAAAATTTGTGGCAGTATAACTTTTTCCGAGTTTAAAGGCAGGCTTCGAGATTTTTTCTAGTTTATGTATAATAAAATTATGATAGAGTTCTCTGAGCTCCTGTTCATCATAATTTTTCTGGAACTTGCCATTTTGCGGCCAAACTGTGCTATTAAGCTCGCTTCCGGGATATTTCGCAATTAGCTCTTTTTCCCATTCATCATCACTTGAAACTACAGTAACAAGTGCATATCCTGCGGGTTTTAGGGTACGATACATTTCGTCTATGCATCTGCTTCTGCCACTTTGTGATTCTATGTCTATGCTAGCAAATGAATCTATAGCAATGTCAAAAAAAGCATCTTGAAGTGGCCAAGGGGCATCAATTTCTGTTAACATAAATTGTAGCCTTTGCAAGACATTATGCTGATTTGCAAGGCCCTTTGCCACATCTAGAGCAGATGCTATATAATCAAGCGCCCATACGTCAAAACCCATACGCGCCAAATATACAGCATTCCTTCCCTTACCGCAGCCAATATCCACGGCATTTCCCGAAAGCGGCACAGCAAATCTCTCGAGCCACTCAATAAACTGAACCACACTGCCTGATGGCTCGCTATTTGCCATACTCGGCAACGCACAAGCGCTCGCATGTTCATCAAACCAAATTTGCTTTTGCTTTCTCATGTTATTGCCTTTTTATAGAAGTATAGTGGGTGTAGAAAAACATTTCAATCAGCTCTTTGACTAAGAAACTAAAGTCAAGGCTGCGTAAATGCAGATACTATTGTGAGAATACGCTATGTGCCCGGTCAATCGGTTGAAACTTCCACGCTGCAGAAATTGTTAGCTAAGGCACGGCAGTAAAGTTTAAGACTTAAGTAAGTAAGCTAATACTTGTCATAAATGCATATGATTGACATGATTTTCTGATTATAGGAAAGGGTGTTATCATTTTTGATCATACTCGCGATCTTGGCATATACGCAGCGCGGACTTTGGATTACTGCTTGTTAGCCTGTAGATTTTTTTAAAAAATTCGTGGAGGAAATTATGAATGCCACTTTAGGTCTTGCAGCAATTAGAGGAATGCAATTTGGAATTGGCGCAGCGGCGGGAACAGCGCTTGCATTACTTAGCACAGGTGATCGTAGAGCACCAGTAGCTGAAGGAGCCGCCTCCGTAGGAGTTGTAACAGGTGTTGCAGCAGCAGCATTTACTCTTATAGCTGCAACTTTTGGGCCTGTGCCTGCTGCACTTACAATAGGCGCATTAGTTGGATTTACTATAGTTGCAGTAGCTACAGTTACGGTATTACTTATTACAGCTACAGTTGCAGCCCTCCTTCCACTTATAATCATTAACGCGATGTTAGAAGCATTAATTCGTCGCAGATAAAAATATAAAATCTGCTATACTTATTGGCATGAGTATAGCACCTGTTTCTGATACAACGATCTTTATTGAGCAGCAGAATATTGAGGCAACAAGAACTTCTGCACTTGAAGTTCAAAATGCCGTTAAAACAATTTTTGATCTGCCAGAAGAAATTAAACTTATTTTTGTAAATAAACTTGAGCGAAAGGCCTTAGTAAATCTTCAACAAACTTGCCGCTACTTTCGAGATTTTCCTATCAGACATGATGTGCTATGGAAAAATTTATTTGCTTCGGAAAATCATGACTATATACCAAAACTGATACCAAAAGACTGGCGCTCATTTTATAGAGAATCGCACCGTGTTATGCGTGCTATGCAAAATGGGCAAGCATCTCCCCCAAAGAGGCTTCTCCTTACTGGGACATTAGACTACGGCACAGCTACCTTGGGAAATACACATTTTACCATACAAGGCTTTAGGCAAATCACAGCCACTGATCTTGTAACTGGCGAGACGCTGTATTCTTTTACTCACATTCCCAAAACTGCTTTTGTTAATAATCTTGAACAAGATGAGCCTCTTTGGGCCACAGCTTTGCAAGCTATTGATGATAGGCTGTTTATTTTAAACGGGCCTAAAATGTCCATATGGGATGCTCAAGAAAAAACGTGTATTTTTGCAGCCTTTTGCACACATTCTCCCATTTATGTCGATAATGATGTAGTTGTCTTTGAAACAAAAGAAGAAATGATAGAAATATGGGACTATAGATCGAAAAAGCAAGTGACCGCATTTTCTTCAAAACTTCTTCGCGATCCTCGCCTTGAGGCATATAATGATAGAGCAAGAGTTATACATCTTGTCGGCAGTCGCCTGTTTGCACTTTCATGGAACTGCTTTCTTTACTGCTATGACTATAAACATGAAACCGCCCTCACAATGCAATTCAGAGAATATACAGAAAAATCTTATTCATCGTTTTATAAAACAAAAAATCATCTTGTATCGCTATCGAGAGAAAGAGAAAATCTCCATGCTTGTACTGCAGTAAGCCTTAGTTTTGTTGATAATAAAATTTCCCCTACCATCTGGGATCTTGGACGCCCTGATTATCATTTATTAGGCTTTGATAACCTTTTAGATTTTGCAGTGCCCCATGGAGACTTCCTCTTTGGAATTGATCTTGAAGATAAGAATGCAGTCACCTGCTGGAATCTCTACGATAAAGAGTTAGTGCATCGATTTAAAATGCCAGGAACTATCTGGACATTCCAAATTGCCGATTGTGATAGAGTCATTGCAACCTACTTAGAAGCTATAGATAGGTTTACCCTCCGCATATGGGACATAAACAATAGCGAGCATGCACTTTTGGAGATACAATCAGAAAGCTTTGACTTTAAGATACACAACAATATTTTATGCCTGAGAGAACTAGAACGATTTCGCTTCATCAACCTCTCTACTGCTAGAGAAATTGGCGCCATCCCCTTTACGGCATTTACGCAAAAGCCAGTTTTTAGAGATATTCATAAAACGGATTGGGCCTTTGACGGCTCACACATCCATATAGAGCAGCACGATCCAGGCGATGCCTCTTATTGGGTCATTAATCTGTAACCGGTCTAAGGTTATACTCAAAAACTTTGTATCTAGCAGCCTTGTTAGTGAGATCTCTCTCTCTTGCTATACAGAAAAGGCTATTTTTTTTAACAAGAAAGTCTGTAATTTCAAAACCAAGGAGCGTTTTTACGTGCTTTCTGGAATAGAGATTGAAGATATGCAGTTCTCTACAGTTCATAGATATAAGAAGATCTTCATAAATTGCTACTTTTACAATTTCGTAATATTCGTGCACGCTACAGCTATTTGCCACAACAGGGTTTTTCCAAGTAGGTGCCGAGGCATATCTTCCATTAGCTGCATTTTGTGGTTTATAGATGCCAAGCTTCTTTCCCGTTTCGATATCAAAAGCATAGAGCTTATGATGATCTGCAGCAAATAGGGCTGCAGGAGTGTTTGCGAATATTTTTAAGCCATAGTGGCCAAGATTAATAGTTTTCGAACAGAGCTCATCTTTAGTAAGGTCAATGAGCGTATGAGTATCTCCATTTTCATTTAAACGATCGTTTGCATATACACACATTTCGTTGAGGTGTACTCGGGAAAAATAGTTGAAATTTGCTAAGAATTTTGTTGACTTGGATTTTGCAATAAGATCAATTATATGAAGTTTAGAACGATGAAAAACAATTAGTTTATTATTTGCCTGAGAGACCCTCTCCACTTCTAAATTAGTATCTTCATATATTAGGTCATCATTATGAATAACCCAAAGTCCACTCCCCATTTGCGTGTAGAATATCTTATACATTCTATCACCTATTTGCATCAGTTGAGTGATTACATTCCATGTGAAGACCCCCTCTGCCCTTTGCCATGGTAGCTTATGAGGATTGTAAAAAATAACAACATGACCATCTCTGACAAAAATATCATCGGGATCTGTCGAGTCAACAAATCGCGCATTTTCACCATTTTCAACTGATAGCTCAGCCGTAGTTTCAGGATGGGCATGATTTGCCTCGATAGCTTGACATGTTATTCTTTGTAAATTAAATACTTTCCAAAGATTTGCCTCTAGAGGCACCTCTGGCAAGAGTGGCATAAATTGAGAAAATCCCTTATCTCTAAAACTATCCCAGACAGGTTTACTTGTCGCCATACTATGCCAACGTTTGCATGTCCTACTGACAGCGGCTAAATCTTGAGGACCGAGTTTTCTAAATATCTGCTGAAGTGGGCCGCGAGCCATATCATTCCAGGACAAAAAGCCTTTCGCTTCTACCTCTTTTGTTGCATCAGGGAGTTCTGCTTGCACATCTACAGGCTCACCTGCTACATATTTTGCATACAATGTATCTACAAGCTGTACATAGTGCTTTTTATTGGGATGGACCGAATGAGGCAAAAGCTCTCGAAACCTATTTATTGCCGCAAGCGTTTCTAGATGCGGGTCACTTTTTTTGGCAATTCTCTTTAGAACAGCTTTTACAAATTCTGCTCGCTCGAGCACATCTGCACTCAGCCGATTGCCGCAATTCTGAGTCCGTATTTCGATAGTGTCGATAACTTGTTTACTATTATAATTTCTAGCAGGAAAGCAGCATGGCAAAAGCTTATTAAGAATCAGAGTAATAATCTTTTCGATAAGAGTTTGCTTAGGGAGAAGCTCAAGTCTCGTATCTATAAGTTTATCTGCTTTTTGTCCATCCAGACCGATCGATTTAAAGTAGTTATAAATTGGAGTGATGTCATTTTCAAAGCACTCTTCATATCTCATTTGAAATTTTCCTCTAAATTATATGAACCTGATATCTGCTACTTTTGGCCCCGGACCTGCGGCAATTACAATAGGCCTAATAGCTGAAGGATTTACGATAACTGTCCTAGCTCTTGCAGTAGTTGCAGCGCAGCTCTTATTCCGCTTTTATTTCTTTCTGCTGTAGTTGAAGCGATTAGCCGCCGCTAGATTATTCGCCTTATACAACAAAATTATGCATTTCTACTTCAGATTAAGTCCCTCGAGATAGTTAAGAATGCGCTCAGCGTCTGCATTAACGCGATCAAAAAATTGAGGAGCTAAAATTTTGCTAACAATTTTACATAAAAATTTTACGTGAGTCAAGAGCTCATCATAAGAATAGCTTTCCAAGTTATCTAGTGGATACAATCTAAGATACTTATCTATAAATAATTTCTCTATAAATAGCCTCCAATTTGTTAAAACCTTAAGCTGCTCGTCAAGAATAGTATTCCAATTTTTTTCATCTTTTAAATGTTCGGATAAAAATAATAGCGTAAAGAAAGATGCTTCTAAATTCGCGTAAACGCAATTACCTACAGTTTGCTTTGGAAAAGCTAAAGAATTGCCTTTTGCAAGGTCTTCAGACTCAAAAAGTTTGTCGATAAATAGCTTATATTCTTCATTTGTTCGATAAGTTTTTAATTCTGAAATGAATTCTTCGGTAACTTCTTCATTTCGAATTTCTTTTACTCTGCATGTTTTTGGAAGATAACCCCCGCGATCTGATAAAACGAGCACATGTTTCCATAATACTACTGCGCTAAAGTGACCGCTATATCCAGTTTTAATGACAATGGGCTTTCCTTCGAAATATCTTCTTATTAAATCTTTATCACCATTATCTACAAAAGCATCTGCAATATCTGGATTTACTCCTTTTAAAAAAGACCTTGAACACTTGGCAAAAACAGGAAAAGCCGCTTCTGAGTTCCAACCTTCATGTTTTATTATATATTTAGCACCATGTATATCAAAAACTTCAGAACTACCTTCTAAATGAAAAACATGAGCAAGAATTTTTCTAGTTTGAATTTTTTTTGTAAATATAACGACAGATTGATCTAGCTTTCCCTTCAGCCATTTATAAATACTTTTATCGAATATTTTTGCAATTTGTAGAAAGGTCTTGCCACTTTTATTTAAACCAAAAAAACTACTGCCAGAAACCTTCATCTCATTTACTAGTACTTTTATAACCTCTGAATGCCTATATAAAATTGCCTCATACAATGGAGAGAAACCATCTTCATCGACATACTCAAGTTGAGCTCCTGCTTGAATTAAGGCCCGAACTGCGGCAACATTGCCATCTCTTGCTGCATTCATAAGTGGTGTTCGACCAAATAGAGTCCCATCTACAGGCACTCCACAAAAAACAAGTACTTGGATGCACCTTGGCCAATTATATATTGCACCCATGTGCAAAAAAATAGAACCAATAAACCTAAATAGTAGCAATACACACTCATACACTTTTTGGACAGTTTTTGAGGTCGTCTGCACAATCTGATCATATCCTGACCTGATTGCATTCCGTGAATAGATCTGAATTGCATGCATAGCTAGAAAGTCTAGCATCGAAGAGAGTAAAAGGTCAAATTGACTTGTAAGTTGTATTCCTTGGGAAAGTTGTTATAGTTATTGCATGAATATTAGACCATTTCCTATACAAATACCTCTGGTTATTGATGCAACTAGCAACTCTGCATCTGAAGTACAAAAAATAGCCAAAAAAATTTGATCTACCAGAAGAAATTTAATTTATTTTGGCAAATAAACTTGAGCGAGGGGCTTTAGTAAATTTTCTACAAACTTGCAGCTACTTTCGAGATTTCCCCATTGAAAGGGGCCGGATACTGCGATTCGTGCGATTTGACTAATGGAATCGCAGTATCCGGCCCCCTTTCCATCCGGCCCCCTTTCCACCCTTTCCAGTATCCGGCCCCCTTTCCACTGATCTCGGTGACTCGGTGGTGTGGCACCTGAAAATTGTAAAACAGAGATCCCTATTGATAAATTAAAGGCTATACTTTCTCCAAGCCTGTAAGAAGCGAAAGCTCATGCGCTGTTTTCTGAGCTATACGCTTTTTGAAAGCACTCCATTCACCCATTGCCCCATGAATACGTTGAGGGTCTATAAAGCTGGAAAGGAGGTGGGATATCAATGGTCGATCTTCTGAATATTCAGGATCATCCATCATCTGCAACATCTCTGTCATATATTCAATATCACCAGGATAACCGATGCTGCGATCTTCTCTTCTTATCAGAAGAAATTGCCAAAGCTTTTGTATACTCGAATCCGCCCAGACTAAATTTTTGTCTACCATAAATTGCTCGGCTTTTGATTTTGGCATAAAAAACGCCATGAATACCTGTTCACTAGCAGAGAGTCCATTCCATATCTTCTTGAGATGAGCAACGGCTTTGACGCAATCGCCAGCATCTGGACTCTGTAGCATATCTCCAATAGACTCTTTACTAACAGTCTCACCGTTAAGTTCAACCCGTGACATCATTTCATCCGCAGCCAGCATATTTTCATCAAGTTCATGCGCCTCATTGGCATTAAATATACTAGCAATTCCTCTATATGTTGCCTTAAGCAGCTCCTCTGTAGGATGCGCACAAGATAGCCTAACTAAGATCGACTTCATTCTATGAAAATGCCAACTTTTCGCATCAGCGATAAGAATATAGATTTCTTTTAGGACTGGGTTAGTCCAGACAACATCTGTATCTGTTGCAAAGGAGCGCAAGAGGGCTACTGTATGGGAGAGATCCTCTTTGTGAATATTTAATTTGAAGTTCGTGCGTTCCATAAAACCTAATATCCTCGTAAGTGCATAAGACTGCCCTCGTAGATCAAGATTATTCCATTCCGCCTTAAAGACATTCCATGCCTGTTGCAGCAATTCGCTCGTTTGGATTTGCTCTGTTGCTAACACTGCACTAATTGCAGTATAAAAAAGTGATTTTGAATAAAGAGCTTTTGAGCCCGAACTCGCTGTCTGCTCAGCTAGCAATTTTCTTGCAACTACAAGTGAAAATCTGCCGATTTCCTCCTGCTGCATAAGATAGTCTATGCTTGTAATAGCGTCACCTTTAGGAGCCTGCTTTAACCAAAGTTTACCACAAAGATTGACAAGCATTTCTCTTGTTCTAAATGGAACAATTTCTTTTGGCATACTAAGATTAAATTTTTCATGGCTATTTACCCCTGTTTGAAAAAGATAGAATTGAGCAAGATTCATATTCTCATCTAAAATCTTCTGCAAGTGTGTAATTAGGCGGCTCGTCTCACCTTTAGGTATGCGCTCCAGTGGTGCCAGCATGCCGTGGCAGTCAGCTTTTGGATCGTATTTAAGAAAAAAAAGATCTGTCACACGCTTAACAAAGTGATGCCTATAGGCATTGTATGTATTTTTTGAGGCAGAAGAGAGGCTCATCAAAGATGCTGTATCAAAATAGTATTGCCATTTACAAGCTAAATCACTCTGAAAAAGCGGAAAAACATAACTCATTAGAACACCTATATTTATCAGTGTATAATAACGTATTTGTAGATTAAAATCAAGATTATTATTGGCTTTTTTAACAAACCATGCGGCTTGTATTAACCTTACTAGGGAGCGAGATCAAATTTTTGCTAAATGTGCTTAAGCTCTTGTTACCAAAACACATACCCGTTTTTGACGAGTAGGTCAGCTATGAGGATTGCGCCGCCGCCGGCTCCTCGCACGTTTTTGTGGGATAAGAGGACAAACTTGTAGTCTAAGACTTCGTCGGGGGGCAGGCGGCCAACTGATACTGCCATGCCGCGTTCTAAATCGCGCTGCAGTTTTGGTTGGGGCAAATCGTCTTGGTCGAAGAAATGGATTGCTTTTGAGGGGCAGAAGGCATGCGCAAATCTTCGATGGGTGATGCAAATTCTTTGAAGGCGCACTTTACCTGCTCATGATGTCTGGAGCTATCTTGATATCATAATTTTCTTCTAATGAGATCGCGTGCGATTTCAAAATTTCGCTTGATCTTGCCTTCATCAAATTTTTGGGCCATGGAAGCAATTAGGCACCTTCATCAGATGCTGCATGTGTAAAAAGCTTCCAGCGACATTCAAGATTCAGAGCGTATAGGGCGAATCGGACGTTTCCCCACCATAGATAAGCTTATCGAGACGTGTGTTTTACCCAAGGTGTAAGCAGGGTTGCTAGTATCTTTCTAAAAATGGTACACTTTGCACACTATGGCATACTTTATTCTTGTACATGGCAGCTGGCATGCAGGATGGTACTGGGAACCCTTAGCTCAAATACTTGAATGCGCGGGCCACAAGGTTCTCTCCCCTGATCTGCCGGGGCATGCAACCAACAAAAAACCTCTCAATTTAGTCACCTACGATGATTATTATGAGTGCCTTAAGACCCATGTAGACGCAGCAAGCGAGCCTGTTATTCTTGTCGCCCATTCGATGGCTGGAATCATTGCTGCACCTTTACTTGAAAAAATGCCAGATAAAATTAAGCACCTCTTTTTACTCGCAGCCTATGTGCCAGATAGCGGAGAATCGCTAGTAGATGTAGCCTTGCGCTACTCCGGTTCTAAAATCCCCCAAATTCTTGAAAATGATTTTGAGGCTGGCGTATGCCGGATAAAAAAAGAGGGTGCAAAAGAAATTTTGTATAACGACTGCCCTGAGGATTTACAAGAATGGGCACTCAGCAAGATCCAAGACCAACCACTTCAACCGATTCTTGCACCCATCAACTGCCGCTACAACCCAGACCTTCTACATAAACGCACATATATCATTACAGAAAATGATGTAGATGTTGATCCCCAAGCTCAAAAAGACATGTCCATGAGTTGCCCATCTAAACCTATTTCCATAAAAACCGGCCACTTCCCCTTTTTTTCGCATCCCAAGATGGTTGCTGAAATTTTACTACGCGAAATATAGCATGAGTATAGATATCCCAGATTATTCAATCCCAAGCCAAGAAATCGTATGGATGCATGCGCCTTTTAAGCAGCATGAGCTTTGGCACGGGATTGGAAAGACTGGCTCAATATGCGAGCTAGCAAATGGTGAACTACTCGCCTGTTGGTATGGTGGAGAAGATTATTCAGATGCTGGACTTTGGGTTGCATCTTACAAAAGGACAGGCTGGAGTGAGCCTGTCTGCATTTATAAAGAAACAGGCCATCATATTTGGAACCCCGTCTTTTTCACCTTGTCAACAGGGAAAGCACAGCTTTATTTTAGAAAATTTTTCCCTGAGGTTCCTGAACCACAGAAGGAAAAATATGGACAGCGAAACTTTACCTACTACCTAATCGACTCAACCAATGGCGGAAAAATTTGGAGCGAGCCTAAAGAACTACCTAAAGGCACTCTTCCCCCTTCAAAATGTACGCCGCTTGTACTAAAAGATGGCTCATGGGTCTTTCCATGTGCAGTAAATGGCAGTGCTTACTTGCAGATATCGCGCAATGAGGGCATAAACTGGGAGCTTGTTGGCCCAATTAATCGAGCCGATGGCAGCCCTGCGATGATGACAGAACCGAGCATTGTTGAAGGCGTTGATGGCTCAATACGTATATTTCTTCGCAATAGGCAGCAAAGTGCAGAAGACAGGTACGTTCTCTCGGCAATTTATAAAAATGGCCTTACAAAAGCAGTGTCCACAGATATGCCAAATCCAGATTCGGGGATAGACGTTATTCGCCTGCAGGAAGGCCCTCTTTGCATGGTCTGTAACCCGAGCCACCATGATCGCAGTCCTCTTGCCCTCTATCTATCCTATGACGAAGGGCTCTCGTGGCATCATGCCTATACAATAGAAAACAAGCCAGGATCATTTGCTCAGCCATCAGTTATCCAAGCAAAAGATGGCACGCTTCATATACTTTACTACGCAACTACTCAAGATATGAAAGAAAGCAAAATTTGCCATGTTGCAATAAAAGCATCAAAGCTCCGCATCAATAAAGATAGCAGCTTTTTTTAACCGAGTTTTAATGCTAAGGGGACCTAGAGCGCACTATATGTTTGTTTTTGCACATTCAAGACCTTTTTCAATAAGATCAGGATTCATTGGTATTTGATGACTACACACAGAGGCTATATTACGATTAACTGACATAGTACCGCAATTAGTTACGATTTCAACACTGCCTAGTTGAATGGTTTGACCGAATGATACATTTGGCTTTGAAGGCTCATATACGCTAACTGTATATGTGCCTTCAACTTTTTTTGCGATAATATAGCCACGCTTTAAACCATTAATAAAAGAATCTAGTTGTTTGGGGCATTCAAATTGATGCGGGTTAGTGCCTACAGTATGTGAAGGTTGCACCTAGATTGACTCCTTTTATAGATTGCTTGGACTTTTTGAAAAATGTTGATAGTCTTGTCTATCGCTCCATGAGCCTCCCCATTCATATCCTCGAGATACAAAGGCTCTATA
>CAYWZU010000020.1:0-36657 GCA_964462925.1 uncultured bacterium
CCCATCCTGCAAGGCAGCATGCTGTTGCATTTTGCGTATAGCAGCTTGAAAAAACTCCTGAGACCTTTTCGATAAAGGCTACATCTGTTTTTTCAAAATAGGCGGCAACCGGAATAAGCACTGAGGTAGTAAGTGCAAATGCTGCCCTTGCAGCCAATGTAACTTTTTGCATAGTTGTAGGCACTTCACCTTTCTTAGCCGGCACGCAGCATCGTATTTTGCATGAATTTGAAAGAGTGTGTGCAACTAAAGCCCCAACCCCAAAAGTTGCAAAAGGGGTAACAAGCGATGTTACAAGTGAAAGCTTTGGAACAGGACGGAGGCTCCCTATAACTTCTTGCCATCCAGTAATGCAGCATGTTGTGGTGCAATTAGAGAGCTTATTTCTGACAAGCTCGCTTACTTTGCTATCTTTTACCTCTTCAGATACCCGAAACCCATAGCCTGCAAGTGACGCTGCAGCATAAAAACCTTTACCTATCCACCCGAGTATTGCTACCATAATTACCCCATATTAAGAATTTTTTTATCATATCGAACAGATCATTTTGGGATGCCTTCCTGCCAGCATAACAAATAGCGCCAAGCGAATTTATAAAAGGGATTAAAAGCTCTTTATCAGAATAGGAGAGCCTATTTTCATTTGCCACACTTTCAGAAACCTCTACAAGGCTCATATGGGTAAAATCTCTATCGAGCTTTACTTGAAGAGCTTCCCTTGTAGCATTTGCAAGAGTCTGCCACCCAGCCTTCTCAGGATCTTCAAGCTCTCTTATGAGTGCCTGCAGCCTTGTTTCCTTGATTGGAGGGGGCCTCCTTGCCTTATCCAAAAGATCATAATATATTATTACCCAAACAAGCACTACCCCAAGTGCAATTGCAACAAAAAATATCGCAAGACCATTCCAGGCCATGCTATAGGCCTTAAAGGAGTGTTCATTTTCTCGTCTTGCTTCTTCGAGGACTTTTTTATCGATAAGCATCAGCCTATTTTGCTGATTAAGTTCTATTCTACGCTCCGGATAGAGCGGCAAAAGGCCAGCAAAGGGGAGATTTTGAGAGGCAACTTTTGTACATTCTACAGAAAATGCCGGGATAAGCAGATGCTTTCCTTCAGTTGTAACAACACCGGGGGCAAAAATGAGCGTGCCTGTATGCATCGGGGCAAGAGTAAGATGAACTGTCTTAGAATCTACTATGGAATAATCTACAAGCTGAAAGGAGCTATGAGGCTTTTGTTCAAGCTCATAAAGAAAGGGAAAGAGATCTATCGGCTCATGAAAAAAGAGCGTAACGCCAAGTTTTTGATTGATTGTAAGAGAAGTTTTATCAGGACGCACCTCCACTTCGGCAGAAAGCGGCAATATGAAGAGAAGAAATAATAGTAAAAAATTCACTTATGCCTCTCCTTTCTCATCTTGAAGTAGGCAGCAAGCTGTTCGATAAAAGAGCCCTTTGTTTCAATTGATATGGTGCCAGCTCGATACTTTGTTCCAAGTTTAACAAATTCTTTTTTTCGTCTATCTGATGCTGCCTTAACCTCTTTTTGGATAGATTCATTCACATCAACAAGAAATAAGCTACCGGACTCTAGATCTTCGAGTGTAGCAAGGCCAAGCTTTGGCATACTAGCTTCGGCTGGATCAACAATTCTAATAGCCACAAGATCATCATGTTTTGCTGTGAGGCCAAATTGCTTTTCATACCCTGTCGCAATAAAATCTGAGAGCAAAAAGCAGATACATCTTCTCTTTGTTCCCATGTTAAAGCTATCGAGCGCTTTAGCAAGATCTGTCTTTTTACTTTGAGGTTTAAAACTAAGAAGCTCTCGTATGAGCCTTGCACCATGCCTCATACCGCGCTTAGCAGGTATTTCTTTCTGTATGCCATTTGAAAAAAATACAAGGCCTACACGATCATGGTTATATATTGCAGAAAAGGCAATGAGTGCCCCCACTTCGGCCAGCCTTGTCCTCTTGGTGTCGTAAAGGCTTCCAAAGGCAAGTGACGATGAGACATCAACGACAAGCATTACGGTAAGATCCCGCTCTTCCCTAAATTCCTTAACAAATGGCCGTCCAAGCTGCGCTGTTTTCGTCCAGCTTATAGCACGGATATCGTCACCTGTTTGAAATTCACGCACATCTTCCATCTCAATGCCTCGTCCCTTAAAGGCTGAGGCATACATTCCTGAGAAAAGATCGAGCACCTCTCGCTTTGCAGTAATTTCAAGCTTTCTTACTTTACTTGATAGCTCATCTATCTCTGTTTTCACGGCACAGGAATTTGGTTAAAAATTCGCTTTATGATTTCATCGGGAGTTACCTCCTGCGCTTGCGCCTCGTAGGAAAGCACCAGTCTATGGCGCAAGATATCATGCCCCACTGCTTTTACATCAAATGGGGTGACATATTCTCTTCCTTGCAAGAGGGCGTGGGCCCTTGAGCAGCTTGCAAGCCAAAGACTTGCTCGAGGAGATGCTCCATATTCGAGAAGCCCGCTAATATCTACTTTATGTTTTTTTGGATCGCGAGTTGCCCCAACAACGCTGATGATATAATTCAATATCTTATCATCAATATATATCGTTTTTACGAGCCTTTGCAGGGCATGAATTTCCTGGGGCCCCATCTGCGGCTCGATTTGCGGCGGCGCTGATGAACCGTATCTTTGCACTATTTCTTTTTCTTCTTCTTCAGTTGGATAGTCTATTAGAATTTTCATCATAAAGCGGTCTGTTTCCGCTTCAGGAAGCGGGTACGTTCCCTCCTGCTCGATTGGATTTTGCGTACCAAGGACAAAGTAGGGATCTTGCGTTTTAAAGGTCTCTCCAGCTATTGAAACCTGCTTTTCTTGCATAACCTCTAAAAGTGCAGACTGCACCTTTGGCGGCGCGCGGTTGATCTCATCAGCGAGCACAATATTTGTAAAGACCGGCCCCTTTTCTACAGTAAATGTCCCATCTTTTGGCCTATACACCGAGGTACCGATAAGATCTGATGGCAGAAGATCGGGAGTAAACTGTATTCTTTTAAAATCAAGCGAGAGTGCTTTTGCAAGGGTATTTACAGCAAGCGTCTTGGCAATACCAGGCACACCTTCGAGAAGCACATGGCCGCTGCACAAAATCGCCATAATCAGCCTATCGATAAGCTTTTTTTGGCCAATGATCGCTTTGCCGATTTCAGTTCTCAGCTTTTCAACAAGTTCATTTGCCTCTTTGATGTCCACGAAATTGACTCCCTTTTAGGATTAGTACTATCAGGAAGTAAGATTTCTATACAAAGGAAAGTGCATAAGGATTTCGGGCACGGGCACGATTTACCGCATGGGCATCCAGCGGCTTTTGACCTGCATTTTTTGCGGGCGTTTTTGCTTTGTTTTTTCCTGCTCCTCTTTTGCTCGAGGATGGGGAATAAGTTTTTCAAGCATGGCTTCTATTTTTTGCCTTTCATCTTCGATAAGACGCCACTGTTCTTGAGAAAAATTTTGCGAAGTATTGAAATATTCGCGAAGGCGTTTTGGCGTAAGGTTGCTTTTTACAAAAGCCTGCTCGAGAGAATCGGCAAGCAGATTATGTAATTTTTCATATTTTTCTAGCCTTTCTGCTACCTCTTTGTCGGTCATTTCGGGGAGCTTTGCACCCTCTTTTAATGAATCAGCTTCTCCAAAGGCCTTTTCCATAGCCTTTTTTCGCTGAATCTTTGAGGCGGCATCAAAAATGCTGGAATATTTTTCTTTAGATTCTTCAGCCATAATCTCTCGTAATACCAAGCTTAAGAAATATCAATCCACCTATTTTAATTTTATCAAGAATTTTATTAAATTTATATGAGCAATTCTCTCGAAATTAATTCAACTTACGCCTATACTGTCTTCCGTAAATCTAGAGGAAAAATCAATGGCATACGTAGAAGAGTTTCGTAATCAAATTCAAGCTCGGGATTATAAAAAGATACTTCAGCTTTGGGATGAGTATTGCCATACAGATGTTCCAGACGGTCAGGAGATTATCGATATCCTCCAGCTATTAAAGCAATCTGACTTTGCAAAACCATTTGGAGCATATGTAGAGACTATTTTGCCCATTGTTATGCAAATTCCAGAGGATACTCTGAAAATTGAGGTCCTTAAGCTTATTTACGACTTAGAAACAACAAATAGCGAAACACTCTATCAGCTAGCTCAAGACTTTCTTAAATCACGCTTTTCTCAAGATCCTACATTTAACGAAAAAATCCGCCTTGTAGGCATGAGAAACCGCGATAACTTCCAAGGCGCGCTCTCTAACTTCTTACTCCTTAACCATATCCAGAAGGGCAATTTTGTTCTTCATACAGCTGGCTGGGGTGTTGGCGAAATAATGGACTTTTCAGTTCTTAGAGAGCAAGTAACGATAGAATTTGAGAATTTACCGGCATCAAAAAAGGATATATCTTTTAAAAATGCGTTTAAAACATTAATCCCACTTCCAAAAACGCACTTTTTAGCCCGCCGTTTTAATGAACCAGATGTGCTGGAACAGGAGGCAAGAGACAATCCAGTTGCCGTTATGCATGCACTTCTTCAAGATCTTGGTCCAAAAACGGCATCAGAAATTAAAGACCTCTTTGTTGATGTCATTATCCTTGAAGATGAATATTCAAAATGGTGGCAGCAAGCAAGAGTTAAGCTGAAAAAAGATGATATGGTGGAAAGCCCAGACAATCCAAAGCTTCCATTCACCATGAGAAAAGGCTCTGCATCAGTCGCAGACCGCGTACAAAAGGCATTTTCTGGCAAAAAGGGCTTCCAGGAAATACTGACTGCAGCACATAACCTTACCAGAGACTTTCCAGAGACGCTTAAATCTCCAGAATCCAAACAGGAAATCACTTCGAAAGTAAAAGGCCTTTTAGAATCTGAAAAAATTTCTGAAAACGAGCTCCTTCAGGCACTTCTCTTTCTCGAGTACACTCTTGGCGTTATGGAGCATCAGGAGACACTTAAGACAAAGGTTTCTTCCCTTACAGACATACAGGGATGTCTCAAATCAATAGAAATTATAGCTCTTAAAAAACGCTTTTTGACACTTGTGCAATCTCTCCGCCCTGATTGGAAAGAGATTTTCCACAATCTGCTCTTCATAATAGATCAAAATGCCTTGCGCGATTACATTTTAAAAGAGCTAGAAACAGCAAATAACCAAGAAGCGCTTAAAAAACAGCTCAAAGAGCTTTTTTCACATCCAAAAGCACATCCAGAGGCAGTAGTCTGGTACTTTCAGAAAATCATTGCCGGAGAAGAACCCTACTTTCAGCAGCCACTTGGAAAAGAAGTTGCGTTTGAAGCCTTTTTAATCCTCTTCCACTCTCTTGATTCAAGGCCTGAACTGCGCGATCTCTCAAAGAAGATGTATAACCTGCTTACCGCCCAGCGCTTTGAAGTTGTACGAGACTTTCTAAAAGAAGCCTCCTTAGACTTTGTGAATGAATTTTTGCTTCTTACTTCCAAATGCCAAGCATTTACAGATAACGAAAAGAAAATCCTTCATTCTCTTGCTGCAGTTGCCCACCCATCCCTTGCAAAAGGCAAAGAAGAGCCTCTTCCACATGAAGAAAACGTTCTTTGGACAACTCAGGAAGGCTATACAAAAATTCATGATAGAATTAAGCAGATTGGAACTGTTGAGATGGTTTCAAACGCTCGCGAAGTTGAAGTGGCTCGCGGCCACGGCGACCTTAGAGAAAATGCAGAATATAAAGCGGCATGTGAAAGAAGATCCCGCCTTCAATCAGAGCTTAAAGCGCTTTCTGAGCAATTTCGCCATGCGAGAATCATCACAAAAGCAGATATTGCTACAGATAGCGTAGGAATTGGCGCAAAAGTGAGCCTAAAGGGCCCTAAAGAAGATTCCACGTCCTACACAATTTTGGGGCCATGGGATGCAAATCCTGATGAAAATATCCTCTCCTTCCAGTCAAAGCTAGCACAGGCAATGCTTGGAAAGAAAAAGGGCGACACCTTTGAATTTAAGAACGACCACTATACAATCATCTCCATAACAAGTTATCTTGAGTAGCTGAATGGAATTAGTTATTGCATCGACAAACAGCCAAAAGGTCTATGAGATTCGTGAGATTTTGAAGGAACTTGCCCCATGGGCACATGTTACATCACTTTCTCATTATTCAGACTTTGTGCCGGCGCCCTACGATCCTGAAAAAAGCATCTTAGAAAATGCTGCGCTTAAGGCTCGCCACGCTGCTAAAACACTAGGCAAATGCTGCCTTTCCGAGCAGTGGGGGCTTATTTTGCCAGCCCTAGGCGATGCTGCTAAAACTCTTTTTCAAACCTCTACGACCTCGTCGCAGACAAAGCAGATTCTCGAGTGCCTAAAATATAAAGATGAGCATGAACGATCTGCTTATCTTGAATCTGCTATCGTGTGCATAGCTCCAAACGGCAAGGAGAGGCAGGGAGTAGGCAGGTCTGAGGGTTTTATAGCAGAGAGTGAGCGCGGCAAGGGAAGCTCTGATTTTGACGCTATTTTCATAAAGCATGACTACATGAAAACGCTTGCAGAGCTATCACCTTCTGTAAGATCCCGCATTTCTCCGAGGCGTAAAGCTTTAGAAAAGCTTGTAGGATTCTTTGAGTCCTTACGGTAATGCAATACTACGTAGATGGCTACAATCTGCTTTTTAAAGAAGCAAGGGCCTGGAACTTATCCTCTCTACAGGAAGCCCGCACGCGGCTCATACATGAATTAGATATCCTCGCCGAGCGCCTTAAGCTTTCCATAACAATTGTATTTGATGCTCCCTTCCAAAGTGATGACTTAAAAAGATCGCATTTTAGAACACTAGAAATTATTTTTACCGCAAAAGGCCAAACAGCCGATGAGTTCCTCGAGCAGGTTGCTGAAGTAAAGCAAAAAAGGGCTGTTGTTGTCACCTCAGATCGAACTCTAGCAAGGAAGGTAAAGTCCTACCATACAAAAGTAGAGCCGGTACACGAGTTCATAGTCCGCCTTCGCAAAAAGCGTGGCCCACAACCTCAGAAAATTGTCAAAGAAGAAAAGCAAGTCAAGAAAGAAGAAGTCCAAGTAATAGAAAAGCCACTAGACATGAACAACTTACCACCTCTTGGTGACCTAGACGCGTGGCTTAAAATCTTCTCCAGAAAGCGAAAGGACTAAAAGGACATAGAAGACATAAAGGACCTAAAGGGCAGTAGTGAAAGTCCTTTAGGTCCTTTATGTCTTTAAGCAGCTTGGGGTAGAGGCTCTGTTTTTGCCTGCTTGCCTTGAGCTTCTAGCGAGCGCATTCTTGATTGGAGCCTGTATGTTTCCTTGCGAAGAAGGTCGAGCTGGTGCTGCAAATCTTTGAGCTGCTCTTGCTGTGATGGAAGCCAGGAATTGCCCCAGTAGTGCACAGCAATAGTTTCTGGCGCTACGCGAGAGAATGGCCTCGGCTTTTTCAGCTTAAGGTCGATAAGGACGTCGTAGAACATTTCTCTGAAAGCGCGCACCGATGCCCTTCGCTTTGCTGCATGATCTGCTGCAAGGGGGTAGAAGTAGGTCGTTGGAAGGGCCATATTAGTCAAATTGCCTTCATTATACTTTTCAAAGAAAGCCATGCTAAATGGGAAATAGGTATGGTTGATAACGCGTTCGATAGCAGAATTGTAATTTTTATTTACCTCATCCCAGCGAGCTCTAATCAATTCTTTCCAGCGCTTGAGGATTGGATGATTCGGTGCTGATGCGATGATAGAAATACCAAGCCAGAGTCGATTATTTGTCGTAGCGATTTTATGTGGGTTTTCAATACCGCAGTAAAAATCATATTTTTTATGGAGCTCATCTAGGGATTGGAATGGATCCATATCAACGTCGAGATAGACGCCGCCAAAACGGTCGAGAAGCTCTGAACGAATGATATCTGACTTTTCAGCATAGTTTGGTGATGCTTCAATGAGGTCCTTAAGCTCGAGATTGAGGTCTTCAAGCTCAGAATCTGTCCAGAGATGATATTCCCAATCTGGGTGAAGCGCCTTCCACTTCTCTTGGAATGTCACAAAATATGGCGGAGGTGTTTTAGGACCTACCCATATCTGGTGAAGAATTTTTGGGATTTTTGGAGTATCTGACTCAGCCACTTTAGCGAGATTGTTTGTTTCGTAGATGCCTTTTAGGATCTCATAGCGCTTTACGTCATCTGGATTTTGAAAGATGTAGGAATATTCGCTGCAGCCTTTGCCGAGTGATTCGTCAAAATCCACAATCATAATAGGCTTAAAGCCGTTGAGCTTCTCTTTTTTCTTGCTGGAACAGGCAACTGCAAAGACTAATGCAGTAATAAAAAGAATGCCTAAGGAAGCTTTAACTATCCGTTTCATAACTCTCCTTCAAAAAACCTCGAAAAATGTAGCAGATAAGATCAATAGTCTCAAGATATTAGTTATTTTGAGGCTAATTGGCCTTTCAAATTGTCTACTTCAGCTTGTAATGTAACAATTTCGTCTTTAAATTCTTTTTGCATCTCTACCATCTGCTTATGCATATCCCGAAAGCGCTCTTCGTAGCTCTTCACCCAGCTATGGCCCCAGTAGTGTATGGCCATTGTCTCTGGCTGCACTTCTGCAAAGGGAACGGGCTTAGAAAGCCTAAGCGTTTGAGCCAGCGATCTCGCCTGTCGCTTAAAGAAGCTCATCTTTTTCAAACGACCTTTTGACAGCTCTGTGAAGGTAAGAGGGAAAAAGTAGGTAGCAGGAAAGACGATAGTTTTGTACTTTTCATCATGCATTTTGCTTATGACAGCCCTTCCAAAGGGATAAAAAGTGCGAAGGAGCACTCTTCTATTGCTATCTGGGTACTTTTTTTCGTACTCATCCCAATGAGAGCGGATGGTGGCCTTCCATTTTTTCAAAATTGGATGCCCCGGAACTGTGCCGATAAGCGCATCTGAAATGGTTATATGCGGTGCTGACGAGCTTGAATCGCCATCGTGAGGCGGCTCTAAGCCTGTGTAGAAGTCATATTTATAGTGAAGGTCTTCAAATGACTTTACGCACTCAAAATCTGTATCCACATAAAGCCCTCCAAACCTATCTAAAAGCTCGGCTCGTAAAATATCAGACTTTTCGCCCCAGTTCGGCGTTCTCATGTAGAGGTCTTTAAGGTCAAAATCAAGCTCTTCAACTTCTTTGTCCGTCCAAAAGCGATATTCCCAGTCGGGATGGAGTTTTTTCCAGCTTTCTTTATATTCCCAGTAATAGGAGGGGGCCGGCTTTGGGCCAAGCCAAATTTGGTGAATAATCTTAGGGATCCGAGGGGTTTCGCTTTTTGGCTGGCTTGATGGCTTTAGCTCTTCATATGTATCTTTTAACATCGTAAGGCGCTCATAGCTTCCTCTATGCTGCACGAGGTGATGCCAGTCGCCTGAATCTTTGCCCATCGCCTGTTCAAAATCTGCATCGCATACTTTATTTGATTGCTCTGAGCAGCCCGCCGCAAAAAAGAGGGTGAGGAGGATTGTCAGTGTCACATTTTTCATAGTTGCTCGTGCTGTTTTTCATTTTTTAGTTCTTGGAGCTCCTCGGCTAGCCTTCTCTGCTCTGCTTTTAACCTGAGAAGTTCTTTTTGCACCTCTTTCATCACTTCCATCGTACCTTTTTGCCAAGTGCTTGCAAAGTGGTGTATAGCCATAGTTTCTGGAACTACATGCGAAAAAGGGCGCTCCCTACGTATGTCAAAGGCCATAAGAAGTCTTTTGAAAACATTTGGGGGCTCTGGAGGATTTCTCAAAAACATCGGCCGAATCGGATAAAAATAGGTGGAGGGAAAGACGATATTGATCTGCTCCTGGCTATCGAGCCTTTCCTCTACAGCTCTTCCGAAGGATAAAAACGTGCGAACAAGTACTTTTTCGATATTTGTGAAGCATTCCTTTTCAGCCTTTTTCCAGCGCTCTCTAATAAGTTCTTTGTGACGCTTAAGAATTGGGTGATTCGGTATAGCGCCAATGAGTGCATTAGAAACAAGCAGCACCCTGCTGCTCTCAATAATCTCGTGTGGAGGCTCTATTCCTGCAAAAAAGTCATATTTATGTAGCAGCTCATCCATTGGCTTTACGCACTCAAAATCAGCATCTACGTATACACCGCCATATTTGAGCAGTATTTCGCAGCGCAAAATATCTGATTTTTCGCCGTAATTTTCACTTTCGTCAAAGAGATCACGAAGATCAAAATTATAACCCGCAAGGTCGGCATCTGTCCAAAGCTTATATTCCCAATCTGGATGAAGCTTTTGCCAGCTTTCCCTAAATTTTTGAAAAAAGCCAGGTGGACGCTTTGGTCCTAGCCATATTTGATGAATGATTTTTGGAATTTTTGTCTCATTTCTGCTCTGCACGAAGGATGGCCTATTTCTCTGCCATATCTTTTTCATGAGACGGTAACGGTTTTGGTCCGCCGTTGACTTTTCAACGAGGGCAAAAGTGCGGTGTCCCTTTCCTAGCCCATCATCAAACTCAATGTCTACAATAGCACTTGTAGCTTGAGACCCAGAGGTCTGCATATTATAACAGGCTATTGCCGTAACGGCTAAGAGACAAGCAAGAAGTATGATGCTTGCTATGTATCTTTTCTTTACATTCATCAGCTAAGACCTTTATGGCAATAATACCCAAGCAAGTTGAAGAGCCACTTCTTTCGCGCAGCAAAAAAACGAGCTCTTGAATTTGTTTGGGTATAAATGTATCGCCGAATATCTCTTCTGGGCAAGATATTTTTGTTCGTTTACAATATTTCCCCAATAGGTACTAGAAAATGAAAGAATTATTTAAAATCGCTTGCGGGAAAAGGCAATACCTCACACTTTTTGCCTTTAGCATGGTTGCAAGCCTGTTTTTTACATTTGCCGGGCAGCTTGAGATGTTTGCTCTCGGTGTCATTACAAAAGTTGATGGCAATAAAAAAACTGGATTTATTAATGAGATACTCGCATCCATCAATAATAGCTTCCCCATCGAATCAAATATTAAATACTTAATTTTTGCGCTTATATTTGTTGCGCTTTTTAAAGCAGTAACACTTTTTTGCTACCGTTTTGGTGCAAAACTTCTCTCCATACGCGTAAGCCGCGATATGCGCCAAAGCTATTTTGAGCACCTACAGAGCTTGCCTATGAGCTTCTATCAAGACCACAATATCGGATCCCTCTCCTCTCGCGTGGTAAATGATGCCATGATGATTGCAGATGGCATAAACTCTATGCTCATCAACTACCTCCAAACGCCCTTTGCACTCATTACTACGCTTGGACTTTGCTTTGTGATTAGCTGGAAACTATCGCTTGCTGTCTTCTTTGGACTGCCGCTTTTAGTGCTCCCTATTATCTTTTTAGCAAGGCGAATAAAGCGAATAGCTAAGCAAATTCAAAAAAAACAGGAGACATTTGCGTCTGTACTTATTGAGTTTTTAGCCGGGATTCAGACAATTAAAATCTTCAACATGGAAGATTTTTCTCTCAGGAAGTATACCGCTGATAATAACCAGATGGCAAATCTTGAAATACGGAGCGCCCGCTACGACATATCCTCTCGTCCAATACTGCATACAATAGGCATATTTTGCCTTGTGGCAGCTCTACTATTTGGGCTGTATGGCTTAGATCTTCCTCTTGAAGATGTGCTCTTTTACTGCGGCCTCTTGATAACAGTCTATGAGCCAATTAAAAAATTTGCAGAAGAAAATGGCCGGATCCAGCGAGGCATCGCCGCAACGGAGCGCATGCAAGAGATAATGAAGCTGCAGCCTAAAGCTGACGAAAGAAAAGAAAATCTCTCCTTTACAGATTTTGCGCACGATATTGTCTTCGATGGTGTAAGTTTTGGCTACAAAAGCCACCCCGTGCTTCGCGATCTCAGCTTTCGCATCCCAAAGGGAAAGACGTGCGCAATCGTCGGCCCAACGGGCTCAGGAAAGTCCACAATTGCACAGCTTCTTGTCAGGCTCTACGACGTGCAAGAGGGTAAAATACTTGTCGATGGCAAAAATATTTCAGACTATAGCGTAGAATCTATTCGCGAAAAGATTGGATTTGTGCCGCAGCGCTCTTTTCTCTTCTTTGATACTGTATCAGAAAACATACGCTTTGGACGCCCCTTTTCGGAGCAAGATGCCTACGATGCTGCCCGGCAAGCACATGCTAATGAATTTATCGAAAAACTGCCTGAAGGCTACAACACGCTCCTTGCAGAAGCCGGAAAAAGCTTATCTGGCGGCCAGCAGCAGCGGATAGCTATTGCCAGGGCTTTTATAAAGAAGGCGCCAATACTTATCATGGACGAGGCAACATCATCCCTTGATGCAGTCTCAGAAGAACAGATCAAGCTAGCACTTGAGGAAGTCCGTGGAAAAACCACGCAAATTATCATTGCCCACCGTCTCTCCACGATAGAAAAGGCAGATCACATTATCTACATTGACAAAGGCAAAAAAATTGCTGAGGGCACAAAGGAAGAGCTTTTTAGAGAGTGTCCGGCATTTAGAAGAATGTGGGAACTTCTTCAAACAAGCCGGGAATAAAGGACACAAAGGACATAAGCGACCAAAAGGTCTGGTCCATTGGGTCCCTTTGGTCGTTTTGGTCCTTTGTCCTTTAGCAATTTACTTTTATTGGCCTAAAAATTATACTTATACTCTATGATTTCACTGCTCAGGCAATATACAACATACTTTATTCTCCTCAGCGTAGCTTCCGCTATCGCCTTAGGCATCTTTACACCGCATATTTTTGAATCGATTACCTTTTTGGGCGATCTTTTTATTAATCTTTTAAAGCTGTTTGCCCTTCCCCTTATCTGCTCAGCCCTCATTGCAGCCCTTGGCGGGATGTCTGGCAATATGTCAGCCCTAAAATCGCTCTCTTCGAAGGCAATAGGCTATATGCTCTTTAGCGAGGTTGCAGCAGTTACGATAGCGCTTGTCCTCTTTAACCTCCTAAAGCCAGGCTCTCACGCAAACCCAGAGCTGATCCTTAATGGTGAAGCGCCAAATATAGAGCCGCATAGTTTTGGCTTTAGCCAATTTATTCTCTCAATCTTCCCAGATAATATCTTCCATGCACTAGGAAACTTTGACCTTCTGCCTGTAGTGATTTTTTCTATCATGTTTGGGGTAGGGCTTGCTGCCGTAGGCGAAAAAGCTCAACCCATGATACAGCTTGCTATAAGCATCAGAGAAGCCTCTACTAAATGCCTCCAGGGTGTTATGCTCTTTGCCCCTATTGGCATATTCGCACTTGTTGGCCAGGGAGTAAGCCAGTCGCATCAGTCAGGCGCTTTAGAGGCTAATTTTATGGCCCTTTTTAGCTTTGTTGCTGTTTTATTTTTAGGACTTTTTTTGCACGCCTTTTGGCAACTTATCGCTGTTTCCCTTCTCTCAAAACAGTCTTTAGGAACGATCTTAAAAGAAAGCATGCCAGTTTTTTCAACCGCATTTGGCACCTCAAGCTCCCTTGCAACACTTCCTGTAGCTATGCAGGCAGCAGATGCCCTTAAATCAAACCCATTTGCCACAAAGTTCATGCTGCCTCTTTCTGCCTCTATCAACGTTGGCGGCATGATGATGTATGAGATGGCAGCTGCATTATTTTTTACGCAGATGCTTGGATTTGACCTTTCTCTTTCTCAGCAGATACTCTTAGCTATTGCCTGCATACTTGGAGGCATGGCAGAAGGGGGCATACCAGAAACAAGCATGGTAAGCCTTGTTGTGGTCTTTCGCATTGTCCACATACCTCTCTCTGCAATATCCATTCTCTTGCCGCTCGATCGCATTATCGATCGCGTACGCACCATGGTAAATATCTTTGGCAATATGTGCGGCGTCATCTTTGTCAGCCACCTAATGAAGAAAGAAGATTCGCCCCAAAAAGCCTTTTAACACTTCATATCCTGATTTTTAATACTTTTTAATCTGAAGTAAAAAAAGCTGCATAAATTGACAAAATAGAATTAGTTTGCCATTGTTAGAATCTATCTTAATCAGGAGGTTTACCTATGGCTCTATCTATTCCATCTTTTTTACCAGCGCAAGCAGCAGCAATTGTGCCTTGCTTGCAAGAGCCTCTGCTAAAAGATCAATCTACTGAGGGCACTCTAGCAGATTTTCTTTGGTCAAAGGTTGTAAAAGTCGATGAAGTTTTCTCTCGCATGGTTTCATTCCCGCCTGGTGCAAACGCAGAAAAAACCGAGCTTCAAGAATGCCTTGGCACAAACCTTCCCGTCGTATACCAAATTACACAAAAAGGCGTGGAGGTAAGCGATCCAAATATGCTGAGCGCCGCACATCAGCTCTATGGCCCATTTTTTCAACAGTGTTTTGAAGATGAAACCTACAATAAACTCCGCTCTGAGCATGATAAAGCACAAGCTCATCATGAAAAAGAGGTCAAGGCTATGGAAAGCAAACTTGCTAAATGCGAGCAGGATAATCCTGGTAAAAGCTGCTATAAAGATAAAGAAATCAGCAGGCGCCCGGCCCTTGAAAGGGTTAAAATGGAAGATCAAAGTGGAAGAGAATGGAAAACGCTTCCTGGCTATCTCTGCTATACCATCAACATTAATCGTCCGTGGATGTTAGATAAAACATACGATAAGGGCGGCTACAACTGCGATCTTTCCACAAATAAGCCTACGGTATAGGAGAAATCCTCGTGAGTATAGCACTTCCAACCCCTCCAGCCGTTCCAAACTGTCCGTCTGTTCAGGCACTTTTTGATGCAAAAAAAGAAGTGGAAAATCACAGCATGCGAATAGGAAATCAGCATTCGGTTGTCCTTCCCAGAATTTTTGCAACAGCTCAAGAAGCAAAAGTCTACATCGAAGAGCGCATGGGAGGACCAATCGCTGATCCTAAAACAAGCTGCAGGGCAGATAGCTCCCTGCGCATAGTGAGCGAGACAAAAACAAAAAGGGAAGCACTCGATAAGGCCTATCAAAATCTGCAGATGCTTATCGATCAGGATGCTTTAAAGCATTGCGAGCAAAGGGTTGTAGAGACACTTGGCAAACTTGCTGACACCATCCAAGATAGATCTCTCGCATCTCTCGATCCTCTTGCAGATCTTATCTCGTCTCTGTTGAATACCAGGGGTATGGAGTACAAATTTACAGAACTTGATTTTCTTGTCACAAAGATCAATGAGCTTTCTAGAGAAATGGTTATCAAATACCAGATGACGAACCAAAAAGTAACGCTTTCAAAATGGATCGACATCATGCTCTCATCGGCAGAAAAAAATCCCGCCCATAGAGATAGCCTGATCCAGACATTTAAAACAGCTGTAAAGACTCTTCAGTCAAGCTCTGAACCTAAATTATCACAGGAGCAGATAGCAAGGCTCAGAAAAATGGCAAGAAACTCAGCTGATTTGCCGGCATCCGAAGAGCTGCTTAAGGTAACGGGATCTAAAATTTGGTTCTTTGGACTTGTGAGCAACTACTTGGAATGCATTCCAGATGACTTAAAGCTCATTGAACGCTCGATTTCAGATATAGCAGATACAGTCTATCAGAGCAGCACCCTCACAACTCTCGCGTGCGCCCCACTAGCTGCCCTTACCCTTCTCTTTCCTGATAGAATCCAAAAGGGTGCAATCATCCTGGGCGCTCTCTATACAGTCTATAAAACAAAAAGGTTTATACTAGGATAAAATATATTTTAATGGTATTATGAGGGTGAAAGGGGTTGTGAGGAGCTAAATTTTATAGTTCTAGAGCTACATTGATCTCTTCTACAACTATAAAATTTAGCTTCTCATAACCCCCTAAGAGGAGGTGCTTTATGAAGCAGCGAATTTTTGCCGTTATGGGGGCTACAGGTCATATAGGCCATACGGTAGTAGACGATCTCATAAAAAGAGGCCATATTGTCCGTGCAATAGGCAGAAACGAAGAAAAACTTGAGCACCTTGCAAAAATTGGTGCAGAGACTCTCTCTCTTGATTTCGAAGATGCAAGCTCTCTCAAAAATGCCTTTAAAGACTGCTACGCTGTCTTTACGATGATACCACCTGCAACAGGCCAAGAGCAGTATGGTGAATATCAGGAGGCTATTGGAGAAGTTATTTGGGAAGCCATTACAAAGTCAAAAGTAAAGCGAGTTGTAAACCTGTCAAGTATTGGCGCAGACCTTTCATCCGGCACAGGCCCCATCCGGGGACTTCATCTTCTAGAAAATAAACTTAATACAATAGATGGCCTCGACCTGCTTATTCATCTGCGTCCTGGCTTTTTTATGGAAAATATTGAGTCATTCCTTCCTCAGATAAAGTCTCGAGGCATTATTATGTCCCCAATTGATGAATATTTACCTATTGCCATGATTGCAACGCGAGATATAGGCTGGAAGGCTGCAGATTTTCTTGATAGCACCGCGCCTCTTGGCCATATGGTTTTCGAATTTATTGGGCCAAAAAATGTCACCATGCAACATGTCGTAGAGGTGCTCAGCGAAATCTTTGACCACCCAGAACTTCAGTACCAGCAAATTTCTCTCGATGAGGCAAGAAAAGGCATGCTAGTATCTGCAATGCCCGAAGAAACTGTAGACATGATGATTGAGATGTATGAGGGCTTTAATTCCGGACTCATTGCACCAACGGAAGATCTCAGCGATACGCATAGAGGCATTACTTCCTTTGAAGAGTATGCCCAAATGCTCGCGCATAAACATTTTTCACTTGTGAGATAGGCTATGTTTGTCGACCGCCAGGATGCCGGCCAAAAGCTAGCAAAAGCTCTTGGTGCCTATAAGGGGCAGAATGTACTCGTTATAGGCCTTCCACGAGGCGGTGTTGTCGTAGCATACGAGGTGGCGCTATACTTAGGAGCAGCTCTTGATGTAATAGCCCCAAGGAAAGTGGGTGCCCCCTTTAACCCAGAACTTGCCCTTGGAGCTGTCACTGAAACAGGAGAAGGCTACTTTAACGACCACCTCATTTCATCTCTTGGCGTATCAAAATCCTACATCGAAAAGGAATCGCAAAAAGAGCAAGCTGTAGCAAAGAGACGCCTCGAGCTCTTTAGAAGAGGTAAGCCTCCCCTAAACTGCAAAGATAGGCTTGTAATCATCGTAGATGATGGCCTGGCAACAGGTGCCACGATGAAAGCTGCTATCCACTCAATAAAAAATCAAAAACCAAAAAAACTAATCGTCGCTGTTCCTGTATCTCCTCCCGATACAGCAAGCGAGATAAGCCAGATGTGCGACGACTTCATCGCACTAGCCACTCCCTGGCAATTTCAAGCTGTAGGCCAGTTCTACGAGCACTTCCCACAAACCGAAGACGAAGAAGTCCTCAACCTCCTGAAACAATCTATAAAACGATAAAAGCCGCCACTGAGTCACTGAGATCACAGAGATTTTTGAAAGCTCTGAGAAAGCTTAAAAAATATCTCCCTATCTCACCCCTCTCAGTGTGCTCAGTGCCTCAGTGGTTCGTTCAGATGGGATGTGAACCATGCAGTAGCAAGATCCGCTACGATTTCGAGCTTGCCTGGCTCTTCGAAAAGATGTGTGGCACCAGGAACAATCTCTAATTTTTTTTCCACGTTTAGCGCTTCAAAAGCACGCTCATTTAGCTCAATGACGCCAAAGTCATCGCCTCCGACGATAAGAAGCGTTGGCGCTTTTATCTTATCCATAGCATCAATCGCAAGATCAGGCCTTCCGCCTCTTGAGACGATAGCAAAAATCAGATCTTGCTGCTCTGCTGCTGCAAAAAGGGCAGCTGCAGCTCCCGTAGATGCACCGAAGTAGCCAATTTTTAGGTTTTTTGTCTCATTGTGAGATGTAAGCCAATCTACACAGCCTATTAGACGGTCAGCTAAAAGGTCTATATCAAAGCGAAATTGGCGCGTACGCTCATCTATCGACTCTTCTTCATCAGTAAGAAGATCCATGAGCAGTGTAGCAATACCAGCATTTGCTAGTTTTTTTGCCACAAATTGATTGCGGGGGCTTAGGCGGCCACTTCCAGATCCATGCGCAAAAAGTACAATACCTGTTGCACCTTTTGGTATATCAAGTATTCCTTTAAGAACATTTGAGCCTACATGTATCTCAACCATGCTACTTCCTGCAGTGATAGACGTATACGGGGGGAAGATTTTTCCAGATTGGCTTTGTTCGCGAAACCTTTGAAAAGCGCTTTTCCATAAGTCCTCTAAAGCGTTTTCCTGCTGGAAGAAGGGAAGTAAAGGTATAGGCGACTGTTAAAAACTCACCGCCTTCAGGAAGTACATCATAAATTGCGCTTAATATGCGCTCTTGGAGCTTTTCATCAAAAAGCGTCCAGGGCAGTGTAGAGATGATGCAGTCGCAGGTCTCTTTACCATGTTTATTGAGGTATACTTTTACATTTTCTGCGCTGTCATGATAGACAAGTACGCCTGGGCATCTTTTTTTTGTCTCTTCGACAAAATGGCCATTAAGCTCTAGAGCTAAGAAGAGCGTATCTTTTGGGAGGACCTCTACAAGCTTTTCAGTAATAGCACCAGTTCCAGATCCAAGTTCAACGACTGTTTTTGAATCTGCAAGATTTGCTTCTCGCGTAAGAGCCTCTGCGACATCTTCTGAGCAGCAAGCGATAGCGCCTGTTTTATTGATATTTCGTATGAAGCGGTCCAAGCTATTGATCCTCCATGTCAAAAAAATAGCCAATATTTCCCCGAGTTTTGCAAGCTGTAAGAAATTCCTGCCTTGGATAGCAAACAAGGGTATCAGCATCAGCTAGGTAAGCAGGGTCCATGCAGAGTATGCAGTCGGATTCTTTATCATACCCGATTACAGCAATTAAGTGCCCCTCTTTATAAGGCATTATTGCTCCGGAAAGTGCAGCTCGCACGCTCACCACTGTAGGAAGGCCTTTCTTCAAATTTTTATATATCTCTTCGAAGCTTGAAAATCTAGCCATGTAAACAGAATATGATTTACCTAGGCGGCTCGCCGCTTCTGCCACATTAAAGATCCAGTTTCCATAAATATCAAAGCCTGCATCCCACACTTTTGCAGCAAAGTCAGCTGTATCTACTTCTTTTTTGCTTAAAAAACTAACAACCGCAGCTGTTGAGGTTGGTGAGCAAAGGGATGTATTTCGAGGATGATTGAGGGCAAGCTGCGATCTTCCGGCAACTTTAAGCATGCAGGATTCATCCCCACTCCAGTCGCCTGCTTGCAAAGATCCTTGTTTTGTCGAAGCGTGAAGAGACCAAAGGTTTTCAAGTGTAGCCCCATTTTTTGCAACGATTTGCAAAGAAAATCCATTTGCCAAGACTCCATTCTTTGTCTCGATGGTATCCTGATAGCTTATTGCGTTGATAGTTTCTGATTTAAAAGTTTTCTGCTCGCTATCGGCCCACACTGCATAGCTCAGCGGCTCAGTCCATACAGTATCGATTTTAAGCCTGACAGAAAAGGCAAATTCTCCCTGTTTTGGCCGCTCGCCATTCCAGCTTATAACAAGCTCATCAAAGCTTTCAGTCTCACACGTCCACTCATAGATAGTTTCTTTTGTATCTACATGCTGGTGCAAAACAGCTGAAATGAGCAAAATGGGCGCAAGCATACATACCCCGATCAAAGAAAAAAGCTTTGTCTGCATACTTATTTCCTACATAATTTCTCACGAGATTGTAAGCAAAACCCTCAAAAAACACTATCCCTTCTCATCTCCTCTGCAAGGGTTGCAATCTATAAATCTCTTCTGTATGAAAAGGAAAAGATGTGGATATGATGCATGGATGCAAATTTTGGATTTCCTCTTCAAGGACCGCAACCAGAACATGTAAATCCCGCCTTGCCTAAAAAACCGGAAGCAGACAAAAGTAAATCTGCTTTTCAAAGGGCAAATCCAGGCCAGCAAAAGCCAGCTCAAACACACATTCAGGTTGGAAGGCGAGGCGGCGCTTCGACCTCTAAAGTAACCCAAACAGCAGGCTCGCAATTAGGAATTGCCACCCCTAAAATTTCCCCTCAGATGAAGGCACGCCTACAAGAGGTAGAGCAATACCTCAAAAAATCAGAGGAGGCTGAAAGCCTTGACGAGCGGCTTTTGCACATGCCTCAAATTCCCCGAGCAAAAGGGATCGCTGGCTCTTACTTTGTAGGCCCAAGTGACAGTCCAATTCTCCTTATAAAGCCGCACATACAAGAAGCGGGTGCAGAGAAAGTTAAAGAAGTACTAGCCTACCCGGGAGTAAAGCCAGGAACTGGTGCGATTCGAGAGCGAATGGCCTATACCCTTCAGGATGCGCTTGGTTTTTCATGCGGCATTCCCGAAACAACGTGCCATGCCTTTCGCCATGAAATGTTTGGGCCTAACTCTGAAAACACAAAAAATCTGCAGATTTTGAGGGAACTCTCAGGCATCGGCCTTACACGAGAACTCGTTGCAAAGCATTACCGAGCATCACCCGATGGCACCTTTTCGACTGCGCTAGAAAATATTCTTAAAGAAAAATTAGAAAAGTTAATCCCAGATCCAAAGCTGAGGCAAAAATTCTTCGACCTTGCCAAAGCATCCCTGAGCCTCTCTGAGCTACGAGCACAAATAATAAGTAAAGATATTGCAAAGGTTTGCTTTAGCATCTCGCATATTGTTGAAAATAAAGAGAAAATTGAAGCAGCAGCAATGAGCATCTATACAAACTTAAATGCCCCCCGCCTAGCGCAAAAAGAAGAGCTTGCCTCTGCTCAAACAGTAGAAAACGGCTGTATATCACTAGATGAACTAGCCTATGACGAAGAGCATAATGAACTTCATTTGATACCTCAGCTTGAAGTCGAGAAATTTCTTATAGATTGCATCCTCTTTAATATGGATAGGCATCTTGGAAATGCGCTCGTTAGAAAGCTCAAGGTTACTGACATTGATGCAAAGCTTGCTGGAGTTTCTGATCATGAAAAAGAGAGACTTTTAGGAGTAAAGCAGCATGCCCTAAGAAACAACTCAGAATATGCGTACGAGCTCATTTTAATTGATCACGGCACAATACTTCCAGAGCAAAACTTTACTGAGGCCATGGCAAAGTTTGAATGGCGAAGCCTTGATCAGGTAGATGCCCCGCTTACTGAGACTACAAAAAATCGCATCCTTAACCTCGACCCTGCTATACTACTAGCAAAAGTAAAAGAAGATCAAAAAGTATTTGAAGCAAAATTTGGCAAGCCGTGTGAAGTAAGCGAAGATGCCTTCAGTTTTATGCAATTTTCATGCGCTGTGCTGCAGGAGGCCGTGCGTCAAAATAAAAGCATGTTTGCTCTAGCAGAGCTTTATGAAGGCTTTGGACAAAATGGATTGCTAGAGGTCTATCTTAGGGAAGTTCACGGAAAGACTCCTAACTGGACAAACATACAAAATAAAATTAGCAATATTATAGGTAGCAGCAATGATCATACAGCTTCTGAATAAAGATACCGTCATCTACAGCTATGACACTGAAACCAAGAAAATCGATATAAAAAGCACTTTCCTACAAAAACAGCTCGAGCAGGGTATTTCTGTTCCAGCAGAGACCAAAGGCCGCAAAATCATTAAGCTTGAAGATGGAGCAGAGCTTTTTCATAATGCATTTAGTGACTTTTTTGTCCCTAAATTAGACCAGTCGGTATTTCGTTGGCAGATTACAGAATAAGCGCCATGATGCACGAGGATTATCCTGTTCACTCTCGCGTACATGCTCTAAAGATTGCGCCTCATTGCTATATCAAGCGTGAAGATGAGCTTGGCTTTTTCCTTTCTGGATCAAAAGTGAGAAAGTATCGCTCTCACATTGCAGCACTAAAGAAAGAGGGAGCTAAAGAAGCGAAGGTTTATGGAAGCGCAAATTCAAATCATGTACTAGGCCTCTCAATGCTGCTTATTGAAAATGGCATTAGACCAAAGCTTTTTCTCCTACAGCCATCAAGCGAGCAAAGAGAAGGCATAGGCTTATTTATAGAGCTTCTCGTTCCAAAACATGATATTACGTATGTACCTCGCTCTGAATGGAAAGCTCAAGAAGGAGGGTCTTTAAAAGACTCGGTAAGCGGACTTACCACTCTGGCTCTCGATATTATCCGCAATGAGCAAGACTTAGGTATAACCTTTGAGAACATTCTCATAGACTCTGGATCTGGCATGACTGCAGCAACCCTAATAGCCGCCCTTGGCCTTCTCAAAAAAGCGCCTACCGTACACGTGATGCAGACAGCGCTCTCTGATGAAGCATTCCTCAACGTTCTTCAAGAAACAAAAAGTATTTTAGAAGAGCTAACTGGTGAAAAGATTGAAAACCTTCCGCCATTTATCCAGCATAGGCCAACAACTGCTCGTTCATTTGGAGCGACAAATGCCAAAGTTTTTAATACCATCAAATCCGCTAGCCAACATGAGGGCTTTTTTCTGGAGCCAATCTACTCGGCAAAACTTTATTTGCTCTTAGAGGACTTACTAAAAAAGGGCGAGCTTACTGGTCCGACCCTTTTTATCCATTCCGGCGGCCTTTTTTCTCTTGCAGGCTTCCAAAAGCAGCTCCTTGCTCTCTGTTAGCATCCCAAATTCCATCTGAAATTTTTACTAGTACCAAAAAAACTAAAATTGTAGATTTGCATCGAATTGAGGAAGATCCTCAACAACATCAATAGAAGGACCTTATTCGTGATAAAAAAATCTTATTTATTTTGTGCGTTATCGCTACTCATTTTGGGTATAGAAACAGCACTCTTAGCGAGCAGCTCATCAAGCTCATCATCAAGCCCAAATGCTTATGGAAGCTGGCAAGGAATTATAAATCAGCCCACATTTTTGCAAGGCGGAGCTGCCACCCCAATACTTCTTACAGATGGAAGCATTCTCATTACAGACTCTGGCTACGATGCAGAAAATGATGTATATAACTCCTACCCAAATATCTGGCTTCTATCGCCAGATGCCTATGGCAACTATGTGTATGGAACTTGGACCAAAGCTGCCTCTTTACCTGAAATTCCATCCTATATCGATTGGCCAATCCAGTACGCATGCCGCTCGGCTGCCAATCTTCCCAATCAAACACAATACGCGCCGGCAGCTTTTGCCTCTGCAGTTTTAGCAGATGGCAGGGTAATCTTTGCAGGCGGTGAATACAACGGATCAGATGGAGATTTTGTACTTACAAATATGTGTGCGATCTATGATCCAGTGGCTGATACGTGGGCACCTCTTTACCCACCTCCTTTTGTAATAGATCAATATCCTCCCCGCGCAGAATTTGCTCCCAATGCAATTGGCGATTCCTCAAGCGTCGTTCTCGAAGATGGAACTTTTATGCTCACACCTAAAATGAGCAATCAAGCTTGCTACTTGAACCCCAAAACACTTGAGTGGACAGAAGTTGGCACGAGAACAAATCCTTCCATGAACGATGAGCAATTTTTAGTGCTGCTTCCAAATGGAAAAGTGCTTACAACAGAGTGCTACAATGGCCAATACTTTGTTCCAGAAATTTATGGCAGCTTTCCACTTTCTGCAAATATGACAAATTCTCTTATCTACAACCCCAAGACAAAGAGATGGAAAAGCGCAGGAAGCACCATACAGCCCCTCACAGAAGAGATAGCAGGTGAAATAGGACCTGCAATCCTTCGTCCAGATGGTAAAGTCGTTGTTTTTGGTGGATCTACTACTGGCCAAAATGTGCTTTTTGATTCAGAAACCGAAGCTTGGTCTGTAACAAGGCCCTTTCCTATAGGTCCAGGTGAAGAGGGACAACTTAGCTGCGCTGACGCCTGCGCTGTGCTTCTTCCAAATGGCAATGTACTTGTAGCTGCTGGTCCATTTTTCTTCCTTCCGCCTACACACTTTTTTGAATTTACCTATGAGAATAATGAGCTCATTGAACAGCCGCCAATCCCTAATGCAGAAACCATGCTCGCAAGCGCTCCAAATATGGTTGTTCTGCCAACAGGTCAGGTGCTCGTAACAACGAATACAACTGACATTCAAATATATACACCAGGAGATAGAAGCTACGACCAGAAGTGGGCGCCTGTTATCAAATCATCTCCAGATAGTGTCAAAAGAGGCAAAACCTACAAAATTGAAGGCATACGCTTCAATGGCATGTCCCAAGCCCAAAGCTACGGCGATGAAGATGGCGCAGCGACAAATTACCCCCTCGTTCGCATAACGAACGAAGATACGGGCCGTGTCCGCTACTGCCGTACACATGATCATAGCTTTATGGGCGTCGCATCAGATAAGGAGGTATACACCTACTTTGATGTCCCACACGACATTGAGCGCGGTAAAAGCAAAATTGAAGTTGTCGCAAACGGCATCCCTTCAAAAGCAAAAAAGATCTACGTTAAGTAGGTTACAACAAAAACCCCACCGTGCAAGGTGGGGTTTTACAAAATAGCACCTTGCCACAACATCTCAAGAAACATATTCCACGGCAGAATTTGAATAGTGTCACCAGTATCCAAGGTAAGCTTTCGTGCTTTTGTAGCTAGACAAACTACAAAGGAGCTTCGTGGCTTATACTCTTTTTGAAATTAAATAAGGCCATGAATATCGCTTGAAGCAATAGAGCCTGAGATTTTTACTTCTACTCCGGAACTTATTCCGAATTTTAGCACAAAATCCGGAATTAACTCCATATTTTATTAAAAGATCTTTTTTAAATGAACCAAAGGAATGATGCTCCCTGAAACCGGAGTCGAACGGGCGACCTCCGCAATACGAATTTTATTAACTACCATAACATTCAAAACTTTGGCCTAGTAGAAATTAGCAGACTTCTTGCTCATAAGGACTATCGGAACCAAGTCTACAGCCGCTCCGGCTACCGCCTTATCTCACTCCTCCTTCATGACATTTTTCACCTTCAGGTGAGCAATCTTGTCATTAAATTCAGTGCGTGAAGACCTTGAGGTTAGCCATTGGATGAATGTACTTGAATCCTCCTCAATGACACTCAAATTTCCCGGCATTTGCGCTATTTTAACGTCCGCATCAAATTTAATCTAAGGATATAAAGAGAAAGGGAGGATTACCAAGGGAGTGTACATACACTCCCTTGGCTACTGTTTACCTTTTTACGGAATCATATAGGTATTTGCAATACGCGAGCCGAGCACCGCGGTTGTTGCCCCTACTTGTGCACTTATCCCAGTGCTCCAGCTAAGCGATTGGAGGGGTATATTATTTCCACCAAGCGCGTAATTATCTGTTGTGGGATCGTCTCCATTGCACTGTGCTTCATTGCCGATGAAGGTTACAGTAAATGGCGTAGGCGTTGCAGCATAGACGAAGCCTGCTACTCTATTGCTCAAAGCTCTTGAATCTTGCACAAGGCAGCAAGAAGCGGTAGAACCTGAGGCAAACTCAAAGCCGATGCCATTGTCCTTGGCAACGCATTCTATGATAGAGATATCCGAGTTATCGCCAATAAGTTCAATACCCCCATTTTGATTGCCATGCACTTGGGTTCGGATAATTTTGGAATCAGATAGGGAATCAAATATGATGCCGTAGGCGGAACCTGTGTCAGCCGTTGCAACTGAAGTAAATACATTAGTATCTTCTACCACCACATTAGTCGCATTTGTAACCGTAATTCCGGCACTATCTCCTTGCGCTGAAAATGTATCAAGGATATCACAACCTCTTATTACGATGTTTTTAGTACCAAGAAGTTTGTCCGAGACAAATATGCCAGCACCATTTGGATTGGCCCCTTCAACTACAGTATCATCTCTAGGACCATTGCTATCAAAAATGCAGTTAATAATTTCAATATTGCCGCTTGGTACAAGGTTTTGGTCAAGTTCCGTATCTACGAGTGATCCATTTGCGATTCCATAGTTTCCATTGAAACTTGCCGAGGTGTTAATTATTCTGATATTATTTACCTTGAAACTAGAAGTTGAAATACCTATAGCTTCAGCACCACCTGTATTATGATCAAATATACAATTTGATATGACTCCTACACCTGTGCGTTCAGTGAAATTACACCCTGAAATCGTTGTAAAGGGGTTTCTATCCAAAATAGCGTTGAATGAGCCTTGGCAGTTTTCTACTAATCCAGTCGTATGATTTTCAAAAGCAATTAGAAAGGCTCTTTCAAAATCATGCTGTCTTCCTGCACCGCTATTCATTACTATATTTGAATTGGCTTGAGAATTGCGAACTTCGTTGAGAGTAAAAGCAACATCAAATCCACCTCCGAAGTAAAGGTTAAACCCGATACCGATAAACGCCGCCTGGAAACCAGGATTATTAAGCTCAGATACAACATTTTCGCATGCCTGACTATTCGTTACTTTAATATTTTGTGTATCCCATCCTGTAATTCCTTGGAAGGCTGAGATTGGCTGGGAGCACGAATTTGCGTTTGCTTGGAATCCATTTACTAATCCATTATCAGATCCTAGCATACAAAATATGTAATCTTCAGTGTCTTCAGTTGCAAGAGCTCCAGCAATGTCAACATTAAAACTCGTTTCACAATCTGTCAGAGAAAAGCTTGAGACAGAAAGAAAATGAATAGCCTCGGCAGTTCTCCAATTAAAGCCGATATTGTCTGGGTCAGACACGGCAACAGTGTTGTTGAACGTGTTATTATTCACCCTTACTCGCTCAAAATGCACTCCTGTGCACCCAGTAATGGTATCAACCGATGGAATGCCCGGACCGCCAACAAACACAAGAGCTGTAGGCGCAGTAAAGAAGTATGCGTCAGCCGCGCTTGTTTTAGTACAATTTGTTACATCCACATCTTGAACTTCAACGGTATTACACCTGTTAATCTCAATAACAGCTCCAACAGTACTCAAAAAGCCACTTGCATTACAGCGACTTACGCTAATATTATCGCAGGTATCAAACAACAGCGCGCGCTCACCGCTAACATCTCCAACAAAGTCAACATTATGCACGCTCAAATCAGTAGAATTTGTCTCGCGAATTGCATCGAGGCTATTGTTGCTCATAACAAGATCATAGAGCTCCACCGCGCTAGAATTTGTCACCAAAATAGCAGCATCTGATGCATTGACAATGCGCCCATTAAATACCTCAATATCTTGAAAGCCTGAAGTAACAACTGCGTTTGCCCTTCCCCCAGCACTTAAAGTATGGCAGCATAAATCAAGGCAGATACTATCTGCAGCAAGAGCTATTGTGCCTGTCACATCTTCTGTCAGGGCATAGTTGCCAGAATTTCGTAGAACAAGCACCCCGCCTGCTTTATTTATTGTTTTTTGGCAAATAGGCTTGGCTTCACAGCACTTTTTGCGCTCGCGTTTTTCAATTGAACCTAACGTTTTGACAGCTTTCTTTAGATGTTTTTTTACACTTTTGCAGCATGATGAATCGCGAGAGGATTTATGCCTTCGTGCCTCTACTCTGCCCGCATATGCTGGATTAAAAAATGTTGACCCTACAAGTAGCGTTGCAAAAGCCAGAAGCGCTACAACGTGATTGCGAAAAACAAGTAAATTCATACCGAAAGCCTTAATGTTGATTTTTACGCAAAGATAATTTTTGCATTACTTCATTAAATCTGCAGCATAAGAGTTATTCTTTTTTTCACAACTCAAAAGTTCAAAAATCATGAATCATTTGTAATTTATTGAAGGCAACAGCCTTCCACAGTAGATGATTTCAAAAATATGTAGACAAGAAAAGCCGATTGAAGATTTTGGTCTTAAAATGGATAAGAATATGCCTGAAGCCGGAGTCGAACCGACGACCTCCGCATTACGAATGCGCTGCTCTACCAACTGAGCTATTCAGGCGAATAGGGGCTATTAGACCTCTTGCGTAATTAAGGCTGGCGACTTTTTTGTCGCTTTTACTAATCTTTTTGTTTTTCCATAAACCCCCTACTCGTTGGAGTATGTAGGTTTATGGAAAAACAAAAATATTAGCAAAATCGTTCAAAAATTCGCTGAGCCTTAATTACGCAAGAGGTCTATTGTAGTGCGGGAGCGATTTCAGGACAATTGCAAAAGTGTGGTGGAGGGGCGGCTTGGGGTGGTGATGCAAGCCTTTAGGGTTTCAGGTGTTGAGTAGATGGTGAGGGATTTTTTGGCGCGGGTGATTGCGGTGTAGAGCATGTTGCGGCCAAAGGCTTCAGAGCCTTCTGGAAGGAAGAGGTGGACATGGCCAAATTCACTTCCTTGGCTTTTATGGACTGAGAGGCAGTAGGCAAGCTCATAAGGAGGGAGAAGCACTTCTGGTATGGTCTCTTTTTCAAAGTATGCCGCCTTTCCGGAGAGGATGCCAACTTGGCCATTGGTCAGGCTAAGGTTATAGTCATTTTTTGTGATGATAATGGGCAGAAGGCTGCTACTTTTTGCAAAGGTGCGAATTTCTTGATTTATGTCAAGAGTGCCATAGGGGCCAAGCCTTTTTGGGGAGAGGATGCGCGATTCCAAAAGCTCAGCAAAAAATGCATCTGGAGTTTGGCGAGGCATGCTGTACAGCTGCTTTACATTTGAAAGAGCATCGAGGGGCTGTAAGCTGACAAGATCAAAGGCATCATCAACTCTTGCTTCTTTTACAGCATTTGCAAGGTCAATAATGATAGTTGATTCCTGGCGCTTTGTCGTGACAAGGCCTCTACCGATACCGGCATTTACTAAAGCAACAAAGGGCTCGCCAGGCTCAATTGGCGGCAGCTGATTAGGATCGCCAAGAAAGACAATTCTCGTATTTCGAGAAAGCGACGAAAGCAGCTTCACAAACATGCTAAGGTCAATCATCGAGCTTTCATCCACAATCACAAGATCATAAGGAAGCGTATCTTTTTGCTCCCATGGGGCGAATCTTCTGAGGCCTAAAAGTGCATGCAGTGTTTTTGCCTCAAGCTGTATGGAAGGAGATGCCCTTTGTATGCTTGCAAGCAGGTTTGAGGCAGCTTTACCAGTTGGTGCCGTAAGCGCTATTCGAGACTGAGGATTTTGCTCTAGATAAAGCTTTACAAACCAGCCAGCTGTATAAGTTTTGCCAGTTCCAGGACCACCCCAAATGCAGGAAAGACTATGCTTTGATGCATAACTAATTGCATCTTTTTGCTCAGGAAGTAGGCCTTCTATAGAATCTGGAGAGCTACATGCAGCAGGAAGCGGCTTAGAAGAATAGAGCCTCTCAAAAGTTTGCAGCAGGCCATAGGCTCGTTTAAAAAAGACCTTGCCATCTTGCTGCACGATATAGGGAGATGGAGGCAGAGGATCAGCATGTTCGACGTAAAGATATCCCTCTTTAAAGCGAGCAGCAAGGTTTGTATAAAATGGCAAAAGCGACTCATCGCCATTTGCTAAAAATTGACCCGTTAAAGTTTCAAGGTGTGAAAATTCATCTTCATTATTCATAAAGGAGCACTCCTTTTCCCTCTTTCAGGCCCCGCAAAAAGACAAAGTAAAAACCGCCAAATGTATAGCTATTTCGAAGGCAAGCCTCTTTATACATTTTAGCCTGCAGGTCATACCCATTTTGAAGGGCAGCATCTTGAAGGGCTTGAATGCTGTAGCTTTCTAAAACATTTGATTTCCAGTCTATGATGTAGCATTTTCCTTCATGCTCAAAGAAAAGATCGAGCATCCCATGCACAAAGCGCCCCTTTTCATCCTTTGTCATAAATTCAAGCTCGCTACGCATTTTTTCTTTTGCAATGTCTCGGAGAGAAAAAGGGCCAAGGTTTACTGAAAGCGCTTGTTCAATAAGCGTCCGAACCTCTTCTTCCATGCCTTCAAAAGGCGTAAGAGCAAGTTTTTTCTGCAGCTCATCAAGAGAAAATGGGCGAAGCTCTTGCAAGAGCTCATGTAAAATAATACCGCTAAATGCACCTGCTGGAAGCGCATCTTCGCTATCAATTTTTTGGTAATTTCTTTGCTCCTGCCGCTCTTTTGAAAAGGATGTGATGGAAATTTTTTTTGCAGCTAGTGAAAGCGGTCCGAAAAAAAGCGGCCCAAATGCTTTCTTCTCTTGAGCATAGAGAGGCGCTGTATCGAGATTTATCCCTAAAACAGTTTTAGATGCCTTGATGGTATGAAGAGGGCACTTTTCTAGATAAAGCTCAATAGGTGATTTGCACCCAGGGGCTACTTCTTTATAATCAAGCTGCTCGGCAATGGGAAGATAGAGCCTTTTTCTTGCACGCGTGCAGGCAACATAAAACTGCCTCAGCTTTTCAGCATCTAGCTCAAGAGGATCCACACCATTATCTGGCGGCTGGTTTCTACATGCGGAGCCAAGTGCAAATACAACGTCAAATTCTAAGCCTTTACTTGCATGCATGGTTAAGATCTGAACGCCAGCAGCTTCTCGCTCAAATGGGCTTGCAAGCTGATCTCTCTCAGAGGCAGGAAATCGCTTTAAGATATCAAGATAGGGAGCTAGCTCTACAAGATAGTCAAGGTCGAATAAAAAATCAGGCTCAGCCCAGAGATACTCCTTCATAGTGATAGTAAAGCCTGGCCACACACCTTCTAAAAACGCTCTTATGCATGCAGCAAGGCCGCCGGAATCTAATCTTCTTTTAAGCGAAAGAAGATGGCTTACATGCTCTGCCCACTCATCTAAAGTACAAGGAGATCCTCCCTTGGAAAATGGCTTTTGCACGAGAAGGTTTGTGAGATGCCTTTTATCACGCGGACTTTCAAGACAAAGTAAAAGCCTCTCTAAAAATAGATGAGCTTCAGACTCAATAACTGATTTTTTTCGCCATGAAAGAGTTGGAATCTTCCGCTTTGCCAGGTAGCCCTCTACACGCTCTGCCTGGTATCGATCTTTTACAAGTATTGCAATTGATGTAAGAGGTAGCTTAAGGTGTGCAATTTCTTCAGCGATAAAGGGGAAAAAGTATTCAGTTTCTATTTCTTCAGTCGGCCAGTTTCTCTTTCTCTGAAGGGCGCCTGAAGCTGAAAAAATGTGTATTGCTTGCTTGTCATCTTTTATCTCTTCAAGTGTCGTTCCACACGCAATCTTTGGCACTTCAAGAAAGAGGGATGTTTTTGGAAGCTCAAACAGAGTATTTCGGTAAAAGAGGCTATTTAACCCATCTACAAGCTTCTCTGTCGATCGATAATTTGTTGAGAGGGTAACTACATGCTGTCTTTTATGAGATCTTGCCTGCATGTAGCAGTACACATCTGCCTTCCTAAATGCATATATTGCCTGCTTTGGATCGCCAACTAAGTAGAGAGCTCCATTCCAGTCATCTAAAAAGAGCGTCTCTATAATCTTCCACTGTATGGGATCTGTATCTTGAAACTCGTCTACAACTACTGTGGAGAAGCTTTTTTTGACTTTTTCTCTAAAGGACGGTTCTTTTATAGCCTCTTCCATAAGGGAGAGAAGCTCTTGCATCGCAAAAAGATTTTTCCTCTTAAGCTCTTTTGATACAAAGCTTCTCGCGCGCGCTGCAAGCCTTTTTAAGATACGATCTGGTCTTGCAAGCTCTGCTATTTTAGGCTCTTGGCTGAGCGCAAATAAGACCGCTTCATTTGGGCTCGTTCCAACTTTAGGATCTCCAAACACTTTAGAGGCATACAATGGATGCTTCATAATGGCTGCGATGTCATGATGCTCTATATAGCGCGTGAAGGCATATATTGCCTTTTCGATTTCAGGCTTAAGCGTGCCATCTTTAGATCTGAGCCCTTTGTAGCCATATGTTGCAGCAAGCAGCTCCTCTTCTGAATACGTACCAGCTACTTTTTGAGCGGAATCTGAAGCATGTTCGTTCCATAGATCTTTAGCAAGAGCATCTATAAGAGCTGAAAGGTCTTTGTTAAAGTAGCTAAGAAGTATTTTTAGCTCTTGTGGATCAGTGTCTATCTTTTCTCTCAAAAACTCTTCAAGAAGAAGAGTGATATCAAGCCCGCTTGCAAAATTTGCCCGTTTACCATCGGAAAGAAGGCTATAGCAAAAACCATGGAAGGTATCTATAGAGGCATATTCAAGCTCATCTCGCGCGCGCTCTAACACTTTTATCGCACTCGTTCCAAAGTACGGCTTTAAATAGTCTGCCGCGTCTTCATTTTCGGCATGAAGGTCAATGATTGCTTTATCGAGTTCGCGGCTAAGGCGAAGAGACAACTCTTTTGCGACGGCATTAGTGAAGGTAAGAAGAGCAAAGCTTCGCACACTTACTTGAGGATTGGCTAGAATGCGCCGAATGAAGAGATGCTGAATCGTAAAAGTTTTACCAGTTCCTGCAGATGCTTCGCACAGCAAGACATTTTCGATCTTTGTATCCCGAGCAAGCACATCAAAACTCATATACTTCTCCGAAAAGAAGTTCACTCTTATTTCTTGCCCAGCTCCAGTCTTTTTGAAGGGCGTCTGGGCCTGTTCTAGAAAGGTGAAGCTCAAGGTAGGGATCTCGTACACTATCCATGTCTTTTGCGCCCTCATGTTTACTAAGGGCTGTAAAAAGAGCCGGATAGAGAAGCGACGCTCGCTCTCTTGCTTCTAGGGCATAGCGCACATATTCTTTAAGCTTTTCTTGCGGGTTTTCTATTTGGACCTCTTCAGATTTGCCATCTTTAAGAAAGAGGAGCCTTGGAGCTACGCCAAGCTCTTTTTGAAAGAGATTCACAAGGAGAAGCTCCGGCCATACTTTAAGCACTGCGGCTTTTGATTTGTTCTCAAAAAGGACGATACCTTGATTATAAATACCCGTAGTAGTGCCTCTGATTACTACAGTTTTTTCTCCGAGATTCAGCTCTAAGGCAGGAAGTTTCAAACTTGCACCTTCTCGCTCAATCGTTTTTACTGCGGGGGTAAATTCTACCTGTAGAGGAGAGTATTGAGAAATACCAAGCACCTTTGCCTGCTCTTGAAAATAGTCATTTTCTTCTTCAAAAAGCATGCAAGCGGCTTCTCGAATAGCTTTTGGAAGCAGCGAAAGCTCTTCCGCAATATTTTTGTTTTCAAAAAGCTTTTGGCGGATGAGCCGCTGATTTTTTATCTCAAGCGTATCTTCTGTCTTCTTATCAAACAGATGAAGTCCAAAACCATGCTGGTAGTAGGCCTTTAGCGGGTATTTTGCAAGCTGGCTAAGCTCAGAAATCGAAACAGCGTCTACATTTTTTGAAGAAGGTTCAACACCTATCTCAAGAACAGCAGGCTCTGGAAGATAAGGCCTATCGCTTTGAGATGCAAGGGCATGCCTTTTAATAAAATCATCACCAAGATTGAGCGTATCAAGTATATCCCGAATGACTGCATGAGGCGCCTCTAGCGCCCTCTCCTTAAAGGAAAATCCTTGATAGCTTATGTAAAGAGCCTTCTTTGCTGCGACTATAGCCTCAATAATAAGAGAGCCTAAACTCCTCGGACAAGCACCCTCATTCATCCCTAAAAAGCAGACAATATCGCGAGAAACAGTTCTGCAGAGGCCAAGGTTTGTAAAAATGAGAGGAGCAATAGCCTGCTTTTGCAAAGGTTCAATTTGCCCCTTAAAATAGTCAATAGCCTCATCTAGGGTCATGTTTGCATCATTATGATATGCCTTCATGATGGCGCGTTTGATGAGGTAGAATTCATCAAGATCTTCAGCAAAGTAGCTATCAAGTACAGTCATAAAACGCCTCTGCCACATACTGCATGGCCTTGGCTCTACTTCTATTGCAAGGCCGTTTAATGCGCTCAAAAATTTGGCGAGCACTTCAGCATCTTGCACGCTTATGACATCTTCGCTAATCCAGGATGAAAGAATATCTTTTTTTAGATAGGCAGTGAGCGCGAGATCTTCTGCTTCAATACCCCATTTCTTTTGAAAGCTCTTATTTTTAAAGAGCCCTCGTGTATTGCCGCGGAGAATATCTATAAAAGTGGGTAGAATTTCATACTGGTAGCTTCCCACTATTTCTGTGGAATGAGTAAAAAGGCTTTGGATATAGGGTCTATAGGGTTCAATATCTGGTGCGTAGACAATAACTCTGTCAAATGATGCCTTTTGAATATACTGGTAGAGCTCTTCAATCTCACGCTTTAGCGTACAGCAGTCATGAATCTGCACGCTATCATCAGAGAGTGCTGGGACCTTCTCCTTGCCAAGAAGTAAAAGATCACCCTGAATTGCCTCAAATAACGTAGGGCTAGATTTAACTACCTTATGAACGACATCTTGTCTTACATAGGGAGAATCCATCATCCAATCTTTAACAACATACTCCTCGCGAATATCTGAGGCATGTTCTATTAGATAGCTAATAGATTCTCTAAGCATGCTCGAGTTATTTGCAAGCAGCTTTGACCTATCATAGAGATATTCCTGAAGAGCATCTTTATGCTTTTCATCTAAGTGTTTTGTAAGCTTTTTTGCCTCTTTGTCGCTGCATATATCGCTCCAAAAGTGCATGCAGGGAGATAAAACATAGACAAAGACTTTTGCATCTGATTCAAAAGCCATTTTTGGAATGCCAAAAAAGTGCAGCTCTTTTGCATCTTCAACATTTTCCTGGATTTTGAGTCCGAAAGATTCGAGCTCTACTAAAAGAGCTGTTTTACTCTGCATGTCAGAAATAACCACAAGCGCATCTTCGGGAGATTCGATATTCTCTTTAAGGCGTAAGCTAAGCAGCTCGAGGCTGTTACTAAGATGCAAAATCATATTCATGACAGAGTAGAATACAAAATTTCTGAAATCTTGTATAACTATGATATGATTAGAAAACTGCTCGGACCTTTTGGTTTTTTGAACTGCACCCAATTTTTAGGTGCAATGAATGACAATATCTACAAACTTCTCATAGTCTACTGCTTTATAGCCCTAGAAGGCAAAGAGGCAAGTACAAAAATTTTAGCATCAGTTGGCGCTATCTACGTTTTGCCCTTTCTCTTTTTATCATCTACTGCCGGCACTATGGCCGATCGCTATAGCAAGCGCAGCATAATCGTTATAGTAAAAATTGTAGAATGCTGTGTGATGATACTTGGATCCATATCGTTTTATTTAGGAAGCAAGCTGCTTGCCTATACAGCTCTTTTTTTACTCGCATGCCACAGTGCTATTTTTGCCCCATGTAAATATGGAATTGTTCCAGAAATCGTCCCTCCAGACAGAATTTCTAAGGCAAATGGAATTTTAACTTCGTGCACCTACACGGCAATTATTGTAGGAACATTCCTTGCATCCTTTCTTACTGACATTACAGATCGCCATTTTGTCTATGCATCGCTTGCGGCAGTTTTATTTGCTCTGCTTGGTATTTATTTTAGCTTGCAGATACCAAAGACGGCACCTTCTGGCTCTCAAAAAGAAATTAGCCCCCGCTTCATTACAGAGCTTTTTCATAATCTACGCCTTATTTTTCGACAGCCATCTCTCTTATCGGCAGTATTAGGTTCTGCTTTTTTCTTATTTGTAGGCTCCTATGCGCAGCTCAATATGATTCCATTTGCGCTTGAGGCCCTTCACCTTACAGATGTTCAAGGGGGATATCTTTTTTTACTTACTGCGCTTGGCATTGGCGCTGGGTCTCTACTTGCAGGAAAGCTCTCAGGCCGCACAGTTGAGCTTGGGCTTGTACCGATTGGAGGCTACGGCATCGCCTGCTGCTTTCTTCTGCTTCACCTTTTTCAAAACTGGGTAGCATTAGAAATAGTGCTTGTTGGCTTAATCGGCGTTTTTGGAGGCATCTATCTTGTTCCGCTGGATTCCTATATTCAGCTTGCAAGTCCAAAAACTATTCGAGGCCAGGTCATTGCAACAACAAATTTCTTGGGATTTTTTGGGGTTCTTCTTTCTGCGGGCATGCTCTACTTTTTAAGTGAAATACTGGGGCTAAGAGCGACAAAGGGCTTTTTTGTTGTGGGCATCATAACGCTTATCTATGTCACTGGAATCACTATTGCAATTTCTGGATACGTGACGCGCTTTTTTTACATGATGCTTGCACGCTTTCGCTATAAAGCCATAGTTCATGGCAAAGACAGCTTGCAGGGCCATGCTCCTGCAATCTTCTTTTCTACGCTTCCTGCATGGCCTTGGGCAGCGATTCTTACAGGCTCTCAGTCTCGCAGGATGCATGTCTTTGTCCTGCCAGAAATGCAAGCAAAGCTTCCCTGGTATAAGAAATTACACCACTTCTTTAGCAAGCAAAGGGAAATTCTTTCACATGAGGAGCTAGATCCAGATTCCAAAATTGGCAGAGATATCCGAGACGCTGTAGAGCGCGGCACATCAGTTGCGCTTTTTCTTCCTTCCTCCTATGCCGATCAGATTAGAGCCCTAAAGGCGAGATGGCAGCATCATCTCCCTGTTGCCTTCTTTAGCTTTAAGCAAAAAAATGAACATATTTATGAAGCTGAAATGACACAGTTATGACAAAAAAAAGCGAAATTCAAATACTTGAAGAAAGACTAAGACACCTTCTTTTGCAGGGCACAGCTACTACACAAGAAGACATATGCGAAAAGCTCTCAATTACGCAGTCTAAGGTATCGCGACTACTACGAAAGGTAGGGGCTGTTAAGGTAGTAAATGACCAAGGACAAACAGTCTATTCGCTTCCTAGGGAGCCGGCTCCTCCTACTATGGATACTCCTATGCGCAACTTGATAGTGGATGTTAGGGCAAATGAATCGCTCGTTGTCATTTTTACAAGCCCGGGATCTGCCTC
>CAYWZU010000021.1:0-33196 GCA_964462925.1 uncultured bacterium
CTTCAAGATCATCGACAAGAATCACAACTTCGTCATATGAGCACTCTGCTACGCGTTCTCTACAAATGTTTTGAGCTTTGATATATTCACCCTCTGCCATGATTCGTTCAAATATGCCTTTTACGGCTACTACAGAAAAGAGGGCAATACTTGTCCAGCCGGCAAAATCGCCGAGATAGCGAAGCCTGATGATTGGCCTTGGATCTTCGATCACATCTATGATGGACCTTACTGAACCTTCGATCGAAAGCCAAGATATTGCAGCTCCAAAAAGAGATGAGATGGTCATTGCAGTGATTGAAGCTGCTTTTGCGAGCGGTTTCATTACCTGAAGTGATGCATGTATGCGCTGCAGAAATGGCTTAGTTTCAAACTGGGTGCGAATAGCGGCAGGTAGGGACATAGAAAAACTCCTTTATGTAGCATAGGCTACAAAGGAATGTAGCCTATGCTACATATTTTGGCAATATTTCGTTTCGAGAAGTTCAATTTCGCTTGGAGCGTGTTTCAATCCATTTAGAAAAATCTACGTAAGAGGCAACAACAACTTGGCCAGAGGGTACTAATGCTTGGTGCAATTCGAAGAGAGATTGCACGGTGTTTTCAACAAGGGATGTACTTCTAGTGGTATCTATTGCAATTAAAACGGTGGGACAGTCTCGTATTGCGCCCCATTTCCAGCTAGTGAGAAGGGCTCCATGTTCTAAGTGCATCGATTTTCCTTTTTTCAAAAGAGGCGACAACGTCTACAAAAAAAGGAAAAAAGAGCCTAGCCCAAAATGGGCTAGGCTCTCTCGAGTTTGGACATTTGGCCGAAGGCCTTTTGAGTGCGGCGATTATTCGCCGCTTTAGTTTTCTTAAAATTTGATATAAGCTAGTCTATTTCACGTAGATACGCAAAATTGTATAATTTTTTTCAAATTTAAAGCGGTGAATAATCCCCGCACTCAAAAAGAGCTTCGCTCACTAGATAAGGCTTTTTTAAGCTAAACGCGAGAGCCTAGCCCAAAATGGGCTAGGCTCTGATACTGTTTTTAGAGAGCTTCGTAGATGAAGAGCACGCTATGTTTGCAAGCATCTTCATATGCGGAGAAATCTAGGTCTTTGTACTTTTTCTCTGGTGATTTTAAGAGGGTTACTCTGTCATCATCATAGAGAACCCAGCCGGCCTGTTCGAGCACATAGGTGTAGGCATGCCAGTATGGGGTGCATATAACAACTGATACGAGTTTGTACTCTGCATTTTTTCCATTTGTTAAGATGGGAATTTGAAGAGGTGTCGTCGGATCAATATACGTTTTTGCGTAGCCCTTTTTCTTGCCGCTTGAGCTTTTAAGTCTTGGACGATCTAGAAAAACTGGAAGAAATTTAGGCGCTTTTTCTGGCGATGCAAATGCGATTTTTTCATCTTTAATAAAGCTTTGCATCGATTTTTTCTTTAAAGACTCAGAAAAGGTAAAGGTCAGCATATGCTCTTTTTTACTTTTTGAGCCTTTTTGATATTCAAGTTCCTTTCCTTTTAATTTCTTTAAAAGAAAGTCTAAAAATTTCCCTTGTGGAAATCCATCTTCCATTTTAGCAGGAAGTCCCTCATCAATAATGAGGCGTTTGAAGTTTTTGATGTTTCTTTCAGGAACTGTTTTTCTTTTTTCCCCATTCTTGCCTTCAGCTATATTAAAGATGGCAAAGAGGTCTTTCTTAATTTCGTTTTTTTCATCTTTTTTAGGAGCAAATTCACTTCTAAAAGCAGATGATGCTCGAATCGATTGAATAACGCTTGTTAACCAGCAGGATGCTTCTGCATGGTTGGTCATTCCTTCTGATTCTGATTCAGACTCAGCTTTTTTTGATTTTTTTGCGCCGCGCACTGGTTTATATCTGCTCTCAGTTGTATAAACTATTTCGGTTTTATTTTTATTAGTATCAATCGTATTTACTGGTTCAAACATAAGCGTACTCCTATAATATTATTAGTACGCTATGTAGTATACAGGCATTAAGAGTTATGACGAAGAAAAATAGCGGCCTTCATTCAGGCCGCTATAGAGAAAAATTAAGGTTGCAGATCGAAGTTGGAGAGTGGAGAAGCAGTAGCAGCTGTATAGAGCGGATAGCCTGCTGCTTGGTTTGCTTGTACCACTTTGAAGTTTGGATTTGCAGTGTTTACAATGTAGTTAGTGCCATTTGCAAAAGCAACATTGCGAACATAAAGGTTATGCGTCTGGCTTGGCGTTGCATCTTGCAAACCACTCACCGTGTTGTATTCAAGCTCGTTTGAATCTGCTACAACGCGAGTGACCCCATTTGCTACATAAATACCATTTCCATTCTTTGTTGATTTGCAGTTAAGAATATTGATATTTTGTGCACCTGAAGTGAATCGAAATCCACTTTCTGTACTTGGTGTTGGAAGCAAAAAGCCTGTGGCAACACAGTTTTTATACGTTACACCATTAGCAGTAGAATAGGCGCGAAAGCCTGCGGGTAAAATAGTAGGGCTTGCTTGAATATTTCCTGCAATAGCAGTGCAGTTTTCATAAATAATATCATCAGAAAGAAGTGCTGCAAACGCAGTTGGTTGATTAAAAACATGGCAGTCGATAATAGCGCCTCTTTGGTTTCTCGCTATTATGCCTACAGTTTCAAATCCATAGTGAGACTGTGCGGCTGGCGCTGTTTCATCTACGATATGGTTGCTATCTGCAACGCAGCGCTCTGCGATAAAATCAGTTGTGCCGGCAAACCAGACAAGGCCTCCACCTCTTCTTGTGCCAAGATTGCGGCTATAGGTGCAGTCGTAGTTTGCTACATGATTGCAAAAAGTATAAATACCTCCTACTGCATCTCCAACAACTTCGTCTTCAAAATCTGGGCTTAAGTTGGAAAGATCGCGCCCTGTGCAAAAGCGGCTTATGCTATTTGAACAAAAGTTCATACCAAAGCCAACAACGTAGCCTGCAGCGTTGTAGTCAACAAGCCCGGTGTGGGTGATATCGCTTACAAGTACGTTTTCAAGCTCAATATTGTTGCAGTAAAAGAGGGCAACACCCCATGCGTATTGATCAGCAATATCTTGATTTTCAAGATTAATACTGCGTATTGTAACATCTTTGAGTACGATGTTGTTTGATATTGCTTCCTGTTGTGGTTCAAAAGCTTGTGGATCTTCTAAAACAGCACCTAGATTTATTCCAGATGAAATTGTTTCATTAATCATGCGGCTTGTTGTGCCAATTAAGAACATATTTCGCACATCAACGGTATTGAGGCTGTCATATCCGCGTATTTGGCTTGCTGAAAAGCCTGTGATTGTTCCATCCATAATGCGGACATTTTGACAGCCAGAGCTAAGCAAAATGCCATTATTGTCATTTGCTGTACTTTCTTCGGCCATGCTCACTGTATGAAAAGCGAAGTCAATAGTAACATCATTCACTCCTTCAGTAACAGTAATAGCATTTTCACCGTCATCACTTGGATCAAAAACGAGATCGCATGCGAGCTTGTAGTAGCCAGGAGCTGAAATTTCGTAGGGGAGTTCCAAAATATAAGTTACGCACTCTGTCTCTAATATGGAGAGAATTTCCTTATCTATTTGTAAATCTTGTCGTACAAGCGAAAGTGTTGTGTTATCAACGATAAGGTCTTGTTGGACCATGTCTTTAACATTTCGTAAAATTTTGCAGCCATCTCCACTTTTAGCGGCAAGGGGCTGTGTAATGAGGCCTAAAAGGGTAAGGCCTGTAAAAAATACTGAGCGCAAGATCATAAAAACTCCTTTTTTGACACCTATGTTCAATGTAGGGAGTTTTTGATTTTTCAACAACTAAATCTGTGTAGTTACGAAGATTTTTTCAAAATCTTCGTATAGGCCCTTAAATTCAGCTAAATGCTCTCTAAGGAGAGCGAGTAAAGCCTCATCTATATCGCCATAGGGATTATCAAGAAGCCTATCACCATCAAAACGAAGGAGTGTTCTTGCTACAAATAACTGCTGGCTAGCATCTTGCGCTTTTGTTCCGCCGAAGGGGCCAATGCCTTTATTTTGCGGAGCAAGGCTTGCTTGGCCTACATCAGTAAGCAGCTGCTGGCGAGAGTGGGCCGCCCAGTGTAAAAAGGTGGTTTTTGAGACAAGCCAGGCACAGAAATGGGGAAGTTCATCAATAGAGGTGAGCGGCTCCATTCCCTTGATATGGGAACAAAAGGTATTTGACCAGTTTTCTACTTCTTTCCAGTTTTGGGTGATTGAATCGTGGTTGTTTGCGATGAAATCGCTAAAAAATTGATGGAGGACTGTATAAAAACGATCTTCTGCCTTGGCTAATATGTGATTATTTGCAAGAGGCTCCTCTATGCGATATTCTTTCCATGCTGCTTTTTGGATTACAGAGTTTATAATTACCTTAGCAACATCATCTGGGGTAAGAGCAGAAAGGTCAAGGACGCTTCCACTTCCAAAGATAACTCCTTTTGAGCCAAGCCAGTTGATAAAATCGAGCTGGCTGAGGTGAGGCTGCAGCACTTTATAGAGAGGATTATCTGGACTAATGGTTTCAAAGAAGGCTTGGGCGATAATACCTGGCAAAATATGGCCCTCTGCAAGGTGAAATTCTGCCTCGCCTTTAAGGGCAAAGATAGATCGTGCCATAAAGATAGCATAGGGCATGTCATCATCAGATACCTTTCTAAAATCAGCTTCATCTCGAAACTTCATATAGATTGCATCGAGTGAGAGCGTACCATCTGCCCTTTTATCTGCTACAACTTTCATGTTTGGCAGAGAGTTTGTCTCTTCAAGCGTATATGTATCCCAATTTGCTTCCCAGACGACTTGATTGTCTACACGAGTAGGTTTAGTCGCAAGTACAGTATTGAGAAGTTCATAGATGAGATTGTCTGGCGTTGCAGCCCGTTTTTCAAACTTTGAAAAACTAAGGGTGTCGTAAATTTTTTGCACCTGCTCTGTTGAAAGAAAGCGGCCAAAAAGTGAGACAAAAACTTTTTTAGCGGCTTCAGGGAGAGCTGCGGCAATAAACTTTTTAAAGTAGCCAGGAGATTGTGTATGGCTTGGAAGAGGCGGCGGCACTTTTGTCATATCTTCGGGGAGGCTGCCGTTACTTAAGCGAAGTATGCCAACACTATTTGAGAGAGTTTTAATGGGAAGAGTGCGCGTAAATTTTTCAATCGGGACATCACGTGCGATGCAGCTAATGCCTTGCCTACTGAAGGGGAGTCTCTCTTCTACAACTTGAATGATCATGCGCTCTACTCGTGAAAGAAGTCCTGGTTGCCACTTGTAGGTAAAGCGAAAGTTGCCTTCTTGGTCTGTTTTTGCTGTTCCAAGGTAGTGAGAAATGCCGTAGCGACTGACAAAAAATTTTATTTTACGATCGCCTGCAGGATTTTGCTCTGCAACTAGTGTGCCGCTCACTTCGCGATCAGGCCCCTCATGCTTGCAGTTAACACTAGAGATGCTATGCCCAGTAAACCATGCGTAGCCATATCCGAAAATTGTATTCATCGTACTACCTCACATAATCATGAAATGCCATAGTGATCCCACGTTAAGATTTTTGCAACAAATAATCTTTCAAGAATGTTCAAGGAAACAAAGTTATAAATATTGATATTTGTCTCCGGAGGATAGGTAGCCCGGGATGCAAACCCTTGCCATTGCCCAGATTTTTCAAAAATCTGGGCCTCGAGTTTGGACATTTTAGCTTAAAAAAGCCTTATCTAGTGAGCGAAGCTCTGTTTGAGTGCGGTGATTATTCACCGCTTTAAATTTGAGAAAAAACTTACAAAAATTAGCGTAACTGCATGAAATACAGTCACTTATATTAAGTTTTAAGGAAACTAAAGCGGCGAATAATCGCCGCACTCAAAAGGCCTTCGGCCAAATGTCCAAACTCGAGACCCAGATTTTTCAAAAATCTGGGCGAAATCGAAGGTTTGCACCCCAGCTACCTGTGTCTATCTCACAAATATTAGAAGGCGGTGATTTTGCCGACATTTAGGGTTTCAACAAATATGCCGTCGAGTTTTTTAGCCATTTTTATTTCCTTGTTTGTCAGCACAACAAGCACAGGCCTTTGTGGATTTGCCTGAGATACGCCAAGACCATGACCAACGACACCATCTATTGCCATTAGTCGATCAGAGTGCTTTTCTTGTACACGCTTGACGTTGCTGAACGCAAGAGATGTTGCAGATTCAAATGGAGTCATTGCGGCAGTTGGTGTTTGCACTCCTACCATTGATACGTTCAGGGCGCTAAGGACATTTTGAATAGGATTTGCAACTGCCACTGAGGATGATCCAGCAAAAAGAAGGCCAATTGGCCGAGGGTTAGTTGCAACATCTTCTACAAGCAAAGAGCCTGAGTCACCGGGTCTGATAAAGGTTCCGGGCGTTACTAAAATTTGATTTTTGAAGGTTGTGGAGTAGGGAGATCCTGCACATTCTGTCTCATAGCCAACAGTAACTGTAGCATTAATTACTGAGACTTTGCCTCGTGTAAGGCCCGATGTCCGTCCACTTTTTTTCACTTTTTGGCCTGCAAAGGCAGATCGCGGAGTGCTTGAAATTGTTCCAATATCAAGTATTGCACCATTTGCTTTTACCTTGGATGCATCTGTCTTTGCAATAGCCGCATCTACTGTAGTTATACCATTTGGAACTAGAGCAATCCAGCGATCAAGCGTTGCTACATAATCTGCCGGCATATTTCTGCAGTTAACATCAACATATCCAGGCTGATTGATTGGATCGCCCTTGGCAGATACGTGATGGTTGCCGCCGGATGTTGTATCGCCTGCAAAGACGTGGGTATTACTTAAAATATACATATTGCCCTGAGCGTCTTTAACTAAAGACCCGAGCGTTCCACTGCAGCAATAGCCATTTGCAAAATCTGTTGTGCTGCCTCCACTTGTGCCAAGTGAGATGGGGCGGGTTTGTCTTGCTGTGTGGCTTGCGGCAACACATACGCTGCAAACAGAAAGTGCAAAAAGTAAAAAACGGTTCATCATCATCAACTCCTTATTTTGATCGCAGAAACTTTTGTACACAAATTTTGGTTTTAAAGACAACGCATATTTGAAAAGGACCAAAGGGACATATGTCCTTTAGCTCTAGGGTTGCAATAAAGTGCCAAAGCACATACAATTTTTTCCTTATTGAAAAGAGCAAAGCTGTATGCCCATCGCTATCCCCACAGGAACATTTGACATTTTACCGACAGATCCTAAAGAAAAATGGAAGGAGTCTCACCTCTGGCACTTTATAGAATCTGTGCTTCGCGAGCATGCCAAGGTGTATGGCTGCGAGGAGATACGTACTCCAATTTTTGAGCGTACAGAGCTTTTTGCAAGAAGCGTTGGAGATGCTACAGATATCGTCTCAAAAGAAATGTATACCTTTTTGGACCGCGGCGAGCGCAGCATGTCCCTTCGTCCAGAAGGAACTGCCTCTGTAATGCGCGCATTTATTGAAAAGGGACTACAGGGGCAAGGACAGCTTCACCGCCTCTACTATATAGGACCAATTTTTCGCTATGAGCGGCCGCAATCTGGCCGTTTTCGTCAGCACCATCAGTTTGGTGTAGAGATTATTGGCGGAGGACAGCCCGAGCAAGACGCAGAGCTTATTGAAATGAGCTATTCCCTGTATGAAAAGCTTGGTCTCAAAAACCTCAAGGTATTTATAAATTGCCTCGGCAATAAAGAGTCAAGAGTAGCCTTTAGAGAAAGTCTTAGAGACTATCTTCGCCCTCATCTTGCAAATATGTCCGAAGAGAGTAAGCATCGCTTTGAAGTAAATCCCTTGAGAATTTTGGATTCTAAAGATCCAAACGATATTGAAATCGTAAAAAATGCTCCTTCAATACTAGACTTTTTATCGCCGGAATCTGCAGCGCATTTTGCAAGGGTGCAGACGCTTCTTTCCCACCTTAATATTCCCTATGAAATTGCTCCAAAACTGGTCCGAGGTCTCGATTACTACAATAACACAGTTTTTGAAATAACATCGGGCTATTTGGGAGCGCAAAATTCAATAGCTGGCGGCGGAAGATATGATGGGCTTATGAAAACACTTGGCGGCCCAGACCTTCCTACAATTGGCTTTGGAGCAGGGATTGAGCGCATGATTTTAGCAATGCTTCATCAAAGCCATATAGTTCCTGAGCGCACGCGCCCAGCGCTTTATATAATACCGCTTGGAGATGGGGCTATGGAGCCTGCATTTGCCCTTGCAAGACAGCTTAGGCTTGCAGGAGTAGTATCTCTTGTCGACTACAGCGGCAAAAAATTAAAAAACGCCATGCAGCAAGCAGATTCAGTTAAAGCTGAATATGTCCTCATACTTGGTGAAAATGAACTCAAAACTGCAAGATGCGAGCTTAAAGAGATGAAGTCGGGTGAAAAAATTGAACTTTCACTCGATGCAGTCGTACACTTTTTTACAACAAAAACTTTAGCAAGTCAGAGCCACATAGAACATGGAAAATAATACTACCGTAGCATTTAAACGCACACATACCTGTGGAGCATTAAACGAGCAAGACGCCGGCAAAAAAGTTCGTCTTAGCGGCTGGGTGCACCGTGCAAGGGATCTTGGAGGGCTTCTCTTTATAGACCTTCGCGATCGCTACGGCATCACGCAAGTCGTACTCGACTCGCAAAAAAATAGCGAGCTCTATAGCGCAGGGCAAAAACTAAGGCAAGAGTTTGTACTTACCATCACAGGTGAAGTTGCAAAGAGAAAAGATGCTAACCCCAAACTTGCAACAGGAGCTATCGAAGTTATTTGCGAAACGCTCGATGTGCTCTCAAAAGCTGAGATTACACCGTTTACCATCGCTGACGATATGACGGAAGCTAACGAAGAGCTTCGCCTCAAATACCGCTACCTCGATATGCGAAAGGGGCAAATTTTAGAAAATCTCGTCATACGGCACAAAGCGATGATGGCAACAAGGCGCTTTATGGATTCTGAAGGCTTTGTCGAAGTCATCACGCCAATTTTGAGCAAGTCTACGCCTGAAGGCGCTAGAGACTATCTTGTCCCATCTCGTGTAAATCCAGGACAATTTTTTGCCCTCCCGCAGTCTCCACAGATGTTCAAGCAGATATTGATGATAGGCGGAATGGACCGCTACTTTCAAATTGCAACCTGCTTTAGAGATGAAGACCTGAGAGCAGATCGCCAGCCAGAATTTGCGCAGATTGACATAGAGATGAGTTTCGTCACCCAAGATGAGCTCTTTCCTATCATAGAAAATCTTGTGAAGGCAATCTTTTCAGAATGTAAGAGCGTGGCAGTTGATACGCCATTTCCCGTTATGAGCCATGCAGAGTGCATGGAGCAGTATGGCTGCGATAAGCCGGATCTTCGCTTTGGGATGAAGCTAAAAAGGCTAGATGGCGAGGCGAAAGCATCTTCATTTACTCCATTTCACGATATTTTAGCTCAAGGCGGCCTTGTAAAGGGCTTTACCGTAAAGGGCGGCGCAGATATATCCAGAAAGGGGATTGAGGAATATACAACCTTTATAAGCCAGCTTGGTGCAAAGGGCCTTGCCTATATAAAGCTGCAAGATGGACAGTTTTCATCGAGCCTTGCAAAGTTTATTGCTGAGGCTGATCAGGCTAAATGGGTCGAAGCCCTTGAGATGGAAAATGGAGACCTTGCCTTTATTGTTGCAGGACAAAGTAAAAAGGCAAATCAGATTTTAGACCATTTGAGACGAAAGGTTGCAAAAGATCGCAAACTGATCAAGGCAAATGACTATAAATTTTTGTGGGTGACTGATTTTCCGCTCTTTACGTTCAATGAAGAAGAAAATCGCCTAGAAAGTGAGCATCATCCCTTTACTTCTCCAAACTTTGATGATATACACCTTATCGAAAATGAGCCTCTTAAGGCAAGATCGTCAAGTTATGACCTTGTGTTAAATGGCTATGAGATAGCTTCTGGATCGCAGCGTATACATGATTCCCAGCTGCAAGATACAATCTTTCGCATCCTTGGCTTAAGTGAAGAGGAGAGAAAGATGCGTTTTGGCTTCTTTATCGAGGCCCTTCAGTTTGGCACACCGCCGCATATTGGCATCGCGCTTGGTTTTGATAGACTCGTGATGATACTTGTTGAAACAGAAGGAATTAGAGACGTTATTGCGTTTCCGAAGACACAGAAGGCAAGTTGCTTAATGACAGGTGCACCATCTGGTGTAGCCGATGGGCAGCTAAAAGAACTTAAAATTAAAACCACATAGGAGTGAAAACTATGGTATTTCGTATGATGACAAAATATGCGGTGGCTTTTGGCGTAGCTTGTACGTCATTTAGCCTGATGGCTGATGAGCAGCCGGCAGCTCAAGCTGTGCAAAAGAAGCCTACAAAAGAAGAGCTTCATTCAGAAGCCTATGTTGAGAAGCTTTCAAAGACATATGGACATATGATCCAAAAGAGCCTAAACAATCCAATGATTAAGCTTAACCCAAAGTTTGTCATTGAAGGCATCCAAGATGGTATGGAAGGAAAGGCTTCACCTCTTTCAGAAAAAGAATATGAAGAAGCGCTTACTTTAATCCAGCAGTATGCCTACGAAGATATGGCGAAGAAAAATCTCGATGAAGCAGAAGCTACCTTGAAAAACCATGCAAAAGAAGATGGTGTTGTCTCCCTTGAAGGCGGCAAAGTGCTCTACAAGATTACCCAGCAGGGAACTGGCGATGCTACAGTAACTGAAGAGACTGTTCCTACAATCAACTACGAAGCTACCTACTCCAATGGCCAAAAGCTTGGCTCATCAGAGCAGACAGGCGGCCCTATCGAAGTGAAGCTAAATGACACAATCCCTGGCTTTGCAAAGGGTATTGTAGGCATGAAAGTTGGCGAAAAGCGCAAAATCTACATCCATCCAGAGCTTGGTTTTGGCAAATCTGGCCAGCTTCCAAATGGACTTTTAATCTTTGACATCGAAGTGACAAAGATTGCGCCAAAGTCTCAAGAAACAGATACAGATGATGAAGAAGGCGATGAGGATGATGACGATGATCTCTCAGCACTTCTTAGCACAGAAGATCTGCTCGCTGACGATGAAGATGATGATGAAGACGAAGATGATGAAGATCTAAACGATCTTAACTACAATCGTACAAGCAACGAAGAGAAATAAAACCTTTTCATCACACTTATCGAGACCGAGACCGAGTCCGTGACCGATTATTTTGCTTAAAATGTCTTATGCAAAAAGAATCAGTCTCGGTCACGGTCTCGGTCTCGATTTTTTTTCTATGAATATACTTTTAGTAATTTTCATTTTAGCAGCACTTAGCATAATAATTTGGACAGTCCGTAATGGAATTAGCCCCATGCCCACAACTGCTAAGGTTATGCGCGCGCTCAAAGGGATGCTTCCAGAAATACATGCTGGAACTATAGTAGAGCTAGGCTCTGGCTGGGGACATGTTGCCCTTATGCTTGCAAGAGAGTATCCGCATCTTCAGGTGATTGGTTATGAAACATCGCCTATTCCCTATTACTGTAGCTGCCTGCTCAAAAAGGTATCTTGTCAGAAGAATCTATGCTTTGTAAGGAGTGATTTTTTTAATGAGCCTTTTGAGGATGTTAGCCTGGCAGTCTGCTACCTCTATCCAAATGCGATGGCTAGGTTAAAAGAAAAATTCGCAAATAAAAAGCTCTTTGTTCTTACGCACACCTTTTCTATCCCAGGCTGGATTCCTAGCAAGACTCTTGCTCTAAACGATATGTATCGCACACATGTCTTTTTATACGATTCTACAAACCCATAGACTTCAGAAATTCGAGCTCTTGCCCGGCACTTGGCTGCTTTTTTGAAGCATTGAGTTTGGAAATGGAGGATTCAGCGGCTTTTTCGATAGGAAGGGGGTTATCAGCTGCTTCATAGGCACGTTTATTATTCAAAGTGAGTACAAGCTTTACATTATTTTCGAGGGGAATTGAAATTTGATCCCCTTCATGCTTGCCATCGAGTAGTTTTGCACTAATAAGTTTTGAAGAGAAATAGGCTCTATCCTGCCTACTATCTGGTTCCATTTGGAGAAAGAGCATCACTTCTCCTTGGGGAAGATGCAATTTTTCAGCATTTTCAGCATAGAGTACTTTATATGCAGCCTGGTCAGGGTCTATCCAGGCGTAACCATGGAGTTCTAGGGAATTCATATAAGTGCCCTCCTAAAATAGATTTTACCATCTCTTTTCTTTTATATGCTATAATATAGTGTGGGAGGATTTCTATGGATGCAATGTCCTCGCCAATACACCCATTTCAGCAGCAAATAGAAGGGGCTACAGCTTCTCCCTCAGTAAAGCACACGGTCAAAAGAGATTCAATTGCCCATATCTCCGAAGCTCATCCCTTTTTTTCCACAAGCCAAATGCTCCAGAGTGTAAGAAGATCCTTAGCAGAAGATAAAGATATTCCCGGTAATCCCTCAGTCAAAGGAACATTCGATCTACCAGAGCTTGAGGAAGAAAGAGGGGAGGTAGATCGACTTTCGGAAGCTGACTCCTGTATACAAAGAGATGATCTAGAGGGTTTTGAGAAAATTTTAGATAATCTTGAAAGAAAAGATGCCGCTCTACTAGTTCAAAAGCTTTTAAAAAGACTTGCAGGAAGCAGTGAAACATATGAGAAGGTAGCTGACTTTTTGATTAAAAAATATGACCTGTCGTCCCAGATCGCTCATGGGGACAAAGGAAAAATTCTCACCCTCAAGGGGATGGAAAAGATACTTTCCTACCTTACAGCTAAAGGCTCTATGCAGATGGAGTGCCGATGCTGCGAAAGTCATGCAGCTTTTAAAGAAGCACTAGAAACGATTAAAACACGCACTGATGACTTTAGGATGGGTTTTTTCATGCAGGATGAACACCCATTTCTTGGGGGATCGCTTCACATAACACCCATTTATATCGAGCGAGTGAATGGCAAGTTTCGCGCAGTCATCACCGATAGTACGGGCAATGCCGGAAAATTTAGCTTTTTTGCCGCAATGGCTATAACAGCTGCGTTAGAAATAAAGCCGCTTTCCTATGGCGAAAAAAGGCAGTTCGATTACACAAACTGTCCTATTTTCTCGCTTCGCGATATGGTGCATATTTCGAGAAACCCCAATTTTTATAATGAGTGTGCAGCTCATATTGATCCCCAAAGCAGCACCAAGGCAATGGATCAGTTTTACTGGCTTCCTCCCTCTATGATGAAGGTTACACAAAGGCTTAATGTAGTGAGGGATTATATTGAGGATACGCAAGATAAGCAAACTCTAGAACCTCTTAATAAAGCTCTTGAAAAACATAAAGAAACTCTAGGTGACAGAGAGATTAATACATTAGTTCCTCGTAGATATAAAAAATATGAACGAATTATCATCGCAAAAGCCATTGCGAATGGAATTGAAGGTTGATATTTAAAAAAATATGTGATATACTACTTCAATGACATACCTTATCTCTACAGGTCCAAACACCCCTCCGCTGATCACTGAAGAGGGTGTGCAGGTGATACTGGATAGCTTAAAACTGCCAGTGCCAGCAAAAGCACTATCTAGCCTTCAGGAACTTGCAAAAGAGCTTTCTCAAGGAATTGAGAGCTCAAGAGGATTTGTTGTGCGCCATTCGGATAATCCTCTTCAGGTTGGCAGCTATCATATGACCCCGGTATTTATTCAAAAACGGGAAAGAGATGTAAAGGTGATCGTTTTGGATAGCAAGGGAGCCGAGAAAGCCCACTACGCCTTTTTTGTGGCTAAAAAGATCTCAGAATGTCTCAACACTCGTCCTCATCTTCTAAAAACAATGAGACAGCCCTGTTCCTATCGCTGCGCGGCATATTCTATATTAGATCTTGTCGAACTGAGCAAACGAGCTGCAATATTTGACGAAATTGAAGTAACGAAACAAAGTCAAACTGGACTTTACTTTAGCTCACTTCCTCCGTCATATCCTGATATGAGTATTATCGCTCCTCGGGAATATGATAACTATGTAGCCTTCCTCAAAAACTATAAAATATAACCGCCGAGTAAAAGGAAGCTTTATCCTTCGGATGTAGTGCGCATTTCGTTACTTGTACCTGAGCTGAAAGTAGAGCTTGGCCATTTTCAAAGGTTTTATGATGTTCGAAAAAAGGAAATACTAAAATAGAGGAGCTCTAGTTACACCAGGGGAGGTATGCTATACATGCCTCCCTAGTCAGCTCTGGGAGCTTAAGTTCGTTCTTGCTTTTTAATCTGCTTTTTTGTATAATATTATTTTAAATACAAGGGGTTCACGATGCAAGCTCTAAATGTAGAAGAATTAAGAGGGGCACTTGCAGTCATAGAGACTGAAGGGCGCATTTGTGAAGAATTTGCTCGAAGAAAAGCAGAAGCTTTTGGCCGAGATATTGTGCGCTTAGACCGGCGTGATCCTCGCTATGAGCGTGTAATTAATGAAATGCAAGCGCTCACTGAAAACTTTCCGGTATCCCCGCATGGGAGTAGATTTATAGGCTCAGAAGTTACTGTAAAGGTCTTTCTTTATGTAAATGTTTCTCACTTTGATAACACATATAAAAAAAATACCGATCCCAAAAAACTCTTTCTTGAAGTTGTAGGCAAGGAAATAGACTTTGGGCCTCTCCACTCGAAGAAATTGGGCTATTTTACAAGGGATAATATCACTCTTAAGGTAAAAAATCTGCGTCAGAAGCAAGGCGCCAAATTTAAACCAAATAAGCATGCAAATGCCCGAGCATTACTTCCAAATGCAGTTGCCTTGGGTGGGAAGGTGCACGGTGGTGCTATTTCTACGGATCCTGCTCTGATGAAGACAAAATTTGTTGCGGATGTCGCATTTGGGGATATTTTAAATGAAATAAATATGGAACTTACCGTAGAGACCTGTGGGGAGCATGAGAATACGTACCTCGTTATTCCATTAAATAAATTCACAACTACTTCTAAGATTCCTCCTGACGGTACTTTTACCGCAGCTAGCGGAGTCCGCTCCTATATAGAGCTTTTTGAAGGGGATAATCAGCTCTGGATTGACTGTAAAGAGACCATTTCCATTAAATTTCCGCTCTAAGTTGCCTACATTTAGGCTCATTGCTATTAAATAAAATATTTGATATAATGAGTTTAATTAGGGCAAATCTATGGAGGGGGGTCAATGACGCCTGAATCAGGAGATGGGTTAGAATCTGACTATTTGGAAGCCTGTTCGCAGCTTATAGCAACTAAGGTTGCAGATGAGCTTATTGCACATCCAAATTCTGTTTTGCCAGAAAAAGCGCTTGTAGAGCGTTATCAGCAAGAGATAAAAGATCAATTTGCAGCCTATAGGCGCCGTCAAAAAAATGGAGCCCAAGTGCTTAGCGACTCCCTTGAAGAGCTATCTAAAGAAAACCCTGAACTGTTTACTGATGAAGTGCTAGACGCTCTAGAGCGAATAGCGACTTTGCATGAAAAGGTGGCGCAAGATAAAAAAGCCTTTTCAGATCATATTGCAAAGGGAGGCTCTATTCAGGAGTTTGCAAATGTCGATAACACTACTATGGATTGTCTCTATCAGGGTGCTAGGCGTCTTTATTTGCATAATGAGTTTAGTGCTGCTGGAGATGCTTTCTTATTTTTGACGGGGATCAATCCAGATACATATGTATTTTGGCTCGGACTTGCAAATTCAGATTTCGAACTTAAAAATTATAATGAAGCTCTTTCATCCTATGAAAAAGTTATAGAGAAAAACCCCCTCGATCCTAGCTATCATATTGCCCTTAGTCAATGCTATGAAGCGCTTGGTCAAAAAGATCGCGCTATTAATACTATTCACCTTGCTCTTGAATCCCTTAAAGACCAGCCTGATTTTGCTGTTTGGAAGCCGGGTTTAGAAGAGGAAAAAATACGTCTTCAGCAGGCCTAGGAGGAAGAGATGGATGCAAAAAACTATGCTCAATTGCCCGGTGGCGGCAATGTCTATGGACCTGAGCAATCTCCACCCACTCAAAGGCCTCAAATTCCTCAAAGGGGATTAGCACGCCCAGCTGTTCCTTCTAACTTTGTACCTCAGAATTCGAATGTAGGGGGCGTTAGACCAGCTTCTCAACCTGGAGCTGCCGCCAAAGGCGAAAGTGTAGTTCAGAATTCACAAGTTTTAGGTCGAGCAGCAGCAAATATACGAGGTGGTGTTCGCACAAGTATTTCTGAAATGGAAAGTCCACCTCTTCCTCGAAGCCAAGATAAAACTGCTCGCCAGCATGATCTAGGCCAAAGTAGAAAAGATTGGGTTGATAATACTACAAGCGATGAGGACATTCAGAAACTAGTTGCTACATTGCAGAATCTGGAAAGAGAGGCGCATGGTGCAGTACCTCCAAATTCACCTGTTGAAAGAAGAAGGCCTCTTCCAAATTCTCCTGCAATGGGAAAAGTGTTTGATGCAGCAAGGAAAGGGGATACCGAGCAAATTAAGGCACTCCTTCGAGATTCCAACTTTACAAATGGAGAGCTTATAAAAGCCCGCTCAGTTGCTCTTAAAATTGGCCAGCCACAACTTGCCGCCCTACTTCATGAGTCTATAAAAGCACCGCCTCCTTCGCCTCCCACTACTCCAAAGCAATCAGCCGTTCAGCCTCGGAGCTCTACGCCCTTATCACAAGAGTCCCCTTCCCCTAGAGCCTCTCGACAAAATTTTGAAACCCTCCTACTTACTTGCATTAAATCAGGCAATTATGAAGATGCAACCAAAATACTTGGGTCTCTCTCAAAGGAAGAGCTGCAAGCCGCATATAAGCAGGCAAAAAATCCCGGAATAGCTTTTCTTATCGATGAGGCACTGCAAAATGCAAAATTACATAGAGAAATATCTGGATCTCTACCAACCCTTATTGTTACTCAACCCGACCTGAGTGCAAAAAGTGATAAGATAAGAATACTCTTACTAAAGCTTGCAAATGATCCTAAATTAAAACTTGCTGTCGAAGATGGCAAACTTACTCTTACTGAACGAGCGGGAATCCATATAGCAAGTCGTACAGGCAAATCAGAATCCTCTCAACAAGCAGTCAAAATGTTACTGAACGATCTAGTAGAATGTGCAGCTCATTTAAGCCCTGAAACTGTCTTGCATTTTAGGAATAATGAGTGGATTCAATCTTCTTTAGGGCATCTTCCCGAGCTTGGGCCCCAGGTTGCGCTTATGAATGTAGTGAATGAAGCTGCATCTTTTTCATCTGAGGTGAGAAGCGGGATTGAAACGAGGGGATTTGCACTTCGAAGACATGTAGAAAGTTTAACGCCAGAATTGCAGGGCATGGGCAATGTTTTACGACAACAAGCAGACGAGCAGCTAGCGAAAGCACAGTCAAAAAATTATGAACTAGTAAAACTGATTCAAAATCCACCAGCGACCACAGAAGGTGCCAATCCTAAAGAAATTCTAGATCGCTTTAACGCCCAAATCAAACAGCTTAAGGCTGAAATTGAGGATTGTTATAAAATTGCCGATGAGAAGGCAGCTGCTCTCAATGATTTGAATAAAGTAGTAAGTGAAGCGGGATCCTATTCAGCAGCTATGCCAAAGAATCTAGATGAGCTGGGTGCTAAACTTGAAGGTGCTGCCAAATCAAAGGTTTCAGAGAGTTTGCGCCAAGAAGCATTCCAACAGCTAGCAGCAGCACAATCGAAAAATTCTGAGTTAGCACAGTTACTTAAAAATCCCCCAAAAATACCTAACGATGCCGAGGCTAAGCAAATTATAGATCAGTATAAAGCACAGATCAGAGAGCTTAAAGGGGAGATAGAGAAATGCTATAATCATGCTAATGAAATGTTGAATGTAATTAATGATTTACCACTTTTAGATGAGATGGTTGATTTTTCAAGTGTGATGCAGCAAAGAGTTGGCTCTTTACGAGAGACATTGCAAAATAGTGCTGCAACTGCTCCTCACTTTAAAGAAGAGATCCGCTATTTGAATGAGGTTGTACAACGTGATGAGTTAGATAAAGCAGAGGTGTCATTACAGGAGTTGGCTCGACAGCTTAAGAATCCTCCAGCAAATAGCAGAGATTTTAAAGAATACATAGATGGAATTAAGCAGCTAAAAGAGACCATCATGCAGTGTGAATTGCGAGCTCAAGCTGCAGCAAATCTGATCGCACTCATGAAAAATAGCGATAAATTTCAGGAAGCTCAGCAATCTATAAGCTCCTTTGATGCCGCACGTGCCAACGATATCGTAAAAGCTATGCAAACGACGCTTTCTCAAAATATTTCAGAAGCTACGCGCTGGAGGAATTCAGTTGCTGAACTTGTAGAAAACAATACCTCAGCTGGAAGTAGAATAAGGGGGGGGTTACAAGGGCTACAAGGAGAGCTTGATGGGTCAAATCAGCGACTTGGTACTCGTAATGCTATGATCAGCCAAAAAGTCCTCAATCCCATGTTTTTTTCTCTGTACGCTACTTCAATAAATGAATTGAATAACGAGAGAAAATATGGCACACGAGGTCCTCTCACTGAAGGGAACTTCAAAGGGTTACAGATGGCTTCTGCTAATGTAATTATGGCTCCCTTGCTTTCAGGAAATACTATACCTAAATTAAAGCTATTGCCCCCTTATCTTGATGAATTTCATAAAGAAGTATTTAAAAATGGCTTATTAAAAATGCCAGAGCTTAGCGGTTTGCAAAATGGCAAAATTGGAAGTAAACAAGTATCTGATGAACAAGCAGCTTCAAATTTAGAGGTTTTTTTGAAGCTGACAAATAATGATAAAGCAGCGGCTGAAAATCTAAATGCCCAATATACAGCCCTATGTAAAGGGCTGGATGACCTTGCCTTAGATCCTCAAAGATATATTAGCGCCGCTACGGAATTTTTAAGGCTCATCAAATCTGCAGGTGTAAAGTTCTAGATTATCCTAGTAACTACATAGAACGAGCGACAATTTTTTTGAGGGTTTCGAGGTCTTTGAGGCCGACGATGCGGTCAGCTTCTTTGCCGTTTTTAAAAACAATCATTGTAGGGACTGAGGTGATTTGGTAGGTCGATGTAGTCTTTGGGGCGTGGTCGACGTCGAGTTTTGCTACTTGCATTTTGCCGTCCATTTCATTGGCAAGTGCTTCGAGTATTGGGGAAAGCATGCGGCATGGGCCACACCAGTCAGCGTAAAAGTCTACGAGCACAACACCTTGCGAAACAGTGCTTTCAAAGTTTTCGTCGTCTATCTTTATAATATATTCTTTCATTGAGGTCTCCAGTCTAAACTCATCCTTTTGTATCATACGAGCTATTTTTTTTGCTACGCAAAATCATCTCTGTAGGGTATCATTGTTACTCCATAGCTTGAACCACTGAGCACACTGAGATCAGTGAGAGAGGTGAGAATACATTTTGCTCACACGCTCATTTTTCTCAGTGAGCTCGGTGACTCTGTGTTTACTAGATTAAAAGGATGAGAGTATGAAGACCTGGATTGTTAATGCATCACACAATTTTGAATTTGATAATAAGCTTCCCTATCTTGTGCTTGCGTACTACCATATTGTAAGCGTTCAAGATCCAAAAGCTTTCGTCACTCTTCACAAGAAATTTTTTCAAGGGAAAGATTTTAAGGGAAGAATTTATCTTGCTGAAGATGGCATTAACGGCACCTTAAGTGCTTCAAAAGAGCTTGTATGCGAATATATGAAGTGGCTTTTTAGCCAGCCAGGCTTTGCTGACATGGAATTTAAGGTACAAGAGTACGAAGATCATGCCTTTGGCAAGCTTACGGTAAAGACCCGCGAAGAGCTTGTGGCGCTTGGCTTTAAAGTCCCTCTTACCACCCGAGGTCCTCATCTCTCACCTAGCGAGTGGCGCAAAATGTTTGAGGAAGAAGAGGACAAGGTTGTCATCGACGTCCGTAATGACTATGAGTGGGAACTTGGCCACTTTACAGGCTCAGAGTCTGCCCCTTGCAAAACTTTTAGGGACTTTAAAGCTTATGCAGATCAGCTAAAAGAGCGAACAGATCCTAAAAATACAAAAGTCCTTATGTGCTGTACAGGCGGCATTCGATGCGAGTTTTTTTCCAGCCTTCTCATGGAAAATGGATTTGAGCATGTCTACCAGCTTCAGGGCGGCATAATAAAATATGGCGCAGAAGAGAAGTCAAAGAACTGGGAAGGAAAACTCTTTGTCTTTGACGATAGGCTCTCTGTACCAATATCTGATGAAGAGACAAAGCCATGCGGCAAATGCCATCATTGCCAAAAAGATGCAGATCGCTACTACAACTGTGCAAACATGGACTGCAATGAGCTCTTTCTCTGCTGTGAAGATTGTTTAAAGGAATTTTCCGGCTGCTGCCAAACTTCCTGCAAAGAGGGGATTCGCGTACGGCCATTTAAACTCTCCTCCACACCATTTCGCAAGTGGTATACCTACGCAAAAAGCAAGGCTGAACTTAATACCCTTAAGGCTACATGATCCGTAAAGAGCGAACTGTAGGCAAAGTTGTAGAGTATTCAGGCGTTGGGATCCACACAGGATCTGACGTTCTCATACGCTTTTGTCCAGCAGAAGTTGGTGAGGGGATCTCCTTTAAGCGAATAGATCTCCCAGGCCAGCCTGTAATTCCCGCATCATGGGAGTATGTTTTTGATACATCAAGAAGCACGAACCTTGCGATTAACGATGTTCGCATCTACACGGTAGAACATGTGCTTGCAGCAATTAGGGCCTATGAAATTGATAATCTCACGATAGAGCTTTCAGCCCTAGAGCCTCCCGCAGGCAACGGCAGCTCAGATGTTTTTGTCGATATGATCCATCAGGCGGGCATAATTGAGCAGTCGCAAAAAAAGAAGATAGTAGCCCTTAAAAACCCAGTGTATTACTCAGATGGCGATGTCCATATCGTTGCCGTTCCCTCCGATGAATATCGCTTAAGCTACACACTCCACTATCCTGCTACAAAAGCGCTTGGAAGCCAGTATTTTTCTCTTGCTCTTAGTGCCGAGAGCTTTACAAAGGAAATTATGCCATGTCGCACCTTTGCCCTCTATGAAGAGATTGCCTTTCTTATGGACCGCGGGTTGATTAAAGGCGGAAGCCTCGACAATGCCGTTGTTATAAAGGATGATGCGGTGATTTCCAAAAATGGCCTTTTCTTTCCAGATGAGATGGCTCGTCACAAAATATTAGATATGATTGGCGATCTATCTTTGGTAGGGATACAATTTACGGCACATATTATGGCCATCAGATCTGGCCATCCAGCAAATTTTCAGTTTGCAAAAAAACTGTATGATCAACTTTCTTTGGAGAATAGCTAAATGACGACTCCCGTTTCTATTTCGAACCGAGTGCTCGATACAAAAGAAATTATGAAAATTTTGCCCCATCGCTATCCATTTCTCCTTGTAGATAGGATTGTGGATTTTGATCTTGAAAAGGGCACGATAGTCGGCCAAAAAAATCTTACTATTAACGAAGATTTTTTTCAGGGCCACTTCCCTGATGCACCTATCATGCCTGGCGTATTAATACTGGAAGCGCTTGCGCAAACAGGCGGCGTCCTCCTTCACATCAAAGCAAATCCTAATAAGGTGGCGGTTCTTCTCAACATCAACAATGCAAAGTTTCGCTCGCCGGTACGTCCTGGCGATGTGCTCTTTTTGCATTGCGAGGGGATTCACTTTTCTAGCAAGGGCGGCAAAATGGCCGTCAAAGCTTTAGTAAATGATAAGATTGCGGCAGAGGCAGAAATTGCTTTTGCGTTCATGGAAAAAGAACAAATTTAATAAAAATAATACTATGTCAGAAATACATCCTACAGCAATCGTCGATAAAGGTGCAAAAATTGGCAAAAATGTCGAAATTGGCCCCTACTCAGTTATCGGCCCAAACGTTCGCCTCGATGATGGCGTTGTGATTAAATCACACGTTGTGCTTGATGGCCATACTACTGTTGGCGAGCAGTCGACTATATGGTCCCATGCCGTTATTGGCACAAAGACGCAAGATTTAAAGTTTCGCGGAGAAACTACCTACGTAGAAATTGGCAAAAAAACTGATATTAGAGAGTTTGTTACTATCAACGCCTCATGCGGTGAAGGCACAGTGGTAAAGGTAGGGGATAACTGCCTTATTATGGCCTATTGCCATATCGCACATAACTGCGAGGTAGGAAACCGCGTCATCATGTCAAATGGAGCAACACTTGCTGGGCATGTTACAGTTGATGACTCGGCTGTTATTGGCGGCCTTTCTGCTGTTCACCAGTTTTCTCGCATCGGCCGCTACGCTATGGTTGGCGGTATGAGCCGCGTTACACACGATGTTCCTCCCTATACTATTGGTGCTGGGAGCCCCTATAAGATGGGCGGTCTTAATATTGTAGGCCTTAAGCGAAATGGCATTCCTCTTGAAATAAGAAAGCAGCTTTCACAGGCGTTTAGAGCGGTCTATCGCTCTGGTTTAAATCTTCAAGAAGCGCTTCTTTTTATCGAGACGCAGCTTGAAAAATGCCCGGAAGTCGCTCACTGGATTCAATTTTGCCGCACATCTAAGAGAGGCCTTATCGATCATAGAAGCATCGTCGAAGAGGCTGTCGAAGAAGAAGAGCTAGAGCCTATTTCAAAAACATGAAAATAGTTTTCTTTGGCACGCCGGAGATGGCTGCACAGATTCTTGAGCCGCTTGTTACAAAAGTAGATATTGTCGCAATTGTAACAAAACAGGATGCTGCTCAAGGACGCTCCTCAAAGCTTATTGCACCTCCTGTAAAAGAGGTGGCAACAAAGCTTCTTCCGAATGTGCCAATCTACCAGCCTGCAAAATGTTCAACTCCTGAAATAATAGAGATTTTGCAAGGCCTAAAGGCTGATCTTTTTGTTGTTGTTGCCTATGGAGAGATTCTTTCAGAAGCCCTCCTTGCTGCATGTCCAAATGGTGCAATCAATGTTCACTTTAGCCTTCTTCCAAAACTGCGCGGTGCTGCTCCTATTCAGCATGCAATCATTAATGGTGACAAGGTATCAGGTGTCAGCGTCATCAAACTAGTAAAGAAGATGGATGCAGGCGATGTGCTCTATGCAGAGCCGTTTGATATCCCTGATACGATGACAGGTGGAGAGCTTGGCGAGGCCCTTACAAAGCTTGGAGCAAAATGTCTCTTTAAGGTGCTTGATGATTTTGAAAAGGGAACTGTAGCTCTAACGCCGCAAGATCACTCTCAGGCAACAATTGCTCCCAAAATTACTCCAGAACTCTGCCGCCTAGACTGGAAAAAACCGGCACGCGAACTGTACAATCTAGTAAGAGCCTTAGCCCCACACCCAGGCGCCTGGTGCGATGTCCTCGTTAAAGGCGAAAAAAAGCGCCTCAAAGTTTTCAAAGCTGAAGTTGCGGATGATGCAAGCGGCCTCTCGGTATCCTGTGGCAATGGTTTTTTACGTCTTCTCACGATTCAGCTAGAAGGCAAACCAAAAATGGAGGCGAGTGATTTTCTGCGCGGCACACCTGCTTCACAAATCTCATTCCAATAAAAATACAAGATACGCTTCCCTTACAAGATCCTACAGGATAAAGCAGAGAACTTACGATTAGAGCATTCAAAGTTTTTCAAGAGATGATTTTATATCATTTTCTTCGGTAAGGAGGTTGGTCATATCGATAAGCATATTTCGATCTTCCTCTGAAAGGCCTTCAACGTCTTGCAATTCGAGCTTTAGCATTCCATCTACTCCCAATCTATCCATAACTCTTTTTGCCTGGTTTGGCATGCTGTGAGTTAGCTCAAGCTTTTGAGCAGCTATCTCTTCCAATCTAATCTTTTGCTTGTCTACATATTCTTGTAGGCGAGCTTGAAATTTTGCTTTGCCAGCAATAAGCTGCTCATATTTTCTAATTAAATCTTTTTCGGGAAGTGTTTTAGGATTGGATTTAGTAATGTTAATTGTATAAAGAACATCTTCGGCATCTTGTACGGCAGATTGTACGGATGGGTCTTCATTAATGCGAGCATTGGCAACAATTGTTGTAAAGTCCTTAAATACCTCTACAAAAGTGCCTCTTCGAAGATTTTCAGTATATGCCCTATGGTCTTTTTCTTCTTGTGTAGGTGTAAGCTCCTCTTGAACTTGAGACTTGCTTTCTTTTTTTATAATCTTTGATATAAGGTTAGATATACTCTGCTTTATTTCTGCAGGAGTTGCTCGAAGGCGATCTAGAAAAGTCCATGTATATGATGATGGATTTTTTAGCACTTTTGTCATTTCTTCAAGCTCACGTATTCTGCGCTCAATGCTAGATTTTGAGTCGAACAAAGTGGAGCCTTTGCTTTCTAAACGCAACAAGCAGGCTTCTTGTTGTTTTTCAAGTTTTTCAGCATTCCGTATAAGGACAGCAAGAGTATTTGGGTCAATTTTAGAGAGTTTATTTCTAGCAATAGGCACTGGCATTTCTATATCATAGGCATCTAGCCTTTTTGGTCCTTCTTCATAACGAGGCGGCTGTTTTAGCGAGGCTAAAGCTTCCTTAAATTCATAGATTGCTTTTTTGTATTGGTCAATGTTTTGGGTGGTAGCTCTTTCGCCTGAAAGGAAATTGCCAAGTTTTGCACCTGCAAATAGTTGAGAAAATTTAGAGGGGCTTTTGTCTTTCTTTTCGGGTGGCGTAGGGGCCCCTAGTGGTGATGAACCATGAACTTGCATAGGTATTTCCTCTCTATATATTTTTCTTTAGTATACCATACCATCCAATTTTATAGAAAAATATTGATATCAAATGCTCGGTTGTATAGAAAAAAATTAAAGTGCGAATAGGTGTATGATGGAGAAGGTGTTATGTAGTTTGACGCTGCTGCTCTTTTTGCTCTCTTCTTGCAGCACAAGACATATGGATAAGGACTATATAAAGAAAACTGAAGCAGTCCGCGCGGCAAACAACAAGCGGCTAGCTATGGAAGGTTTTTATGTCCTGAATGACGGCTATAGCTATCCAAGCACCATTTGTGCTATTAAAGGAAGCTACGTTACTAAAAATTTGCGCTTTTCTACGATCGAGCAGGCTGATGCTTTTTTTCAGCAGTTTGTGCCGCACTATCTCGAGCCCTTTAATGAAGAACGCTCCATTCGTCCATACCTGCAGAATTTTCCACTAAATGCCCAAAACGTAGAGCTTGCTCTCCTTTTTTTAGATCCTGACGGCTCTCATCTCGAGCCTCCCTACATTGCCGCAATACATCTTTTAAATGGCCGAGTGTACTATGACATCTATAATAGGCAAAAGGGTGAGTTTAGCACAGTTCGGGTTACTCAAATTGCTGAGGTAAGCTATGGGGAGGAGACAGATACCGATCAGGCTGCAAGCATCTCTGCTATAAAAGATTTTAGCCGAATCGCTAAGCGGGAGCATGGGGTAAAGCTGCTTCTTATTGATAACCCATCTAAATATTCCGTGATTTTTACCTCGAATAAGGAGCTAGATATTGCTGCTGGGCGAAAGCTTGCTCTTTCACTTGTGCAGGACTATGTAAAAGAGCTTTCAAATCATCCTGATGTGCTTGAATATATTATGGTATCCAAGGAAAAGGATCAGTTTTACGAATGCACGCCAAAATTGGAGAACGTCTCACTTACAATTGCCTTTTGGAATAGCGATAGAGATAGGCCGCTATCGCCCAATCTTTCCCAAATAGCGTTCAGTAAAGGCACATTTTACTTCTATGATGCAACACCTATGACGCAAAGCTTGAATCTTATTTCACAAGAATCTTTTAATGAGGCAAGTAAAAACACAAAATTTGAGCGCTTAGACTTTAAGTAAAGCATGCGTTTTGGGTATAGTTATCCGCCTAAATAGAGGTTTTTTTCTATGCAGGCGATTTCGTCATTAATTGTTCTTCAGTATCCATCACATAAAGAAAACGGTGTAACAAGGTCTGTAAATTATTCTGGAACAGCGCAATGCGCGCTCCTAAATACTCCATTTGAAGAGCTGCTTCAAAAACGAAATTTGCCTAGCATTGCTCGGGTAAAAGACCTTACCGGAAAGGTCTTTTTATTTGATGGCTTGGCTGCTGAGATTGCTAAAACCTTTGAATATGAAGGTTTTTTTAAAATAGGGGAAAAACTCCATCCATGCGCCTCTATAAGATTTTTTACTCTGCAGTCAAAGGCTGACAAATTTTACTTTTTTGTACAGCAATCCTTGACAAGTTTTCAATATTTGCATGGCAATATAAGAGCTGAGCGAGTTGTAAAACTCTCAAATGAACGCCGAACACTTTTGGTTTTAGGCCAAACCTATCGCGAATGGGCTATTCGCTGTTTCCAAGACGCTCTCCACAAGGACCCAGAAAATGTATTTGCAAAAGAATCATTAGAGCAGCTTGAAGCAGAAAAAGAAGCAGAGGTTCGAAAAAAGATGGAGAATCTTCGATTAGAGGAAAAAGCTATAGAAGAACCTTCGCCTAAGGTAGAAAAACCAAAAAGAAATGAATGCGGAGCTATTCTTGCCAGGATCTTTAAGTTTTAGCCCAGCTTGGCGCTTTCTTGGAGAAGACAGCCGTCAGCTTAAGGATAGTTCCTCCCACCCCTTTTCGGGTAGTTTCTGAGACTTTTCGCATCAGCTTTTGGCGCTCTTTTTCATTGTTGATGAGGGTGAGGCGTGTTTGGGGGCGGTTCAGGTTATGCTGAAGGTGAGCATGGATCGCATCGGTTGCTTCTGCGCTTACGGCAAAATTTTTGCCTATATAGTGCCGGCCAGCAGAAGGAACAAGATCGCCCTCAGTTTGAAAATTAATAATTCTTTTACCTATTTCATCACTGATTATACTTCTGTAGGTTGATTTACTGATACCTGGAGCGCTAAAGCCGTAGCATTGGGAGATGCTTTCTGGAAAGCGGGCAGTGATCTCGTTTGCAAGAAGGCCGCCAAGACTATGGCCTGTGATGATGGCATCTGGTCCTGCAATGGTGAAGATATTATGGAGCTGGTCTTTTCCCTTCTCGAGCACCTTATGCGCAATTCCTTTTGGATCGCAATCTGCAAGGATTGACTCCATGGCAGCTTTTCTCATCTTTACGATTTCTGTCCCTCGTGGAACAATCCAGCTTTTTTCGCCAGAAGCTGTAAGGATATAGCAGGGGAGATTGTCGCCAAGCTCCCGTTGATGAATAGTAAATTCTTTAAGCTCATAGCCATTTTTTGTCGGCACAGGGATTTTAAGGGTTTTGCCTTCAATATTCTCCGTATAAGCAAGCGCCTTTGCTAAAGTTTCTGCAACAAGTGCCTCATTCCAGTTGCCATGCTCTTTAAATTCTGCCGCAGTTTTTTCGTGATAGGGGCTATGAAAGAGCTCTGAGAGGTGATAGAGGTGCCCTTGAGTGAGGGCGAAGTTTACCTCATCGAGCTCTTGCCATGCAGCGGCATCAAAATCTTGGCGGGTAGCCCTAGGATTTTTGGCAATTTCTAGGAGCTTTTTAGACCCAAGTTCTTCAGCTTTTGCAAGTTGCTGAGGGGTAAGAGCAGGCTTATCAAAGGGAACTCTCGGTGCAACGTTAAAGCTATGAAATGCCTCTATGAGCGCTTTTTCTCTCTTGTCAGGAGAGTGGATAGTTCCAGATATAGAAATGGACTGATCAGTCTTTGCCCGTTTTACAAGGCCAGATCCTGGGCCGCTTTTAGGGGGGCTTAGTACAACAATAGCCTTGCGTTTAAAGCTTTCCCCAATTCGCGTAAGCGTTTCTGATGAGACGCGCCTTATCTCAGTAAACTTTCGCTTTTGAACCGCTCGAGGCTCGAGCGGCTCTTGCCTAGAATAGTCTAGTGGTCCTCGTATATCCATTATTCAGGTAGGATATCCACTTTGCCGGATCGTAGGTTATAGTAGCCAGCAAGCACTTTAACAGTGCCTTCTTGGATTTTTTTGCGAAGAAGTGTGGTTGTTTTGAGGTAATCAGCTACACTTTTAGCATTTGCTTTTACGGCGTTAGTAAGTGGATCGCCTGGGGCATCCTTTACTTTAGAAATAGCGGGTTCTATGAGATTTGCAAGTGCTTCTATGGTCTTTGTTTGGTCATTAAGGACTGCCTTTACTGCGCCGCAGCTTTCATGGCCAAGGACTAAAACGAGGGTAGAACCAAGTACGCCTACGGAGTAGTCGATACTATCGAGCTCTACCGGGGCTACCACGTTACCAGCGACTCGTACTACAAAGAGATCGCCAATGCCTTGGTCGAAGATAATTTCTGGAGTTACTCTTGAGTCTGAGCAGCCTACGATTACGGCAAAAGGAGTTTGGGTGGAGGCAACCTCATCTCTTCTCTCCTGGGTTCTATCGGGGCTTACAAACTGATCTTTGGTATAGCGGGCGTTACCATCGATAAGGCGCTTTAATGCCTCCTCTGGGGGAATAAGGGCGTTAAGGGGCGCTGCTAGAGCACTGAGTGTTAGGGCTAAATAAACGAGGGATTTCATGATGGTCTCCTTTTTTTGTAATACAAATAAAATTATGAATAGAAAGCAAGCGGAGAATGCTAGACCATTCCTAGCGAGGCCGAGACCGGATGTCTAACCGAATACTTAACTAGCAAAAAATATCGGTCTCGGACACGGACACGGTCTCGGTCTCGATATTTGTTAAAAGTCAAGAAGAGGTCGTTGCAGGAAATCGAGGATGAGGCGTAATATCGCAGGTTATTCTCACTTTTAACAACAAACAAAGGCGGATTCTATGTTCCTTAATGAACTCTCAAACAAGTTGAATTTCGATGCGATAGGTAAGCCACTTCACGGCTTTGCTCAAACTGCGGCTAAAGTGGTTAAAGATACTTGGGCACTTGAACTTACACTTACAGTGCTTACAGATTCAATCAAAATGATTGACCTCAATACAAAGACAGAAAATGTGACTCGCCCAATACTTAAGACAATAAGCGCAACATGCGGTATGATCTCTACTGTCCGTCTTTTCCAGACGCTTCACTATGCGTTTGGAGGAGAGCTCGTTAAAGATACTGCAAACTTCAATATGGTTTCAATGATTACCCAAGCATCACTTGCTGTAGGCCGTATCCTTGGAGCTCTTCACTTTGCAGCAAGCCTTGGCTTTATCGACTTTGATGATCTAGCTAAAAAAGCCTACGAAATTGGCGGAGATAAAGGCAAAGCCGTTGTAGATGCTATCAGGGGCACAGAACTTATGCACACAATGTTTGCAATTGGACTACTCGGCTATGCATACCAGTGCGTCGATGGTATCAACAAAGGCGAAAATCTTGTTTCCAATAGCTTTGGTATTGTCAGCTTTACAACTGATGCAGCACTTCTTGCTCTTGGCATAGTAGGCGCTACAAATCCAGCGATGGCAGCAGCCCTTGGCATTGTTGCTGGCACGACAGGTCTTGCATGCTTCCTTACAAAACAAGAAGCTCACTAACAAAAAAATAAAAAAATTATCACCGGAGAATGTAAATGATTATACGAGCACTAGAAGATGCTTCAAATTTTGTAAAAGACAGAGCAGTTGATGCTGCAACTGTTGGAAAAAATGTGGGATACACATTTGTTTGTGTAACTGGCAAAATGTCAAAAGAAGTTGGCGGCACCCGTTCAATTGTTGGCCTAACTTCTGCTACAATCAGCTTGTTAAATATCTGGATAGCGGTCTCTGAGCCATTTCTAAAGCTAGGTGCTCAGTGCGAGCTTGCTAACAAAGGTCTTGGAGCGCTTCATATATTCCAAGGTTTTGGAGAATTTGCTGCAGGAACTGCAAATAAATCTGCATTTCATCTAGCGGGTAAAATTTCAGTAACTGTAAAGAATGTTATAACATTTGCACAATTCCTCGAAGGCCTCGCAGTCATCTCTGCAGGTACCTGCCAGGGCTTTTTCGATAAAGTCACAGGCCAATTTGGCTTTGTAGCACAAGTGAAAGATGTAGCAAATGGATTTGAGTTTGTTGGCTATAGCTTTGACTTTATCCACAATGCAACCGATCTTGAGAATGCAATCCGTCAAAATGGCTTCCAGACAGCCTTCAACTGGAAAAGAGCCTTTGCTATCAGCCTTGATACTGCAAAACTTTGCGCAATTGGCTTTTCTTACGCAGCAGGTCCAGTTGGACAGAGCGTACGATTTGGAGCCCTGCTTTGCGTCAGCGGCGTACACATTGGCCGTGCGCTACATGAGCACCTCACAGGACAAAAGGCTTAAACAGTGGCCTTTCTCGGCCTTAGGGAGAAGCTGGCAGTCCTTGCCATGCTTCTCCTGCTTGCAACGTTTGGAGCAATTACCTATGCAAGCAAAAATAAAAAAATACATATTAATTCAAGAACAGTTTTAGTGAACTGCATCGGCGCAGTCAAAAAAGATACGCTACTTGAGGTGCCATATGGAACTCTTGTATCTGACCTTCTAACAAAACTTGAATTGACAGATGAAGCAGATCTATCAAAAATTATTTTTGAAGAGCGCATAAAGGGTCAAAACCTCTTTATTGTCCCGAAAATCGGGCAAAAAAGCCTCTACATAACAGGGGCGGTTGAGAGGGAGGGATTAATTTATGTGCCAGAAGACTTGCATTTTAATCAGCTAAAAGAGTATCTTTTTTTAGCTGCTGATGCAGACATTTCTTGCTTTAGGCGTCGGCGCAGGCAACTTTCTGAAGGCGAAACGATTCATATTCCGCCACGAAATAAAGCAGAAAGTGAATTTATTGTGAGAAAGTAATTGATGAAAAACTAGGCTCTCTGGTAGCCTCTTCGTTTCAGTTCTCATATTTGAGCATCTTATAGGAATAGAGCTTATGAATAAAAGTTTAATGGGCAGAAAGCGTGGTATGACACAAGTGTTTGACGACAAAGGTAATGTCGTAACATGCACAGTAATTCATGCTGAGCCAAACGTGATCACACAGATTAAAACTGACGAAAATGATGGCTACAAGGCTGTGCAGATGGGTTATGAAGAGGTTGTCGTTAAAGATGCCCGCACCATCGAAAACCGCGTAACAAAGCCTCTTATCGGTCATTTCAAAAAGGCAGGCGTTGAACCAAGACGTTTTCTTTTTGAAGCCCGCGTCGAAAAAACTGACGACTTCCAAGTCGGTCAGAAAGTGGATGTAAGCCAGTTTGAAGGCGAAAAGTTCGTCGATGTAAGCGGCGTCTCGATTGGTAAAGGCTATGCCGGTACCATCAAGAAATATAATTATGCAGGCGGTCCTGCTTCGCACGGTTCTGGTCACCACCGCCATGCTGGTTCAACCGGTATGAGATCGACACCAGGTCGTTGCTTCCCAGGCGGTCCAAGACCGAGCCATTTGGGACATGAAAATGTCACAACACAAAACCTTCGCGTTGTACAGATCGATGTAGAAAACAATCTCATCCTTGTAGAAGGCGCGGTTCCTGGCCACAAGAATTCCGTAGTCGTTCTACGCAGTGCTGTGAAAAAGCAGAAAGCTGCCAAAAAGAAATCACATAAGTAGGATAAAAAGCCGTGTCAACAGAGCAGACAAAAGAGCAGATTAAGAAAGTAAATCTTCAAGGCAAAGAAGTAGGCAACATCGCAGTGAGTGACAAACTCGCAAATGCGCAAGCTCACTCACAGTTGATTAAAGATTACATCGTCGCTTTGCGAGCAAACGCTCGTCAATGGAATGCCAATACCAAGGGCCGCTCAGAGGTCAACCATTCGACCAAAAAGCCGCACGCCCAAAAGGGTACTGGTAACGCTCGCCAGGGAAGCCTTGCAGCAACTCAGTACAAAGGTGGCGGACGTCCATTTGGCCCAAAGACAAAGTATGATCAGCACGTGCGCATGAACCGCAAAGAAAAGCAAGCGGCAATCCGCTCACTTATCGCTGACAAAATTCAAGCAAATCAGTTTGTAGTGATCGAATCCAGCGAAATGAAGGCGCCAAAAACCCGTGAAATTCAAGATTTCATGGATAAGTGCAATCTTTCCGGCAAAACGCTCTTTCTTGGCGAAGCAAGCTTTGTTGAAGTTACTGTTGATGATGTCGTACATCGCTTTATGATCCCATGCGACAAGCATGAAATCTTTGCAAAAAGCATCAGAAATATTCCTAATGCCTGCTTTAAGCTTGTTTCAAACATAAGCGGCTATGATGTACTTCTTGCAAATCACATTGTTATCACCGAAGCCGCATTTAACGAGCTTCAAAACTGGCTCGTAGGAGAATAGGACGATGAAACATAACAATCCATACACAATTATCAAGCGCAGATACGTTACCGAGAAAGCAAGCATGCTTCAGGGTCTTAAAGACGCAAGCAGCAACAAATCTCTCGCACGTTGCGAAAATCCAAAGTATGTATTTTTGGTCGATCCAAAAGCAAACAAAAAAGAGATCGCTGAAGCGCTCGAAGAAATTTATAGCGACAAGCACATCCGTGTTGTTGCAGTTAACACGATCAATGTAAAGCCTAAAATCTACAACCGTCGCGGCCGCATGAATGCTGGTAGAGCAGCGTTGCAGAAAAAAGCTATAGTGACGCTCGCAGTCGGCGACCAAATTGATGAATAGTTCAAGGATATAAACTACTATGCTCAAAAAATTTCGACCAAATACACCTAGCAACCGCTGGCTGGTTCTTTCAGATAACGATCAGTTAACCCGCATTCCGGGCAAGCGTGCAACAGTTAAGCCTACAAAAAGCTTACTCGCTCGCAAAAATTCAACTGGCGGCCGTAACAACAACGGTCACGTAACCTGCCGTCACCGCGGTGGTGGTCACAAAAAACATTATCGCTTGATCGACTTTAAGCGCGACAAGCTTGATATTCAAGCGAAAGTTGGCTCAATCGAGTACGATCCAAACCGCTCAGCTTTTATTGCACTTTTAAACTATGCAGATGGTGAAAAGCGCTATATTATCGCTCCTGTAGGGCTCAAAGCTGGCGATGTGGTTATCGCATCAGATACAAACCCGCTTTTTACAACAGGCTCAAGTACAAGACTTAAGTACATGCCAGTTGGTGCTACAATACATAACATTGAACTTATCCCAGGTAAGGGTGCCAAAATGGTTCGCTCAGCTGGTCTTTCTGCTCAGCTTATGGGAAGATCCGCAGGATTTGCAACCATCCGCCTTCCATCTGGTGAAATGCGCAACATCAACGAAGAGTGCCGTGCAACATTCGGTA
>CAYWZU010000022.1:0-32131 GCA_964462925.1 uncultured bacterium
AGACCGTGACCGATGGTTACCCTCAATTTGATTTATGCATCGGTCTCGGGCACGGTCTCGGTCTCGAAAGGGCAAATTTTACCATTAAGTACTCTTTATAAAATGATGTTAAATCAACCCCCTAGGGCCGGCCCTGGGCCAACCCCTTTTTGCAGTAATAAAGAGGCAGAAGCTGCAAAAATTAACACTTCTCATTCGTTGTAACAGAAGTACCATCTCTATAGATTTTAATTCCTTATATTAATAAAATTTCCCCCATTCAATATTAAATAGGCATTATTATGCAAACAAATCGTAGGTGGAATGGCTGGGTCGATGTGTATGCAGTTTCCGGTTGCACCCATCCCTTTGAAAGAAAGGATTTAGCGCCTACCTTTGCAAGCCATATGACTACGCCCTCATTGATGAATGCTGCATCTGTAAATCGTGCAACCTACCATCACTATAGGCAAGAACTTGATAAGCGCCTTCGGCTCCTCTTTAATCTGACTGGATCGACGCACCGCGAACTAATGGAAGAGTTTTCAAAAATTCCGCCCGGAGAAACTCGACGTCTTGTCAGGCAGCTAAATGAACTTTTTAAACAAAATAAACACGCCATAGCCGCCTTCTATCTCCTTCAAAAGCATTCCGACATTCACTTTCACATACCAGAAACGTGTACACCTTTTGAGACCCGTGAGGCACTTATTAGAGTAGGCCGCAGAGCTTGGATGGAATATTCAAAAAAGATTGCACAATATACCGGATTTACCTCAGCAGAAATTTTGCGCTTTTTTCTTGCTGTTTCTCGCAACTTGCCGAAAGAGTCATTAGATGCACCCCTTCTTTGCGGCCTTGCCACAGGAGAGCTTTCGCTAGCTACAACAACTCAAAGCCCTACTTGGGCAACTTTTAAATTTCAGTGGAATGCTATGAATGGCTGCCAGCAGGCAATTGCCCTTTTAGCCTTGGGAAGAGCACTGCAACGCAAAAGCATTGACAGCCTAGAGCATCCAGCTGTCTCTTCGATAAGGGATTTTATACATGATGAGACTGTCACGTGGGCCAATCCAGCGGTAAAAAATGCTTGCTTGTATGTGTTTGAAGAAAGAGTAAAACTTATTCAAACTGGGCAGAGTAATCATAGTAAATGTCGGCGCATAGTGGAGCTTTTAAAAGGACTTGCTCATCCTCTTGCACAAAAAACGGCTATTGCGAGAGTTTTTTCAGCTGGACTTAGCAAACTTACACAAAAGGATCCTTATCAACCATCTCAAGAATCAGATGAGCTCCTTAAATTTGTTATGAAACAGACTCCTTTTGAAATACCTGAAAAGACAATTGCCTTACTTGATTTAAAAACTAGCTCTCCTTGCTTTGAGACGATTGCCTATTTACTTTTACTATCTCCTAAAAATAATTACGTGCGAGCCAGGTTCAAAGACTACCTGCTCGGATGGAGAGATCTACCTCTACGAGAGCAGGCACAGCACCTTTTTTTCTTTCTTCAGCAAGCTTCTATTCAAATTAAGCGCCATCCTATAAATGGAGAGCAAATAACTACCACCATAAGAGAGTTTCTAGAAAATGACTGCCTTGGATGGAAGGATCCTAGAATACAAGAGGCATATCTCTATCTAATGGGAAGATTTGGAGAACATCCTTCAAGACATGACAATGTTGTTGTGGAAATCCTGAAATTTATTGCATGTCCTCACTATGAAGATTTCCGTGATGACTTCTGTCTGCTTCTTTCAAACCTCGTAAAATGCGCAAAGGCAAATAGTGGAGTAAAAGAAGCAATAGAGGAATGCGCCACATTTTTTCAAAAACTATCCAAGGCTAAACAGGAAGAATACTCTGTAATAGAGGTTGTGCAAGAGCAAGCCGAGGACTCTCTGCTTAGAAAATTTTTAAACCTCTTTATTTAACCAGGGCTATGCTTGGCGTGCGAAGATCTACGATTTGTGTGGGAGAAGCCTGATTTATAGAAGCAAAAGTAGGCTGAAGCAGCGCATATTCTTTTAAAGTCTTTTCAAATGCACAAGGCTTCATGCGAAGAAAACGCTCTTTTTCCCCCTCATTTATAACCACAATAACTTCCTGAAGGCCTGCATTTCTCTTGTAGGCATTTCTCGTATCTATACTTTTGATTGGATAGGGTATAGCCTTTTGGGCAGCATCTAAGACCTTAAAGGCAAGTTGCGCTTCATCAGAGGCTAAAGGACTAAAATAGCAAAGGTCATTTGCACCAATAAACAGCACCGGAAGGTTTTTTGGGGTAAAGAAGGGCCTAAGGGCAAATGGAAAGAGCTCCTTATCAACTGCCACATTTGAATACTCTCCAAGGTGCGCTACTGGCTCTCTAAGAAGATAATCTACAAGGATTATTCCAGGCGGCTGGCGCCGAACAGTTGCCCTTTGGAAGCAGGAGTTATTCATGAGCCTAGCTTCCGCCTCTTTTGTATCAAACTTATAGAGATTTTGGGGTCTATCTCGCGATAGGTCGAGCAGCTCTGAAATTTGCCAATTTTGCAAGGTATGCTGACCTTGCGAGGTCTGCACAAGGGCTACAATAGTATAGCGAGGGTCGCTTGAGCGCTTTACAAGTATCGCCCTATGGATAAGCCACGCAGTTAGAAGCGAGCCCCAAATGATAATGACAGAAAGAGCTACATAACTAAGTGCCTTTTTGAGAGGTATTTTCTCGTCAGCTTCTCTGAACATGCTCAATTAACTCTTTGCCTACTTTCGTAATATCGCCAGCTCCAAGTGTGATAACGACAGATGTCGTGGGGACACTTGCTGCAAGCTGCTCAACAACCTTTTCCCTTGGGATGTAAAGGCAGTTTTGGTGGGTCTTTTTTATCTCATCAATAATCGCTTCAGTGCTTACGCCAGGAACGGGATCTTCACGAGCAGTAAAGAGATCGGTAACTACGACAATATCTGCATCTTCGAAGATATGGTCAAAGTCCTTCATAACATAACGCATTCTGCTATAGCGATGGGGTTGAAATACTGCTACTAAACTTTTATCGCCGACGTAAGAGCGTAAAGCTTTGAGCGTTGCCTTAATCTCGGAAGGATGATGAGCATAATCATCAAAGGCAAGTATGCCCTTTGCCTCACCCTTTTTTTCGAGCCGCCTTTTCACCCCTGTAAAGCTAGCTAGGCCTTTTTTGATAACCTCAAGGTCTATCCCCAACGCTAATGAGAGTGCAAACACTGCTGTAGAGTTAAGGGCATTATGCCTTCCAGCAAGGTTGCAAACTATATTTTCGTAGAGAGTTTTACCATGTTCAATGTCATAGGCTATTTGGAGGCCATTTTGGCGAAAATTTTTGATCCTAAAATCAGATCCCTCGGAAAACCCATAGGAAGTTCCATTGATGTTGAGTGAAGCAAGAGTCGGATCGTCTTTGCAGTAGAGCAAAAGCTCTTTTTGCTTCACACGATCTGTAAAGGTCTTAAAAGCCGCAACAAGATTTTCCCAGGTGCCAAAGTGGGCAAGATGGTCATTATCAATATTAGTGACGATAGCGCCCTCTGGTGTGTATTTGAGGAATGTCCCATCGCTCTCATCCGCTTCTGCGATAAAATAGGGACTTTTTCCATAAGCCCCATTAATCTCTAGGCCCTGCACGATCCCTCCTACAGCAAAGCTTGGATCTTTTCCCGCCTGGCAAAATAGATGGGTAAGAAGCGAGCTTGTCGTTGTCTTACCGTGCGTACCGGTCACTGCAAGCACCTTTTTATCGCTCATAAGCTGAAAGAGGAGATCAGATCTATGGAGGATCGGTAATTTGAGCCTTTTAGCTTTTATGATTTCGGGATTAGTAGCTGCAATTTCTGTGCTGTAGATGACAGTTGCATCGTCTGGAAGCTGCTCTTCGCTATGGCCAATATAGACTGTAGCTCCTGCTTGAACAAGGCCATCTGTTACGTAGGAACTTGCTGCATCGCTTCCAATCACCCTTTCGCCCTTCTGGAGCAAAATGCGAGCCAGGCCGCTCATACCTATGCCGCCAATGCCGATAAAGTAGTATGTCATGTCTTTGCCTCGATAAAGTCTACAACAAGATCTGAAAAATGGATCTTTTGCATATTCTCACGTGCATTATAGAGTGCTTCTTTCATCTTGTGTAGAGGAATTTCCTCGATTGTCCGGCAAAGCATTTGCGAAGTAAGATCTTTTTCTTGAAAAGTGAGCGCTCCCCCAATTCCAGTCGCCACATATTCCGCATTTTTATCTTGATGGCCATCTGCAGAATGGGGATAGGGTACAAAAATTGTTGGAACTGTATAGGTGATAGCTTCAGCAACAGTAGATGCTCCGGAGCGTGTAATCGCAAGATCTGCAGCCGCCCACGCATAGTGCATGCTGCTCTCAAAAGGGGCAACATGTGCTTTAATATGTGCTTTCGCGTACGCATCCTGTAAAGACTGGGCAGTATCCTTGCTACCTGTAAAGTGAAGCACCTGAACTTTCTTTTGGACCATTGAAAGGGCCTCAAATGCAAGCTCATTTAGCCTTTTTGCTCCAAGCGATCCTCCAAAGACAAGGACCGTACAAACGTCCGGCTCTAGAGCATAATGACGAATAGCCTCTTCTCGAGTCACCCTATTATTCGTATAAAATTGCGTGCGAAGTGGAATATCTGTCTGTCGAAGCTTGCCACTAAGGTATTTTGCAGCATCTGGAAAAAAGATCCCAGTCCATGCCGCATAGGGGGAAAATAGTTTATTTACCTTACCTGGAATGCTATTTGCTTCATGCAAAATAAGGTCGATGCCAAGAAGTTTTGCAGCGACAAGTACCGGAAAGCTATGGTAGCTTCCAAAACCAATCACTACCTTTGGCTTAAATTTTCGCAGAAGACAAAAGCTCTTTACAATTCCATAAGTAATGCTAAAGAGAGAAAAAATGAGTTTTTTGGGGCTGATAGGGCCGCTTGGAATGTCTGAAAAGAGATACTCCCCTTTCTTAAAGCGGCTATTTGTTTCAAGCCCTTTAGCCATAAAGAGAACGTCGACACTGCCAATCTTTTCTTTAAGCTGGGAAGCGAGTGCTTGAGCTGGAAAAAGATGGCCTCCTGTGCCGCCAGCAGAAATAACTACACGCTTTGACATATTGGCCTCATAGCCCTTGCTTTTTCTATACTCATCAAAACGCCAAGCGCTGAAACATTTGCAATCAGCGAAGATCCTCCCTGGCTGAAAAAGGGCAAATTAAGGCCAGTGGAGGGCACAATGCCGCTAACGACTCCTAAATTAAGAAAGGCCTGAAAGGTATAGAGAAAGGCAATTATGGAACCTAAATAAAGCCCCTCTTCATCAGGCGATCGCATAGCAATGCTGAAGGCAATATATCCAAGCCAGGCATAGGTAGAAACAAGTATAAGCATACCTAAAAACCCATATTCTTCTGCAAAAATCGCCGCGATATAGTCATTTTGTGCCTCTGGCAGGTATGAAAGCTTTTGCAAGCTCTTTCCAGGCCCTTTGCCAAGCACGCCTCCAGAACCTGCAGCAATTTTTGCCTGGTGGGGCTGATGGCCCTTTCCTTTAAGATCAAGCTCTGGATTAAGATATACCTCTATTCGTTTTGCTACATAGGGAAGCTGCAGGGCAAGACTCGTTCCAAGCACCGCGCAAATTGCAAGCGGAACAAGCCAAAAACGCCATGGCACATGAGCCAAAAAGCAGACAACTGCTGAAACGCACCCAAAGACAAAAGCTGTGCCATTATTAGGTTCAATGAGAATGAGGACAAATGGAATGGCAAGAATACCAGCAAGATGAAGAAAAGGCTTTAGTGCAATAGCATCTTTGAATGATGAAAGTCGATGAATGAGATAAGCCGGGCCGATAAATTTTGCAAATTCTGAGGGCTGAAGGCTAAATTTAAGTATGCTGATCCAGCGCCTTGATCCATTTACCTTTATGCCGATGCCAGGCACAAAGACAAGCAGCAGCATAATGGAAATTGCAATGAGTCCATAGGGAGAAAGCTCTAACAGCCTTTTATACCCTACACGAAAAAAGCAGTATGCGCCGCCCGCACCAAGTAATGTATAAAAAATTTGTTTAAAAAATGCGTTATGGGTGTTCCCATAGAGCGCAAGATCTATAGCTTCTGCCGATGATGTATTAAAAATCATCACAAGGCCAAGCACATATAAAATAATAACCGCTATGATAAGCTGGCGAGAGAAGTGCATGTACTACCGAATACGCAGTTTTTGCCCAATTTTGAGGTTTTTTGCCTTTGCCTCATCCAAATTATTGAGCTTGAGTAACTCTTCTACCTCAATTCGGCATTTTTTTGCTATCTTCCAGGGGCTATCGCCCTCTTGAACTACGTAACTATCTCCGATTGGCTCGTTAGAAGCATGAGCTTGCGGAATCTTAAGAAGCTGTCCTACCTTAACTTTTGCGCTGTCTAAGTTATTCAAAACAATAATTTCTTCAACTTTGACATTGTACTTTCTAGCAATGCGGGAAAGCACATCCCCTTTTTTCACCGAAACCTCTATGTAGGGCACATTTACCTTAGGAATCGGCTTTTCTTCAGCTTTTGGAGCGGGAGTCTCAATATGGGCTTTTTGTGCGTAGCTCTTTAATAGCTCGTCTATCTCATCTACAGGAGCTTTAACCTGTACTGGAGCTGTTTTTTCTACTTGGGATATTGTCTCAAATTGCTGCACGACAGGTTCTACCCGTGCGAGAGCAGCATTTGTCTGGGGCCTATTTGCTGTTGCAAACAAAACCGCTAAGAGTGCTATGTTAACAAGCATAGCGATGATGATGGTATCTTTACGGCTCACGCCCTGAGGGCGTTTTGGAGCCTTTTTTTCGCGTGTGAAGTCGGTGTGTATGCCTGCTATCGAAAGCTGCATCGTTGCATTATTCCATTAGAAGTTAAACCTACTTCGAACTGTACTAAAAAAGATCTTTATATGCAAGAGACAAAAACTTTACCACAGAGACACAGAGGCATAGAGATGAGAAAAGAGAGAAAACAAAAATGCAATTTTTTCTCGCTTAACTCTCAATTTTTATCTTTTCTGCACCCCTGTGTATCTGTAGTAAAAATTTTAAAACAGACCATTCGAAAATTTATGATGTTTAAAAATCTGATGTAGTTCATAATGGGTAGGATTCTGAGGATCGGATCCTTGGAATCTTGAACATTTTTTAGGAGAAACAGTCAGTGGCTAGTAAACTTTATGTCGGAAATCTTCCGCACGCTACAGAAGAAAATGAGCTTTCAGAGCTCTTTCAATCGTTTGGTACTGTAAAATCAGCCCAAATCATTATGGATAAAGAAACAAACAAATCCCGCGGTTTTGGATTTGTAGAAATGGGAAGTGATGACGAGGCGCAAGCTGCAATCGCGGCTCTTAACGGCCAAGAATACGGCGGCCGTCCTCTTACAGTTAACGAAGCGAGACCTCGCGAAGAGCGTTCCGGCGGATTCCGCGATCGCCCACGTGGTGGCCGTAGACCATACTAATTGTTTCGTAGACTTTAGTTACGGGAGTTCTTTTAACTCCCGTTATTTTATTGATATAGAAAAGCCATTCTGGCTATTATCTTTACTATGTCAATACCCTCAATTGCTCCAGTACATAAAGAAACAGAAAAGCAAGTTAAGCAGAAAAGCTGCTCATCTTGGCTCGGAAAAATTGTCACAAATGCATTAGACGCAGGCAAAACGCTGCTTAAAGTAGTTGCTGTTGCAGGCTTTTTCTTTACGCCGGCACTTGCAGCCAACCTCAATCGCACCTATTTCCCAAACTATGTGGGTAGGTTTATTCAACCTGGCGAACAAAGAGTTCGCATGCATAGCGCTGCTTGCCTTGATACTACCCTCTATACTTCGGCATATTGTCATAAAATAACGAGCGATATTCTTTTCTCCGGTGTTACTCAAGGTCTCATTGAATTGAATAAAACCGCTACAGAAGTTGGAACGCACCAGTTAGGGGCAGTTGATGGACAAGTTCGATCCATTAAATTTTTGATAGATAGTCGGTTTGGCAGAAATTTTGGTAAAGCCATCGCGTATATTGAAGAGACGCTTCTCAAAGGCCACTTTTCGCTGGAAGAAAGCCCCACGCAAACTATCGCCTATATAAAAAAGCTCCATGCAATACTTCTTGATGGACACCCCAATCCAAAAGTCTACTTACCGGGACAGTTTCGAGAAGGCTCTAAGTATATCGGTTCTGTTAATAGAATCCCCTATTACAAAGCGCAAGCCCTGCATGTTTTAGACCCACATGAGATCAAAAGATTTTCTACAATGATCAAGCAACTGGAGGGAACAGGCGGACTTCTTATCTCAAGTGAAGAAGACAAAACCATCTGGAAGAAGGTAGGTGTTCATATTGCCCCAAGCCACCGCCAGATTGAAGAGCGGATGCAAAGTTTTGCAGAGGATCTTTTCGATCTTTTTGCACAAAAGAAAGATCCTATAGAAGTCGCAGCATTTCTCCACGTGGAACTTGCTGAAATTTCCCCCTTCAACACCATGGTGGGAAAGATTTCGAGACTTCTTGTAAATGCAGTCTTGAGACGCTACGGCGAATATCCTGCGCTCACCTTCTTTAGACATGAAGAGTATCTCAATGCAATTTGTGAAGCGGTCAGTAAAAAGGACTATAGTATTTTTGCTGCATATCTGAGAGATGAACTTGCATGGACCAGAGAGCACATGAATATCCTGCTGCACACGCCGCTTTCACAAACTATCACCTATCCAGCAAATTCTGCTCATTACATGTATGTAGGCATAAAATTAAATCAAGATGGCACAAAAGGCCTGGTATATGCAGATAGGGCCTACAATCCAAAGGAAGTCTTTGATCCACAGGAGTTGATAAACTTCAAAAATGCATACCACGCTGTTGAAGAGCGCCTTTTGCAAATTCCTCATGCATTTACAAAAAGCGTAGAGCAGATCATTGCTGACATAAAGTACATCCATTCTAAACTTGCACACAATATGAACACAACTCCCGGAGAATACCGACGAGAGATCAACTTCATCTATACTGACTATGTGCGAAATGATGCAAAAAACATACTTTCAGAATGCGACTACGCCCTTTTTTACAACAGCGAGCAAGACATTATCAACAATAAAAAGCCGCGGCAATTTACTCCAGATGAAGTGCAGGCTTGGCATCGTGCTGGTGCGCTACTTCCTTCACAGCCGGGACACATTGCTGCTGAAATGGAAAATCTTGCAGATCAGCTCATTCTCCTTCTCACCAAAGAGAACGACTACATCTATGCCGCAGCCCACTTTCACACCCACTTTCTGCGTATTCATCCCTTCAACAAATATACAGGAAAGCTTGCAAGACTCTATTTGAGCGCTATACTCACGAGATACATGAATATTCCAAGACCGATTCTCTTTGTCGAAGATAAAATGTATGTAAAAATGAATACCTTGGCAGTACAAGGCAACATACAAGCCTTTGCAGACTGGCTAAGAGACAAAATTATCCCGATCCAGGATACGCTCTACAAAAGGCTTGATGCGTTATAGGTGATTGTGTGCCCCGGTATACTCCGGGGCACACAAAGTGCTAGAAGCAGCAGCCTGGAAGGTTTTGGAATGAACTTCCATTTGGTATGCCAAAAAACTGAATTGGCACAAATACTGCACTGCTATATTGAGGCATAGTAATCACAACAGGCTCACATGGATCTGTCACCAGGAAATTTTGTAGAATTAGCCATAACGCAAATAACTTCCAGGCCCAGACTCAATGACAATTTCTTTGGCTATTTTGGATTCTTTTATCTTTTGAACAGTAGCATCGTCGTAGTCAAATAGATAAAGGGTATCTATCTGACTGCTTCTAAAGCGATTGATAAGGTCTTTGTTTGTAAGGTCAAGCTTTACCTCGCAAAGACGAACTCTTTTGCAATTTTCAGGTAAATTGGCGAGCACCTCAGCAACTTGGTAATCGCCGCCTTTTAATCGGCCTGTTATGGTTATCTCTTCTAAATTTCTGGCTTCTTTAAGAATTTTTGTGTTTTCAGAAGTTGCAGTTTCACTATCATTTTCAACTTCCCAATGAAATTCTTTTAAGTTGGGAATTTTTACCACATGGTAAAAGTCATCCAGACGCATCCGTAAAGAAAGCTTAGTGAGATTTCTAAATGCTTCATAAAAGTTACTATCACTTGGCCTGTTTGGCAAATAGCGAGTATATGTACCTTGAACTGAAGAAAGTGCTTTCATAGAAGGAAGGATTTCATGCAGCTTTCGTAGCGTATCATTTGCTTTTCGTTCAAGGTTTCCAGCAACTTTTAAGGTTTGTATTGGGAGAAGGGTAAGAAGTTCTGACTGAGACTCAGTAAGTTCAGCCGTTCCTATAAGGGAAATATAAAATTCTACGGGATTATTTCGAAACATCATCTCAATATTTCGAGGATTTGCCTTAACATATGCTAAAAGATCATCTGGATTTTTTACCCAAGCATTTTGCAGGCTGGCTACAACATCTTCATAGATATAAGAATCTCGCGAAAAAGCAGGGTGAGAAAAGAGTGCAATAAGCTTTGGATTTGGCTCAATATAGCTCCTATTCCAAAAACTCTTTTTCACAGAAAAGGCATCTTTTGCAAACTGCGGCATATTTGGGCCGTAGTCAAGAACTACATGTGTCCTAAGAGGAACATATGATTTTTCAACTATAGTCTCTGCTAAGTTCTGCCCCTGGGCTCCTAGCGTAGCTGCTGCTTTATCAGTTTTAAGTGAATTTATTCTGTCTATCTTCTGAACGACACTTTTTTGAGTATGATTATGGTAGTGCCCATCTACTTTTTGCCATAAATAGCTTGCTGTTTGGTCCATAACCGCTCTCTTACCATCTGGCACCTGAACTGATTGAAGAACTTCAAGCACATTGTTTAGGTTGTATGAGCTCCAGCCAAATAACGATAAAAATTTTTGCCAATAAGACATAGAACTTCGTGGCATGGGCCTTACATAGGCTCTACCATCTTCACCCTTAACGACTTGAAGCAAAAAATCTTCATGTTGCTCCATATGGGTATTATATTCCTGAAGCTCATGGATTATACGGTCAGAATTTACTTTCATAGCATCCTCAAATCTAACTTTTCATTTAAATTAAAAAATATTTTAATTCAATTGCTTTCGCAATGATTGAAGGACTGAGACCACATCCTGATTTTCCTCTGTGTTCTCTGTATTAGCGTTTTTCGATACGAAAAGAAACTTTGTACGCGAAAGAGGGAGGCTTATTCAAATAATCACAGACTCTCGCCATTTTTATTTCTGTACAAAAATAGCTGCTTATTTATATAATATTTTATTACCACGGAGATGCTGATGACTATTCAACCACAATTTATCGCAGATGGACAAGCGTACAGCTCAGCACATTATAGTTTAAATATTAAAGATACCAAAGGCAAGACGCTCTATGAACAGGGCTATGCCTCAGAAGATGCTTGTGACCAAGCTTTTAACGAGCTTAAAATATCCGCTGAGCCTTATCCATTTCGTCAAAAAACATTCTACCCTGTAGAGCTTACTGCTCAAGCAATAGTTCTTCCTAATACAATATCAATGGTATCTGATATAGATAATCGGATTGCACAGGTTGTGCTTGGTGCACTTTTCGCCGTAGTAGACATCATTTCACTCCCACTACGGCTTATTACACTTATTCCCTATACTTACTGCTGGAAGCAGGAAACAGAGCACAAAATTCAAGCACTTATTCGTTCTAAGCCTGAGGATAATAAAGTAGTTCTTACGAAATCTGCAGAGATCTTTAATAAGATCATACCAGGGACAATTGATGGCAAAAGACACTATATTGTTCAGGGAGGTAAGATATCAAAAGCGTGGAAAGAGGTCTATCTCTCTCCCTCACTTGCAAGCGATTATCCCTATAAAAGCGGAAGCGGCAGTTCAACCATTAATGGCATGCATGATGAAAAGATAAAGGAGCTTTATAGGGCCTTTAATTGAATAAAAGCGCCCTCTAAGCCACCTTCGCCGTAGGTTTTCACCTTATGCTTGAAGGTACCTTCTACCTCTTTAAAGTACCTGCAAGCAAGAATCGCAGCAAGGCTATTCCTGGAAATATTTATATATTTCTCAAATCGTACATCAAAAGGCACGGCTCCTTTCCCTAGACTGTTTGGATTGAAGGTCAATTTGGGGTCAAAATTTTGGTTCAGACCTTAGTGACAAAGAAAACTTATGCATAGATTCAATCAATTTTGCATATTGTTCTATATGGCTTAGTATGGGAGAATTTTGCAAAGTTGTACGATTAGGTTTTTCAAATTGGAACAAGATAAAATTCCTACATGGCCTCAAGAACGAGACCTAGCTACGTATGCAAAGTATACTACTATCGATTTTCCAAACGAATTAACTGACGGCATGACATGGATAGATATTGGGTGCAGAAGCGGCTTAGCGCTTTCTGAATCCAGAACTTTCTGTAAGGCCACTTTGATTGGCGTGAATGCTCACAAGATTGCAGTTTTGCCAGGCATTATCTCGGTCTACTCTGAACTTCCCGGCAAACTTGAAATCTATGACAGATTTCAATCAAATGTAGACCTTCTGACAGATATATATGGCGCCTTTACCTATGATAATGAGCCCCTAAAAGCGCTTATTTATGAGGCAAGTTTATTGAAGCCTCGGGGCAAAGCAGTGATCATTAGCCTACAGGCAAAGCTTGGCAATAAGGTAAATTTACAGGCAATCCAAAACTTTTTTGCTACAATACTCGGCCAGACTATTACTTTTAAACGCTTCAGGAGCTACACAAATCATCTCAAACGGCCTTTAAATTCTTTGAGGATCACGATTACGGGCCAATCACGATCAAAATTGAGGCTTAATGAGCTTTATAAACTTGCCCAAGAGCAGGTTGGCACTCCACAAAAAGAGCGCATCTTGTACAGTCCATCTGATCAAAGCTGTGAAATTTGGAAAATAGTCTATAGATGAAAGGTACCGTGCCCAATGGTGTCAACATAGAAATTTTCTCTTAATCTTGATCTTGATCTCAATTCGTTTTTTAAAGAACCGTTAAAAAAGAACAATAATGACACAGATTGAGAACTGGGTCTTAAAGTTGAAGCCATTGAGTCAGGCTCCTTTTGCTTATGCATAGCGCATGAAGAAGCCAGGGCCTGATTCGACGATGATTTTTTTTGTTAAAGAGACTCTCTCGTCTTTAACACACACCTCAGCAGTTATATCTATTTGCGAAGTGTCATTAACGAGAAAGGTAGAATCCATAGTACCAAGGCTGAAAAGATGAAAAAAACATTTTTTCTTATGGTGATGGGAATGTGATGAGGATTTCTTTTTTGCCTCTGCAATTTTTTGCATTAGCTTTTGTTGAAAGGGTCTTTGAAATTTAGCAGCAGATCTTTTTAGGTCATTTACGGGCAAAGCTGAAGCTAAAGAGTATACACCGAGTCCAGTAGCGAGCAAACATAAAAATAGATTTTTTTTCACAATTGATCTCCTTAAAAAATTTAGCGCATGCTCGAAGCGTACTGGTTTTCTTTTTTAAGGACCAAGGAAAATTCAACACATTTGGTTTATCCCAATTGAACTGCCTTACAAAGAGCTCCCACTCATCCGTGATAGGGTATCGAAAAAATTGACGATTTTTTGATGGTCATTTGCTTTGGCAATTGCCAATGCTTTTGCATCAGAGGATGGTGGTACGCCCATCATTATGAGGTTGCATAATGTTGTCAAATCCCCCGTTTCACTTGCTTTTTCAAGAGCACGGGCGCCAACTAATTCAAATAAAGCTCGATTATTTGCTCGAGCAGCTACCTTAACGGCCTTTTCTAAAAGCTCAGGATGTGAAACTGAATCTGTGAGTATTATTTTAAGAGATCTATAGAATGCGGTATTAAAGCTCGCATCATAAGTGGATGTCAATATCTGGGCGTCTTCCCCTTCTTGATAAAAACCAAGTAGTTGATTTCCTACCGACCTTGCGGCGTAGCATGCACTAAGGAAAAACTCATCAATTGACATATTTTTTGGCTTATCAAAGACCCCAACCTGCTCTCCTTTGCTATTTAGCGCACATTGCTGAGCGGCTTCATTGACAAGTATAAAGGCATCATCACTTGTGATAAGCAAACGGACAAAAAGTGAGCCCTTACTGTAGCAAGGATAAAGTGTTAAGCCTACAGGAGTGTTTCTTTCATGTTTTCGCCAGTTGTTTGCGAGCTCAACTACTCGTGCCAAATTGGCATATGCCGTTGCTTGAGGCGTAGCCTGAGGCTCTATTTGATATTTTTCTATGTTTTCCCTCCAGCTTTGCCCGAAAGGACCAGTATATCGGCAGTAGTCTCGGAAATCATAAGTACGTAATTTTTCTGGAATCATAGTATTTTGCCATTTCTGTTTTCGCTGGACAGTTGATATCTGCAACTCTTACTCCTGCCGAAGTATCAGGCACTAATAGCTCTTCAAGCGTAAGGCTCTCTATACTATCTGAGCAGGAATCTTCCTCAGCATCTGAATTGAAATCGCCTGCAATATAGAGGAGCGAAGTCGCTTCTGCAACATGGCTACACTCTTCATTTGTAAGGTTTTTCCAGGCAGCTTTGATGCGATCATCTAGCATGTTGTGCAGTGTATCTAAGGTCTCGTCACTCGCTTCCAAAATTTCGAGTTGACTAATCAATTCTCTTACTGATGTTACGCTCATAAATTGCTTACACCAGCTTTTGATGGGTAGAAAGCCAAGAGAGGACACGAGAGTAGCAAGGGCTTGCAATAAAAATCTTTGGCAAACTCACAGTAAGCGCAAAAAGATAGCCTGCTGTCACCGCAGCTCTTGCAGGCATTGGAAGTTGATCAGAGAGTGCAGCTCCTCCTACAAGAAGCGCCGCCATTGTCCCCGATGAAATAAGCGGATTTAGAAAGCTATATTTTTGGGAAAATCTTGACTTAAGATAGGCCTCGCCAAGCTCTTCTCCTACACCAAATCCAGCTGCTGCAGCTGTGAATAACCCAGGAGTGCTTGCTGGATACAGCATCTCCATACATGAGCCAAAAAGGCCCCAGATTGCTCCGCTTGCAACCATTTGATTTTGCGGAGGAAGCTCAATAGTATTAAAATTAAAAAATTCACCTGCTGGTTGTAATGCTGACATAGTCTATTATTCCTTATAATGCATTAACGAGTTCTTGAAATTTGTTGCCGCGCTCTTCATAGCTTGAAAACATATCATAGCTTGCACAGCCAGGAGAGAGCAAGATGGCATCTTGCTGGATCGCAAGCTGCATAGCCTTTTGCAGAGCTTCTTCAAGGCTATCTGCAAATAGTGTAGGAACGGCATGCTCTAAGTCTTTTTCTATTAATTCTTTTGCTTCTCCAATGAGGACGCAGGCCCTCACCTTGTCTTTAAAAGGCTTTTGCCATACATGGTAGGGATAGCCCTTATGCACTCCCCCTGCTATTAATACGATAGGATTTTGTATAGATTCTACAGCTCTCAGCACAGCATCGACGCTTGTTGCCTTGCTATCATCATAAAAATGAAAACCATTCTTTGTTGCCACATACTGCAGGCGATGTTTTGGCTTTGTAAAGGTATCAAATGCCGCCCGGCATACTTCAGGAGCTGTATCTAGATGTCGGCATAGCGCATAGGCAGCCATATAATTTTCAACTTCATAGGAAAATTTACCTTGCAGCGAGTCTGGAAGCCCCTCTTCTTTTTGCCCAAAACGAAAAAGATGCATGCCATCAGAGTAGAGATCGCATCTTGGATCAAATCCAAAATGAAAATGCCCCTTTAAACCATCTTTTACCCAAAGTGCACCATCTGGTTTTAAACATAGCTCTATTCTGCCCTTTGCGGCAGCATATGCCTCCATAGTACCGTGACGGTCAAGGTGATTTGGGGTAATATTAAGAATGCAGGCAGCATCAAGAGCATTCGCACTCATAGTTTCAAGCTGAAAAGAAGAAAGTTCGATAACAAGCGTCTCTTTGCCATCATCAAGCTCTGATAGTATTGGAAGACCAATATTTCCCACTGCCTTTGCCTGCAAAATATGTGCTGTTAAACTTGTTGTTGTGGTTTTTCCATTAGAGCCCGTAATCCCAAGCGCTTTTCGATTCCGTATATTTCTAAAGGCAAGCTCAACATCACAAAAAAGAGGAATATTTTTATAGGTAATAGCAACAGCAGCTTTATGAGAAAGAGGCACCCCAGGAGAAATTACAACAAACTCAAAGTCTTTTTGAACAAACTCCTCCGCAGAAATCGCCCCCTCTTGCAGCTTATCATCTGTCGCCCAAACTCTATATCCCCTACTCTCTAAAAACTCCCGAGCCGACTTCCCACTCTTCCCCAGCCCAATTACACCAACCTCTCTCAAAGCCTTCCCTCATTTTTTTACCGCAGAGATCGCAGAGTAAAAATATAATTTTTCTCTCTTTTTCTCTGCGATCTCCGCGTTCTCTGCGGTTAATTTTTTTTCTCTTTTTCTCTGTGTCTCTGTGGTAAAATTCTTTCACTGAAACTTAATTGACGCAAGGCCCACAAGTGCAAGCAAAAGCCCTATAATCCAAAAGCGAATAACCACTTTGGACTCAGGCCAGCCCTTATATTCAAAATGATGGTGGAGCGGAGCGCATAAAAAGATGCGCTTTTTGCCGCGATATCTATAGCTAAGCACCTGCAGTATCACTGAAAGCGCCTCTACTACAAAGATTGCTCCAACAAGCCCTAAGAAAAACTCTCGTTTGAGAAGCACAGCAGAAACGCCGAGCACGCCGCCAAGGGTAAGAGAGCCAATATCTCCCATAAAAAGCTGCGCGGGATGGCAGTTGAACCACAAAAAGCCAAGGCAGGCACCGCACACCGCTGCCATATAGATGGCAATCTCTCCGCTCCCTTGTACATAGAGTATGTTTAGATAGTGGGCAAGGTCCTGGTTATTTGCTAAAAAGGCAAAGGTTCCCATTGCTGCTGCAACAAACATTGCAAGGCCAGTAGCTAGTCCATCGAGGCCATCTGTAAGGTTTACTGCATTAGATGATCCTACGATCACAAAGGCATAAAATGCCCACATAAAGAGAAGCCCAATGCCAGAAAAAATATAGATAGGCTCTTTGAAAAATGGGATGTAGAGCCTGCTAGAATAGTCTGTCAGAGTAAGTTGATGTCCAAGTTTTACATCCGTAAAAAACTCACGTATTACAGGAGGATCAAACCAGCTGCCAACATGTAAAATCTGCGAAAAGGCTGGAATCTGCAGATAGGCTGCAACAAGAAGTGCCCAGATAAGCTGGACGGCAAGTTTTTTTCGTGCAGAGAGGCCATTTGGATTTTTATAGTAGAGCTTAAGGTAGTCATCATATCCGCCAAGAAAGCCAAGGACAACAGTTGTTAAAAGCAGTATGAGGGTAAATGGGCTTTTAAGATCCATCCAAAGAAAAAGTGATAACAGCATCGATGCTATCATCAGAATGCCGCCCATTGTAGGTGTATTTTTTTTGTTTTTATGGAGATCGCCAAGCAAAAACCCTTCCATCTCGCGGATAGGCTGGCCAATTTTTAGCTCGTATAGCCGCCTTATGAAATAGGGACCTGCAAAAAGACAAAATAATAAGCTTGTAAGCGCAGCTAAAATGACTCTCGTCGACGTATAGCCAAAAACTGCCGGCACATGATAGCCGATGTCAGTTAAATATTCCTGAAGCCAATATAACATAGTAATACTATCCTTAAAAATGCTCTAGTACTCGCCACAGCCCATTTGATCTTGATCCTTTGAGGAGCACAAGATCATCATCCTGAAGTTCATTTTTGAGCGCTGTAACAAGTTCTGAAAAATCGATAAAATGTTTGCAGGGAAAATTTGCCGCGGCGCAAAGAGAAGCTATAGGTGCACATTCCTCGCCAAGACAGAAGACCCTGTCCACGCACTCTATAGCATGCTCGCCAACTGCCTTATGGCATGCCTCTGAAAAGGACCCAAGCTCTCGCATCTGCCCGATCACTGCTACTTTTCGCTTGGCCTTTTGTGCCTTGATATAGCTAAGGGCTGCTTTTAAAGAGGGCTCGGCTGCATTATATGAGTCATCTATAAAGGTAATATTTCCCTTAATTACCTTTTCAAGACGCTTTTCTGGTAAAGCAAGGTCTTTAAATGCCTTTTGTATTTCTGCATCAGTCATGCTGCAGCATTTTGCCATTGCAAAGGCTGCACTCAAATTTTTGTATAGATGAGGCGCAGGAAGCGATACAGCTGATTGAAGCCCGAGTGTCACCTCATAGGTCATTGTCTTGCAGAGAGCTAAGCTTTGTAAAAGGGCTGTGCAGGGAGAATCTTTACTAATAAGTGCTAAACGAGTCTTGGGATGGGAAAAAATTTCTGCCTTTGCATGGGCAATATCATCTATTGAGGCAAAATTTTCTGCATGTACAAGCGCAATTTCAGTAAGAAGTGCTAGATCAGGAGGAACTACATCTACTAAACGCTTTATATGTCCAGCTTTTGTCATCCCCATCTCAACCACCAAAAACTCCTCATCCCCCTCTACATTGTTTATAAGGGATGCTGCCATGCCGACTTGGGAGTTTTGGTTGCCGCTTGTGCAGGCAGTCTTATACTTACTTTTGAGGATGGTATTTAGAAACTCTTTTGTAGTTGTTTTGCCAAGCGATCCCGTGATTGCAATTACAGTTGCCTTAGATCTTGCAACATGCCATGAGGCAATAGCCTGCAAGGCATCAAGAGGGCTTGGCACTCGTATGCAAAACGCTCTTTTGGGGAAATGCGGCTCAACAAGACATGCTACAGCACCTCTTTGAAAAGCCTCTTCGACATAATCATGGCCATCTACCTTTTGCCCCTTGAGTGCAACAAAGAGCATTCCAGGCCTAACTTCACGGCTATCTGTGGCGACTCCAGCAATAGCAATATCGGGACATGGGTCTGTATGGAGCAGTCTTGTCATTTCAAAAAGTGTAGGTTTTGCCATATGCAACCAAATAAAGAAGCAAGGTTATATCAAATCCCAGTATTTATGGTTCCGAAAATTTCGAGACCGAGACCGAGCCCGTGTCCGTGACCGATTAGTTGACATAAAGAAATTTTAGTAAAAGTGGCGGTCTCGGTCTCGGTCACGGTCTCGGTCTCGAAAATTGACTTTTCATAAAAGCGTGTTGTAGCTAGAATACTCTAGCATGGTGGCATGGCCAAGTGGTAAGGCAGAAGCCTGCAAAGCTTCGATCCCCAGTTCGAATCTGGGTGCCACCTATGCTTTATCTTATCGCAACCCCAATTGGCAATCTTCAAGATATATCTCTACGAGCGCTTGATGTTTTGAAGCGCGTAGACTATATCCTCGCTGAAGATACAAGACACAGCCTAAAACTTCTTACTCATTACGAAATTCAAAAACCCCTTATCTCTTACCACCAGCATAACGAAGCTGCAAAGCTCGATCAGGTTATTCAAGACTTAAAAGCTGGTAAAGAAATAGCCCTTATATCTGATGCAGGCACTCCCCTTATTTCTGACCCGGGTTTTGTGCTGGTACGAGAGTGTAGAGCGCACAATCTTGCAGTCACTGCAATACCTGGAGCGTCAAGCCTCCTCGTAGCGATTACACTTTCTGGATTTGAACCAACACCCTTTCAGTTTGTAGGCTTTTTGCCCAAAAAACCAGACGAAGCATTGGAGGATCTCCTCTCCTATCCAGGCACATCGATCTGCTATGAGTCTCCAGAGCGCATTATCGACACATTAAAAAAACTTGCAAGCTTAGATCCTGAGTGCCGGGTGTGCATTGCAAGAGAGCTTACAAAACACTTCGAAGAGGTTCTGAGCGGATCGCCCGAAGAGCTGATAGCTCGCCACAAGGAAAAGCCATTTCTTGGTGAAATAGTGTTGCTTATAGAAGGAAAAAAGAAAGAAGAAACAGACGTGCTTTTTTCAAAAGAGACACTGAACATGCTCGTTTCTGATGTTGCAGCATCGTGCTCCACAAAAGAGGCTATCAGCAAGGTCGCAAAACAATTAAATATTTCAAAACGCACCGTGTATAATGCTGTTCATACGTAAATTTGGCACTTGAGCCTTTTGTTTGCTAAATCGCTTGCGAAATTTCGTCAAACTCGCTATAACTATACACAATAACACAAGAGGAGCTACAGACTATGGCTACAACACCTAAGGAAATTATTTTTGAAGAAGAAGCACGTCAAAAACTACTCTCTGGCATTAAAAAGCTAGCGGATGTCGTTGCCTTCACACTTGGCCCTAAAGGCCGAAATGTTGGTCTTGAGAAAGCTTGGGGCGCTCCAACAATCACAAATGACGGCTCCTCCATTGTTAAAGATGTTGAGCTTAAAGATAGCTTTGAAAACATGGGCGTCTCTATCGCAAAAGAAGTTGTGCAGAAGATTAAAGAAAAATGCGGCGACGGCACAACAACAGGAACGCTCCTTCTTCGCGCACTTGTCGATAATGGCATTCGCTACATTTCAAGCGGAGCAAGCCCAATTGGCCTTAAGCGCGGCATGGAAAAGGCACTTGATGCCATCATCAAATCGATCGAAAAGATGGCAATTCCTGTAAAAGACGCAAATGACATCTTTAACATCGCAAAAGTCTCTGCATCTGGCAACGAAGAGATAGGCAAAACAATAAGCGAAGCGATCGAAAAAGTAGGTAAAAAAGGCGTCATCACTATTGAAGAAGCAAAAGGAACCGAAACACAGATCGAAATCGTAGAAGGTATGCAGTTTGATAGAGGCTATCTCAGCGCCTATTTCTGCACAAATCAGGAAAAAATGACTGTTGAGCAGTCAAAGCCGCTTATTTTCCTTGTCGATAAGAAAATCACTTCAGTTCATGACATCCTTCCTATCTTGCAGCACGCAGCAACAACTGGAAAAGAGCTCCTTATCATTGCTGAAGACATCGAAGGCGATGCACTTGCTACCCTCGTAGTAAATAAACTTCGCGGCATGCTACGAGTTTGTGCGGTAAAATCTCCTGGCTTTGGCGATCGCAGAAAAGCGATGATGCAAGATATCGCAGCTCTTACCGGTGCTACCCTTATCTCAGAAGATGCTGGCTTTAATCTGAAAGAAGCTGATCCATCCATGCTCGGGTCTGCAGATAAAGTGCAGATCACAAAAGATCACACCACAATCATCCACGGCGCAGGCGACAAAAAGAAAATCGAAGAGCGCCTCAAGCAGATTGAAGCAGAAATCAAAAACACAACCTCTTCCTACGATGTTGAAAAGCTTGAAGAAAGACGCGCAAAGCTCAGCGGCGGCGTAGCAGTGATTCGCGTAGGCGCAGCTACAGAGCCAGAGCTTAAAAACAAAAAGCAAGCCTTTGAAGATAGCCTTAATTCAACAAAAGCAGCTATTGAAGAAGGCATCGTCCCAGGCGGCGGTGTCGCACTCCTTCGTGCTTCAAAAGCAGTCTCTGACCTTAAATTAGAAGGCGATGAACTCCTCGGAGCTAAGCTCTTTAGCATCGCTTGCGAAACTCCTCTTCGCCAAATTGCCGTAAATGCCGGCCAAGATGGCTCAGTTATCCTTGGCGAAGTAGCAAAAGGCTCTACGAACATCGGCTTTAACGCCATTACGGAGCAGGTAGAAGACCTCATGAAGGCAGGCGTCATCGATCCGGCAAAGGTTGTCAAAAATGTGCTCATCTTTGCAGCATCTGCAGCGGGTATTGTGCTCATTTCTGAAGCGCTCATCTCAGACGCCAAAGAAGACGAAGAAGCTGGTTAGGATTTTTTAACCACAGAGACACAGAGGCACAGAGAAGAGAAATAAGAGTAAAATAAATTCTGTTTTCTCTTCTCTCTTTTTCTCTGTTACTCTGTGTCTCTGTGGTAATTGTTTTTATTCTTAGTAGTTTGCTATAATGTGAGTGAAATCATATTAGGAGATTACTATGCAGCCTGTAAGCAATATTTCTAAAACTGTTCATGTTGAAGCTGCAAATCCTGAACAAAATCTCGAAAACTATCTTTCTGAAGCTAAAAGTGAGCTAAATCTTGTCGCAAAACGCGCTCACTATGAAGCTGCCTTTCAGATTGCTCGAACTCGTCCTCAAGATGATCTTCTCTTTCGCCTTTTTCTTCAGTATGCAACAGAGACCTGCTATGGGCAGGCTGGAGCAGATGGCGATGCAGATGAGGGTTTTCGAAAAGCAGCGTCCCTTCTTGAGCTTTCAGTTGTACTTCAACTTACCACCATCAACACGGGCTGGGAAAAGGCCGAATCCCTTGATGCATTAGTGTCATCTCTAGGCTTTGCAAGAGGAATAAATGGCAAATATTTCCAGACTGTAGATCGCCTTCAATTTGACCCACGCCCAAGCGCACTACTTGCAGATACGTTCATCAGATTAAGTTTTTCCTACCAAAACATCGATGAGCTCACTGCAGATGCTCCTAAATTCCATTCCTTTCACAAACGAATGGATGATTTTACAAATGCCCTTATTGGCGATGATTTAGAAAAAAGGGAAGATTTTGCCTATAACCGTGCTCGCTTTATGGTAAGACAAGGAACGCCAAACGCTACTACAGAACTCGTTGACTGCTATATTCCAGTTCTTGCTCTTACTGAACAGGCTTATAAAGGAACAGCGACCGCATACAAATTTGATCGCCGTCTTGCGCAGGTTGAAAATATGAGAGGTATATATTACAGCAACTCAGACCCATCTAAATCTGAAGAGCATTTTAGAAAAGCGATTGGTCTCTATTTATCTGTTATTGGTAAGTACCCTTCAGAAAATGACAATTTTGAAACACGGTTTCTTCTCTCAAATGCACGCTGGGGGCTATGCAAAAGCATAATGAACAATCTATCAAAAGAAAAAGTCGACGAGCTCAAAATGCACCTTATAGAGCTTAAATCCTTCTACAAAGAGCTAAGAGAGCGAGACAATAACCACTCTTACTACCAAGATGAGCAAAATGTTGATGCACTTTTAACCAAGCTAGGTGTAAAGCTATAAATGATAGCAGCATTGTCTCTGGTATTACTTATGGCAGATCCACAAGATTCGATCTATTCAGAGCTTACTTCGGGACGCTACGATGAAGAGTCCACCCGAGCTTATACAGAATTTGCAAACCGGTTTTTTGGGACCGAAAAAACCTCTGCTGATGCCTTCCTGAAAAAGCTTGAGGAGCCCTATGAGCTAAAAGCGCTCTCTGAAGATGAGCGGGGGCATAATCCGGCTTGGGTTGCAATATCGAAGGGAGAGAAAAAGCCCTTTGCCTTCTTTAAGCAGTCTATAGAAGTGAAGGTGCCAAAGGAAGTAAAACTTCATCATCCACTTTGCTTTTCCTCCTTTTTAACGCTTATTCCTGACATGCCCCTTACCACAACTGTCACAGATTTTGAGGTAATTGGGTATGAAATGGATAGGCTCTTTGGCTTTGGCATGGTTCCATATACAAAAAAAGCTGAATTTGCAGATGGCAAGGTCGGGATTGTCCAGCGCTATGTTGAGGGCGGAGAGCCTATTGGCAACTTCATCTATCAAAAAGACAGACTAAAAGAGCTTGCTACCATCCCTCCAGCAAAAGTGCATATTGCCTGCCTTTCAGGCATTTTTAAAGGAGTTGGCGCACATCATATTGGCAACTACCTTATGGTATCCAAGAATAAAAGGGTTGTAGATATTGTGGAGGTTGATCTTGAAGAGATTATGCCTCCCTACAATAGGGTAGATAAACCCGTTGTACTCTGCCGACTTGTTTTACTCGGTCTTCCTCAGGCAAAAAAACCAATTGATAAAGCTCTTCGCATGATACTCACCCATCCTTTATGGCAAGAGCGCCTCGATGCCTATCATAAAACCCTAAACATCGATCCCTTATGCCTCAAAGCACAAAAGGAAAGGCTTAGTACAATCCAGGAACTTTGCAAAAGGGATGAAGCTGTCACAGTGCGTGACATCTACTTTGCAATCTTTGGCGGAGAAGAGCAATACAAGCTTGCAAAAGAAAGGGGCTATCCAGATATCACCTGCTTTAACAATGTCATCTCCGATCCCTACCAAGATGTTATCAAAGACATCAACAAGCCCTCCGCCATGAAGCCAAGCACAAGTCTTGAGCCAATCACAGATGAGGACTCGGAAGAAGACAAAATCCGCAAAAGCAATCTGCAAACCTTTGAGCAGTTTTACTGACAATCGCAAGTATCTTATTATAAGCACTTTAAATATGTTAAATAAATTACTTGTCAAATTAATCAAAATGGTGTTTAATAAAGATAGGAAGAGTGGTTCCCGGGGTTCAACCCCCCGGGACTTTTAACCCCTCTCAAAAGATTCCCGGGTTCCTAGTTGAATAAACGAAGTGAACCTGGGATTTCATCTTCCTCGGTCACTAAAATCAAGTGATCGAGGATCTTATCTTCCTCGGCGTAGAAATCGAAAGATTACTTAGCCGAGGATTTTTTTTGACTCAAATTAATTTTATTTGTATTCACAAGTAAAAATTTGGGGAGATTATGAACTGGAAAAAAACGGCCTATGGATTTGCAGTTGCTCTTGTTCTTACACTCATAACAGCCATGCAGATGCAAGATTCACAAAAACCAGATATGGTCGAGCTTGCAGGTAAGGAGCAATTTCCCTTTTCACTTCCAAAACTTCCCTTCGCATACGATGCGCTAGAGCCTTCTATCGATGCAAAGACAGTAGATATACACTATAATCGCCATCATAAAGCATATGTCGATGCACTCAATAAGGCAGTGAAAGGAAGCGCCTCGCAAAATAAGGATCTTGATACCCTTATACGTACTGCAGGAAAACTTCCCGCCTCCATCCGCAATAATGCAGGAGGTCACTGGAACCACACCTTTTATTGGAGCATTCTGAGGTCTGCTGAGAATAATCCAGGTCCTAGCGCAAAGCTTATTGCAGAGCTTACAAAAAACTTCGGCTCCTTTGATGAATTTAAGAAACAGTTCAAAGAAGCTGGTGTCACAGACTTTGGCAGCGGCTGGGCATGGCTTGTTCGCCTGCCAGATGGCTCACTTCAAGTATATGCCTCCCACAATCAAGACAATCCCCTCATGGATATTTCAAAGGTGCGCGGAAAGCCCATTCTCGCATGCGATGTCTGGGAGCACGCCTACTACCTCAAATACCTTAACCGCCGCGACGAATACATGGATAACTTCTGGAACATCATCGACTGGGAGCGAGTTGAATCACTCTTAAACACCAACTAAAGATTTTCATAAAATATTGGATAAAATTTCGATTTGAAGTATAACACAATAACCTAGTCGCTCAATGTGTAAAAAACGGCTAGCTCTTAACTTACGGAAGGAACTTATTGTGAATCTCAAATCATATGTAACGAGCGTACTTGCTTTACTTGCATGTATATGCTCATCTCTAACAGCCGGATGTTGCAGTTCAGAAGGCTGCGAATCAAAAGGTATCACACAGCATTGCATGGATAAACAACATGGAACACTGATACTTACAAAACCTGGCAAATACCATTTAGAACAAGATGTGCGCGGCACAATTCAGATTGCATCTGACAATGTCTGCCTAGATCTTTGCTGCCATACACTCTCTTCACCGCTTGCAAATGCAATTATTGTAGGATCTAGCTTGCCGCAAGTAGCACTGACAAAAGCAAAAGCCACAGCATCTCGCCGCATGATCTACAGCAAAGATAAAGCCATTGCTGACTTTTTACAAAAAGAACCAAGTCAAGATGCTAAAATACGCGATATTACCTATCAAACGTTTGCTAAAAAAGCATCGAGTGCCTTTTCTCTCCCCTCATCAAAGACGATTCAACATATTAGAATCTCTAACGGTTCTATTACTGGCGGAAGTGAAAATGCAATTTTAGTAAATTCTGTATTCGACATGGAAGTCTCGAACTTGACGATGCAAAAAAATAGCCGAAATGCAATCCACGTTGTAGACTCGAGTGCAGTTACTGTAACTAACATTGATTTCTTCGGCGGCGGAGCTCTTGCTGTTGGAGAAAGAGCACTCCTTCTAGAAACTACGGATAACTTTGTAGCTAAAAATCTTGTAGTTACGGGATATACCTGCACGATAGGGTCTGCAATTGAGCTCGCAGACTGCCATACAGGCACTATAGAAAATGCAGATGTTTCGCTTAATACGTGCAGCCCATCTGAAAGTCTTTTCTACACACCACTTGGATCTTTTGTCACACTATCAGGCTGCTCAGAGGTTGATCTAAATAGTGTACGAGTAAACAACAATACCTATAAAGATCCTGGCATCACATTTTTTGGCATATTCCTTGCAGAGTCTACAAGCTGCTCAATTCTTGATTGCGAAGTATGCGGCAACGTAGACGAGTCTTCTGGAACAGATAGAAATTTTGATGGTTTGTTCATACTCTTTAGCGACATGTGCAATGTCAACGGCTATAAGTTTAATGAAAATAGAACGATCAACTACATGGCATTTGAATATTGCGGCATTGTCTATTGCAATAGTTCATATGCATCATGTGAAAATGTACAGATTAGCTCAAATGTTGCTGAAGATATCAGCTGGTTCAACATGCATGGTATTTGGACAGTTAACTTTTTTGATGGTCCATCCACTAATGAAATAACGATGAGAAATTGCGAGATCTCTAATAACGTCACGAATGGAAGTTCTGATGGAGTTACGAGCTATATTGCGATTCGCGTAAATTCCAGCGATAACTTACTTGAAAATTGCCGAATGAACAGCAACACAGGCTACACAGAAGCCGCCCAGTTTATACAAGGCTTTGCCTGCTCAGGTGGAACAAACGCGATCAGACTAGTAAACTGTCAAGCAAATCTTAATGATGCTCCTGACAATGCTGATTATTCTGAATTTCCTGGTGCAGCAGCTTGCGTGGGATATAATTTCCACTCTGGTAATGTTGAACTCATAGACTCATCTGCATCTAATAATGGAAATGCAGGCATTCTTACCTACAACAATATTTACGTGCAGTGCATAAATTGCATATTTAATGAAAATGGCACCCTCAGCAAAAAAGTGATTGGCGCAGGACTTGCTATTGGGGCTGAAGCACTTGGTGGAAGCGGAAATATTACTGTAAGAAACTCCCTAATACAAAATAATGGATCTGCCTCGCTTACTGACGAAGGATACGGCATCTATGTTACCCCAGGTAACCAAAATGCCATTTCGATCGAAGATACAGACATCTTTGCGACAAGAGGCTCATTTGTATCCTCTGGAATCTATAGTGATGGCACGAAAAATATCGTCATCAAAAATGTGACTGTGAGAGACACAAATGGAGTAGCCCTCCTAACAGACTGCACAGGGATTTCCCTCTCTAACGCTACAAACGCTTTGATAGAAAATAGCAATGTATTGAGTACAGGCTCTACATCTACTCAATTATTTGTAACAGTGGATCCCCCAGTTCTGCCACCGGTTGCTGCTGTGTTAACAAATGCATCCTTGCCTGTTACTACACCAGTAACTGCAGCCGGAGCGCTTGCAGACCCTCTTAATGCCTGCACCAGCCTAATTAATGACCTGACAGGAAAAATTGGCGTAATGAAATGGTCATGGCCCTCATGTGCAGGCTCTGTAACACGTGTTGGCAGATGCGTTGCAGCTGGAGATATCGCTACAATCATTGTTCAATCTAATCCCACTTCAAGCTTTACCGGATCAAATGCTCAGGTCAATTGCTCTGTTAGCGAACTAGATGGGGATGCATTGATTGATGCGATCACAAACAACCCAGGTCTTGAACTCAGTATTGGCTATTTTCCAGCTGCATCAGGTGTTGGAATCAAGTTTGAAAATGTTGACGTATTTGAAATCGCTGGAACTACTTCTAGTTCAAATGCCGATGAAGGCTTCCTCATGATTGATTCCTCAAACGGTGTCGTTCAGGAATCTAAAGCACTTTCTAACGGTAGTGCAGGTTTTTCAGACAATCAGTCAACTCCTGCATTGTTTAATGCCTATATCGAAAATATCGGATCAAAAAATAATCCAAACTTCGACATAGGTGCTAACGTTTCTATAAACAACATTTCACTCGATTAATTAACCAGAAAAGCCCTTAAGACACACTTAAGGGCTTTTCTTTTGCATGAGAGATAACTTAGGGACAACTTGCCATAGGAAGTCAAAGAGCGCAAGACATCTAAAGGATCGCTAGAAGCAAGTGCAGATATGAATTGTGATCGAATCATCGTGTAACTTCTAATTCTGGTAAAACCTGAAGAGAGCTATTCTTTTTCCTTTTTATTTCTTCATGGATTTTGTTCAACAATTGTCAAATTTGAAAACTGCCCAATCAAGCCATCAAAATCATATTTTTTGAGTGCTTGAATGAGTGTAATCACCACAGGCTGCAACTCTATATTTGGTTTATCTGCAGCAAGTGCAGCAAGTGCGTCAAAAGCCAAATCAATTGCCTGATGTCTGTTTACAAGAGCAAGCAAAAGCTCCAGTTTTTTCATTGTAATTCTGTGAACTTTGTCATACACCCTTATTGCAAGAGTAAAGATATTGCAATTTTTTTCTAATAACGCGGTGCAAAGCTCATAAACATGATCATGAGTGCAATTAGCGAACAAAGGATTGGTACTGGCAAAGTGACGCAATGCTTCGGTTGCTTCTTTAAGCGCGTACCCTTTTACAACAAGACTGGAAAGCAGTTTTACTGCCTCTTCACTCACACAACCTTTTAGCACCTGATTTCGCATATGTTCTACCAAACATGCGGCATTAATAACTGCAAAATCTTTATTTACTAAACTTCTATAAACGCATAATACTTTAGCTTGCACCGCGTCAACATCTGAAGTTATTTTAGAGAGACATGCAGCTATTTCTTTAAGATAAAAACCCTGTTCTGCAATATCATATAATAAGTCCATAACGACTGCGATCTCCCTGAATTTAGGATCGAACTGCAACTCTCTCTCATCTCTGTTCATCCTGAATATAAGATCGCAAGACATTTGAGACGCATACGCTACAACAATCCTCATGCTCTTCTCCGATTCACAAATAGCAGATCGAAGACGTACAAAGAGCTCGTCACGCAGAGTGAGCTGATAAAAACTAGAGCGCTCTTTATATCGCCCTATAGGAATATCACTATGAAGACACTCGATAGCTCGTTCTACACCTTGGCCATTTTTAACAAGGGCCTCTAGGTATTCCACTCGAGACTCTATGCTATGGCATGGGAGAATGCCTAAAGGAGGGTTTTCAAAGATATGTCCTCGCTTTAGAAGAAAGATGCAAAAACGCAATTGTTCTCCATCATTAGAAAATTTTCCTCTATTCTCAAGATATTTTGCATATTCTAAAGCCTCTGCAACTCCATGGTTGTTTTCGAATAAAGAAATTAGGAGTTTTATACCTGCCTCGCTAATCACACACATCGGATTTATTGCGGCTTGTAATGCAACCTGCGACGCTTGTTCTATTCCATGATTTTTTTTAAAGAGAAGACTACACAGTTCAACATCATCAATAGTGATCTCTGCAGGCACTTGAGAGGTGACCATAACTACTTTTTCTAGCTGATAATTTCTTTCAACGAGAGCTAGTAAAAGCTTCATCGCTTCTGGTCTAATTTTTGTGTATGGACTCGCATAGACCCTCAAAGTCACTACTAAGGCCTGTTCAAGTCCACAATCCCTTTCTATAAGAAACCAAAAGAGTTCAATAACCTCATTAGTAACCTGATAATCTAAATCCGCACATGCCTCGGGTAATGCGTTGAGTGCAAGAGTGACTGCAGGATGAGCTGCTGCATAATTTCTTTCTACAAACTTTCTAATGAATGCAACCGCTTCAAACCTCACTCTAGAACTTGTATGAAGGCAGGCTCGTGCTGCTACTTCAACAGCATTTTCTACATTCGGATTTTTCTCGAAATGTGCTTGAAACAACCCCAAAGCTTCTAAGGTGACATTTTCAACAAGATCCTTACATGCATAAATAGCACATTTGAAGCCCTTATTTGTAGCTTTATTTCTTTTCATTAGAGCGTTCAAGAGTTTTACCGCTTCGACTCTTACCTTTGGATCTGGAATTGGGCATGCCCTGATTGCCGCTCTTGTTGCAGGTTCAATCCCATAATTATTTTTAACTAATTTTTGAAACAGAACTAAGACAGTGGCAGTGTCTTGCACATTCGCCGTAGATGCCATAAGAACTATTTTTTTTATATAACTTCCTCTTTGAATTAAGGCAGTGCAAATATCTACAGCTTTCCTTCTTACATCATCTTCGGGGTCCAAAAAAGCCATGGCTGCTGTTGTAAAAGAACGAGATGCAGGACATATTCTGTTTCTTGTAAAAAGCCAAAACAAGTGAACTATAGATGCTCTTGTAACTACATCTCTGTCAGTCAATTTACTGAGTGCCGTTTTGAATACGAACTTGGGATCGCCACCTCTTGCAATGTAGGACTGCAAATGTACAATGACAGGCAATCCCTGAGAGCAATTACGAATAATCTGAAGCTTTCTCTGATTTAGATTCGTTAAAGAATCACTCAAGGGCCTCTCTACAGACCAATAAGAGAGTAGCAATATCTTCCCTATAACAAGTTTTTCAAAAGCCTTACATGTCAGCTGTATTACACATAAAATGGACTTGTCACATTTTCCATCTTCACCTTTTGCAGCAAAATCTACAATACGATCAAGCAAGCAAACATTGTTGTTCAACAAATTAAGCGGAGCGGCCATAAGACTATTATTAGGATGAAAATAGACCATACATTTCCTTATTTATTCAGCACTCAACAATCCTAGATTCTGCAGCTCGCTAGAATAAGGTAACTATGTACTAAGTAGCTACTCTTCTTGATTAACAAAATAAATGAGGCGGTGCGTGCATTGTGCATATCTCGAGTTAGCACAAAGCACACACGTCTTTCAGGAACCTGTTTTTAATGCGCTTAACAAGGAACCCTATGAGAGCCTTAGCATGGTGGTTATAGGTAAAACCCCTAGCAATATCTTAGCAAGGATTGTAATTTATTCTTTGCGGAAATAGTTATCATCTCAAAGTGATTCAAAGCCTGAGTTTGATCCTGCCTATTTATATCCTGATGATAATGCAAGAAGAGTTTAGCTAGACTTTTTGCCATTTGGCCCATCATTTACTCAAATAGCTACATTTGTACTTGAGCCTCAAAGCTTAGGAGCCCGTAATACCAAATGGAAACACTGCCTATGCCGCCTATTTGGTTGGCCTTCGCTATGCTACCATTTTAGACGCAAAGGCACCACCTGCCAGCGAGTCTATTCACTTCCGGGGTCACAGATCAACTGTTCTGGTAATACCCGCAGTTTATCTCCCGTTGCAGTCAATCTAGTTACTAAGGGCTTTTGTTTTTTCTACAGAAGAGATAATCCAGCGAAAACTTGCCAGGCCCAAAGGCAAAGAGCACAAGGCATGTGAAGAGGAAGTTAAAGGGAGACTGGCTGATAAAGGTGTCTGGATCATTGAAGATATTGAGAAGGGCTTCCCTATGCGCTGTTGCATAGGCTGTGCAGAGTATCACAATAAGTGGGATCGCAATAAGCCTTGTTCCTAAACCCAAAATGAGAAGAAGTCCTCCTATCATTTCAAAGGATCCTACAATGTAGGCATTTGCTTCTGCAAATGGAATGCCAAGGCTTTCAAAATAGGCTGTAGGCGCGGCAATATTAGAGAGTTTACCCATGCCAGTCTGAGAAAATTGATAGCCCCAATAAAGACGCATTGCAAGGAGTAGATAAGACTGAAAGCTCTCTCCGGCGCGAATTATTCCTTCATAAAAACGAACGGCGACATTGGACATAGGTTTCTCCTTATATTATTACTCATAGAGCGTAGGAGAATTTTTGACCATCAGAAAATGAGCTGCAAGCTCTGGATACTTTGCCTCTAGCCAGTCATACAGCGGATCAAGCCTTTTGAGATCCTGCATAAAGCGCATCTTTGTCTTCATTGACTCTTTGCGTGTGATTTTGCCGATGTCAATGTAGATGCAGGAATTTTCTAAAAAGCCTAAGTTATTTTTTC
>CAYWZU010000023.1:0-835 GCA_964462925.1 uncultured bacterium
GCCCTGTCACGGCGGAAGTTGCGGGTTCGAGCCCCGTCTCCCGCGTTTTGTTTACCAACAAAACCACATAGAGTAGAGCAAATAAAAGAGCCAAACGCAGATAACACAAAGCCTTCTTCCTCACATCTTATAGGATACATAAAGATGTTCGTAGGAACTTTTATCGCAGCGTTTGCCATCAAAGTCTTCTTTCTTCCAAATAATCTGATTGACGGCGGCACTGTAGGTCTTGCAATGATTGCAGCTCGTGCATTTGGCAATAATCTGCTTCCTCTCTTCTTACTCGCCTTCAACCTGCCTTTTATCTATCTTGCGTATCGCCATCTCGGTAAAAGTTTTGTAATGCACGTGATTGCTGCAGTACTCTCCTTTGCCTTCTTCCTTTTTATAATGCCGAGCATTATCTCCTCGCCCTTTGTAGGTGATTACCTTGAAGTGGTCGTAATTGGCGGTGCAATACTTGGCGTTGGCATTGGTATCGTTATACGCGGCGGTGCCTGCGTGGACGGCACAGAAATTTTAGGCATTATCATCAACCGCAAGCAGGGCTTTACGGTTGGCCAAACAGTATTTTTCTGCAATATCTTGGTATTTGGCGCAGCGGGGCTTGTCTTTCAAGACTGGCATCCGCCTCTTCTTTCGCTTATCGCCTATATCGTTGTTGTAAAGATCATGGATACAGTCATCGTAGGTCTTGACGAAACAAAGTCTGTTATAGTCATCTCCTCAAAGTATGAGGAAATAGCAAAGGCAGTCATGCACGAAATGGGGCTTGGCCTTACCATTATGTATGGTCGCGGCGGCTTTTCCGGTGCATCTACTGAAATTCTCTATA
>CAYWZU010000023.1:935-32130 GCA_964462925.1 uncultured bacterium
CGACTCTGTGTCTCTGTGGTAAAATTCTTTAGCAGCCCCAGCGAGGTGTGCCTGTAATGGGGCTTGGCCTCACCATTATGTATGGTCGCGGCGGCTTTTCCGGTGCATCTACTGAAATTCTCTATATTATCATCGAACGTCTTCAGCTTGCAGACCTCAAAAACCTCGTCTACAGCATAGACCACGATGCCTTCATCGCCATCGAAAACCTCCATGAGGTCTCATCTGGCAAGCAAGGCGGCCCAATGGCCCTCAGAAAGAAAAAGAACGTACCACTTCTAGCTAGAAAAATCCTCGGCCAGTAAGAGTGTGTGATTTTTTTCACCACAGAGGCACAGAGATACCGAGAAAAGCAAAGAGAGAGAAAAACAAAAAATTCACTACTTTTGTGTTCTCTCTAATTCTTCTCTGCGACTCTGTGTCTCTGTGGTAAAATTCTTTAGCAGCCCCAGCGAGGTGTGCCTGTGTTGATGCAGAGCTGATCCAGAATTCTGCCAACCATCAACCTCTCCATCTCCTCGATAGATTTGAAGTTCATGTACCAAGCAGGCTCTGGCGGAAAAATTGTGGCTCCCATGCGGGCAAGTTTTAGCATATTCTCTAGATGAATTTCGTGAAGCGGCGCTTCGCGCGGAACAAGTACAAGCCGTCTTCTTTCTTTGAGCGAAACATCTGCCGCTCGCCTCAAGACATTATCCGAAAGACCACATGCAATTGCACTAACTGTTGCCATACTGCAAGGGATGATCAGGCATCCATCATGCTGGTAAGAGCCGCTTGCAATTGGCGAGCTATAGTCATAAATATTATGGAGGCGAATTAGAGACTGCCTTTCCTTATCAAAGCTTTCTACAAAATGCTGCGGGCTCGAATATTCTTGCCCCATCTCATGCATAATTGTAAGAGACGCTGGCCTTGAGATAACAAGTTCTATGTTATGGCCAAGCTTTGTCAGTTCATCGATTGCAATATGGGCCAGGCGAACTCCCGAAGCCCCGGAAATTCCAACTACAAAACGCGCCATCTAAGTCCTAGCTCAAGTATTGAAGTTGCAAAAAGGATTGTTCCAGACGAAATATTGATTCTAGTAAAGGCCGCCATGTAGGAAAGATGGCCAAGTAAAAGTTTCATATAGCAAAATGCTATGATGAGCCCAATAAGAATCGCTGCAAGAAAAAATAGCCATGAATCTAAAAGATAGCTCTCGTAAATGAGTGCTCCAACAGCTAAATAATGCAAGCCGCAGGCAATAAGAAGAGCCTTTTTTACAGTAAAAAGAGCTGGGATGCTATAGAGGCCTATAGCGCGGTCAAACTCAATGTCTTGACAGGCATAGATAATATCTGATGCTGAGATTGTTAAAAAGCAGGCAAGCCCAAAAAATACAGGATTTGGGCTAATCTCACCCGTCAATGCCGCCCATGCACAAAAAGGAGCAAAAAAATAGATGATACCAAGGGCAAAATGGCAAAGAGGCGAGATTCTCTTAGTAAGGGAATAGAGGACCACAGCTAGTGCTACAGCTAGAGACATAAGACCTGAGAGCCAATTTATCGACCAGCTGGCAAGAAAAAAGAGAAAAAGGAAAAAACAGGCCTGAAAAGCGCACATTGGAGGCGAAATCTCTCCCTGCGGAAGAGGTCTATTCTTTGTCCGTGGATTTTTTGCGTCAAAGCTGCGATCGAAATAGCTATTAAAGCACATGCCAGAAAAGCGTGCGCTGCAAAAGGCTCCGATCAGAAGAAGCCACGGCCGAAGCAGAAAAGCGGGGGGATCATTTTGCAAATAGGGTAAAAGCGCGCTTGCCCCCAGCCATGTCATGCCAAAAAGTGTATGCTTTAACAGTATCAGTCGTTCAAAGGCTTGAATATTCATTCCCTACAGAGTACCCGAAATGGCAAAAAAAACCATGGAAAAATAATTTGTATATAAATATGGTGCAAAAAGACGCTAAAAAAGGGTTATTATGGGCAGCATTATCCCAGAGTTATATGGCAGTGAATCTTCTCCCGCATCACACGATTCATGGAGACTGCTTCGAATTATGTCAGAGTTTGTAGAGGGATTTGAGACCCTTTCATCGATAGGCCCATCAATCTCAATCTTTGGCTCCGCCCGCCTTAAGCACACAAGCCCCTATTACCAGATTGGCGTCGATGTCGCCTATAAGATTGCAAAAAGAGGCTTTAGCATCATCACAGGTGCTGGCCTTAGCCTTATGGAAGCTGCAAATCGCGGCGCGCAAAAAGCCCAAGGGCGCTCCTGCGGCTTAGTCATCGATCTTCCCTTTGAGTCAGAGCCAAACCAGTATATCGATCCAAAGCTAAAGCTAAGATTTCGCTACTTCTTTGTCCGAAAAGTTATGTTTGTTCGCTATGCCCAAGGTTTTGTTTTCTTACCAGGCGGCTATGGAACTCTCGATGAGATGTTTGAAACACTCACCTTGATCCAAACAAAAAAAATACTCCCCGTTCCTATCTATCTTATAGGAACTTCCTTTTGGAAAGGCCTCTTTGAATGGGTAAAGGACACGATGCTTGCACAAAAATGCATCGACAAAAGCGATCTAGACCTTTTTGTCATGACGGACGACCTTGATGAAGTTGCTCTTGGACTCGAGCGCTCCTACCATGATCGCGTAAAGCTCCGTGGGCCAGAGATCTAGGCAAGGATAAAAGAATAAAAATTAGTTCAAGCTAGAGACTAAATTTTAGCCTTTAGCCTTTTCTTCAATCATCTCTGCCATAAGATTTAGGATTTTTTTGGAAGTATCTTGTACAGGCTGTTTTCCAAGGGCTATCGTTTTATCGACAAGCTCGAGGAATGTTGCGGCATCGCCATAGTAGGCATAGCCTCTCTTTTTCTCATCAACGATAACGTCGATGTTAAAGCCTTCCCAGATCATTGGAGTTACCCGAGAATCTAAAATTACTGGAACGCCTCCCTGCTTCTGCTCATCTACAGTAAGACCACCTGGCTTTGTTATGGAGCATGATGCAATAGCTCGAAGCTTGGCATTCTCACCTGCACCAATAAAGTACTTTCTTTGCTCTGTTGCCATCGTAGGATCCTCTGCAACTTCTACAGTGACGTTCGGATTTTTTCCTACAGCAAAGCGCGCGCCCTCTTTTTTCTTGCTGTTGATGCTATCGCCAAGCTCATTATTTGCTCCAGCAATCACAATCACATGGTACTTTTTGCCAGTGTCTGGAGCGTTCATAAAGAGATCTGGATAGGGTAGATCTTGTCCGCCGCCGCCGCTTGAGATAACTACGACATGCGCATCGGGATCAATTCCTTTTTCCCTGCGAATCGCCAGAATTTCATCTTCTGTAAATTGCCGGTAAAGCTCAGGACGAAGAAGGATTCCATCAGTACCAAGCTGCTCATCAGTGAGCGGAGCTGCAGTCTTTCGAGTTTTAGGATTATCGTCCGTGAGAAGCGACTTAAAGTGTTTATAGGACGGCGCATGCTTTCCAAAGACCTGCCACATCTTCATGTCATAGTCTGTAGGCATGTGTAAGAGTGGAACGCCTAATTCTTCAGCTACCTCTATCGTAGGGTTTAGATCCATGTGATAGGTAGTAACAAGAAGATCCGGACGCTCCATCAGAAGCCTTTTTCTTAAAAGCTCCTTTATCTCAGTATCATTCGTACCTGCCCGAGCTACTACGTCATTTCTTCCAGGAAGGTTAAAGAGAGAGCGGAAAAAGAGATCCAGTTTATATTCAATATTGATAACCCAGTAAAGCTGATGCTTTAAGAGCCAGCTAAAAAATTCTGTAGCTCTCCACACCTGGTTGAAAAGGCGTCCTACTCGTAAAAAGGGATCTACATGCTCTGTGTAGATATCCTCTCTTGGATCGATGACGCTAAAGTGGGCCCCATATGGCTGAAGATGCCTTCCTATTGCCTCTGCAGCCATTTTGTGGCCTGTGCCAAAGCTTACAGTAAGGGCGCAGATTGCCTTGCCCTTCAATGGGCTATCGATAGGATCTAGCTTCTTTAAATTACGCATTACAGGAAGGTACTGCTTATTCATCCCTCGTTCTGGATGAAGTGGATCAAGAGGAAATTCTTTATGCTTTATCTCTTTTTTTGGATCGCTTAGGTGGCATCCCGCGCAAAATTCATGATCACTTTTAATCATGTCATTAAGTGTGCGAAATTTTTTATTAAACTCCCCTACATAGTTAGCATAGACATAGTCTATCCCATCTACAGAATAGGGAACGTAGTTTGCTAAAATAGTATGGTAGGCGGTGTAAAGGTTATGAAGAGCCTCTTCAGCTCCTTGTACATTATGACTTTTTGCCGACTCGATTACTTTATCTAAAAGCTCGCTTTTTTCTTTAAGAAGCTTCTCCTGCTCGATAACGCGCGCAAAAGTTGCAAAGAGGTCATCCTTTGAAATGCCCTTAAAATGGTTATAGAGCTCATTATTTGTGTAAAAACCGATATGGTCATTTGCTGCTTTTGCAGCATCTCTTCGCTCAGCAAAGTAGTCGCATGCCGTGAGTCTAAATGTGCGATAATCTTCTTTTGAGCAAGCATCCTTTAAGACATGCTCTTTAGAAAGCCCAGCGCATGCCGCATCTAGCTTTGGAGGAATTATAGTGCTTCTTGGCAGACCGATTGCCTGCATAACCTGCAGATAGCGCGCATGATCTATCTTATACATCGTCTTTAAATCTAAAGCTTCCTTACTTGAGATTTGACCTGCAAGTTCAAGCCTATGAATTGCCGCATGAGCATCGCGCTCACGCATAAACTGAAAGAGGGCTCCAAAAGCCGCAGTAATTGCTGCTACTGCAAGTGCCGCAAGAATCGCTCCTGCTATGATAGCTACAGTGATACCAGTAGAAATTAGCCCAGCTCCAAGTCCAGCAGAAATAGCTGCAAGGGCAATCGTTTTCTTCGGATGTTCCCTTACTTGTTCAATGACGCTTAGAAAGAATGTGGTTATTTTATTTGTAGGAAGAGGCCGTGCATAGGGGCCTTCAGGAACAATGCGTACTGGAGGCTGAATATCAGGTATAAACATACAAATCCCAATTTAAAGCAAATATTATACAAAAATCAGCTATTTTTGGGTAGTTTTTAAAAATTGGGAAAGAATTTTGAGGGTTTCATCAATTTCTGCTCTATTTCGACTAGCGTCCGACTGTGTAATTAGACCGAGCAGTATCACACTTCATAGGAAATTGCGTTATGAAAACTGTAGAGGCCTAAGCTCCAACTGAGCCCAAAGGCTTATTCTTCTTCTATGTGTCCAAGTATTGTTAAAAGATCAACCCCTGAAACGGTTTGGTCAGCCTGCAATGCAACAACAGCTCGTGCCCATGTTGCCACAGCTTTTCTCGTATCGGCAAGGTCAGCACCTTCGATACAATTCTTTTTAACTGCTTCTGCCATTTTATTTGCAAAAAACTTTGCTCTTTCTGGGTTCTTATTCTGACAGTAAAAGAGATGATTATTTTTGTAGAAGCTTAATTCCCAGTGGGATGCAGGATACAACTCATCGAGCTTTTCAATGGTTTCTTTATCTATTGGCTGGAGCGGCTCTAATGCATCAACGAGCATATTGCCTCTCGCATAGTAGATATCTATGCGGCTATCTTCGTTTAAATCCGGTCCAATATTTCTTGTGTGCGCCATTCGCAAGGCTTCAAAGACTTCACCTTGCTTTAAGAGATCCGCTATAGGATCCTCTAACACTTCATCATTAGGAATTATTTTTTGATAAATCCTTACAATGGAAAAGATGTTCATAAAAAGAGGTGGCATCGGTTTGCCAATATAGCCTTGCTCAATATCTGCAAGCCTCGAAGGGTCAGCTGAGGCAAGAAGGTCAATAAGTCTTCCTCGTTCAATATAGAGGGTTTTTCTATTGGTTGCAAATGCTGCAGGATTTACTAGTTGCTTTCTCGTTACTTCTGAAAGGCTATATGCTTGCGACTGTAGCTGGCTCATCAAATAGTTAATAAAAATATCGAGAGTGACAATGGTTTTATTTTGATGTTGATGTATTACCTGCACATTAAAAAATCTAGAGACAAGTCTAGTGCTCAATTTGTCGTTCACCTGAAGAAATGAAATAATATGCTGCACTAAATGAGGCGTTACGTAAATTTTACTAATTGCGCTTGTCATGTACATCTCCACAAAGTATATAGCCACGATAATATATGTTTATATAATTGTAAAGACTCTTTATTTAAATTAACTAATCTATCTTTTAGTGATCATAATTTTACAATACTATGAGTTTCGGCTGGTTTGTTCAGGAGCTGCGCTTTTCTTCGCGCGCTATAACCATATGTCAGCCCGCACTGTGCCCCAAAATCAATGATTATTTTGCGCTAACAGATTTAAAAAAATGCGAAAGAATTTTGAGGGTTTCATCAATTTCTGCTTTTGTCGTATAGCGCCCGAGGGAAAAGCGAATCGATGCCAGGGCTTCTTTGCGTGAAAGTCCCATATTGAGCAGAACTCTTGAGGGCTCTAATGCCCCAGATGAGCAGGCAGAACCAAGACTTGCCGCTACTCCATGCAGATCTAAATACATGAGAAGCGCTTCGCCATCTATATCATTAAAGCAAATATTTGAGGTGTTAGCAATCCTTGGGCCGGTTCCATTGATTTTAGCACCAGGTTTGAGGGCGATCACTTTTTGCTCAAAATAGTCTCTCAAACACCTCATCGGCTCCAAAAAGCCGCACATTTCATCAGCTACATAGGCTACGCCCTGTGCAAGGGATACTATACTTGCAAGATTCTCTGTTCCCGCCCTGAGGCCATGCTCTTGATGGCCGCCTCTCAAATGCGGCTCTAATTTAAAGCCTTTTTTGACAATGGCAAAGGCTCCTCCCTTTGGGGCATAGCACTTATGGCCGCTAAAGCATATTGCAGAGATACCAGGGGTAAGTTCAATCTGTTCTTTTCCAAAGAGCTGGACGCCATCGAGCACAAGAGGAATGCCAAATTTTCGAGCTATTTCTCCCATTGCTCGGTAATCGGTAAGTACTCCTGTTTCGTTATTTGCTCCCATCAGCACGATGAGGCGCGTATCTGGACGAATGGCCCGTGCAAGATCATCTGGCTGAGGAGCTCCATACTCACCTGCTTTTAGATAGGTAACCTCTAGGCCTTCATTCTTGAGATGTTCTACAGTAGCATAGACAGCGAGATGCTCAACATCGCTTGTAATCAGATGGCCACTTGGTTTTGAACCAAAGAAACCCTTTATAAGCATGTTCAAAGCTTCAGTTGCAGATGCGGTAAAGATAACCTCTTGAGAGCGAACTTTAAAGATGCTCGCAATGTCATCGCGAGCTTTTACGAGAAGTGCCTTTGCAGCTTGTCCATAACCATGGACACTTGACGGATTGCCAAAGGTGGTAAATGCTGCAGAAACAAAAAGCTCTAAAAGGCGAGGATCGACAGGCGTCGTTGCGTTATTATCGAGATATATCCTTTTCATGAACTTCTACACACACACAGGTAATATTGTCGTGGCCGCCTTTTCTTTTTGCGCTTGAAATAAGGCTTCTTACTTTTTCTTCAACAGTAAGCCTTGCAGAAAGCACCTGCCAAATCTCACTTGCTTCAACAAGGTCTGTCAGCCCATCTGAACAGAGGAGGTATAGGTCATTTGGCTGCACCCCAGAGGTTACAACTGTAGGCTCAATTTGAGCTTCGCATCCAATGGCTTTTGTAATCATCTTCTTTCCATTAGGGTCATCTTTTCGCCACGAAGAGTGCTCTTTTTGCTCCCTAATAATTGAATGATCATGCGTCATCTGCTCTAAAACACCCTCACGCAGCCTATATACACGGGAATCTCCTACGTGGCCAACCACGCATCTATCCTCATGAAAATAGAGGCAAACGAGGGTTGTTCCCATGCCTCTAAGCAGATCATGCGTTAAGCTTAGCTCGTATACGAAGTTATTTACTTCGGTAATACCAAGGTGTACAAGCTCTCTTACCTCGTCTATACTAAGCAATTCAATTTTTTCTTTTTCGAATGCCTGTCGTAAATAGGTAAGGATAAAAAGGCTAGTCTCGCGAGACGCTACTTCCCCTGCCTGGTGTCCGCCCATACCATCTGCCACAACAAAGAGATGATGCTGGGGAAGACTCCCCCAGACATCTTCATTATTCTTACGGACTAACCCAGTATCTGAGAGTCCATATGAGGCAATTTGATAAGGCGCAAAACGCAACACCATAACAAAAAACTATATTACCAGTTGTTGTACTATTTTTCTACTACTTCCGGCATCGCAACAAGCCCTGCGAATAGTACAAGGCCTTTATTTTTATCTCGAATAAAGAGATAAAATGGCTTGTCTGCGCGCACGACAATCGGCTCCTCCTTAGGGATTAAGACCGATTTAGTCACCATTGTTACAGCAGTTGCAGCTGCTGCTTCTATTCCAGACTCATTAAGCTGCATGAAAGCAGAGTGAATCACATCGCTTACCATAAGGTCATTTTTTGGAGAGAGCAGAGTAAAATCTGCATCGCCGGTAAAGGCTTGTCTCATACCAAGGGCCTGAAGGGCGCCTTTTGCGCTGATGTGCGACCTAATGGAGCACTTTGGCAAAAAGAGCTGCACGTAGTGCTCTTCAGCTTCTTTGTCCCATGTTTTGATAGTATCCGCTGTAATTTTTTGGAGAAGTTCAGGATTTTGGGCTACAGCAACGATTACTTCTAGCCTTGCTTGCTGATCCGCTTCTTGTTTAAGGTCGCGATAGACAACCTGGAAATCACTATTTTGATAGAGTCTCATGTTTTTGGTTTGCTCCATCATGCTCACCTGCTTTTTACTTCCGCTAAGGGTAGTAAAAGGAGCATCCTTTGTAAGGCTCACTTCAAAGGGCTGCTGCCAGGCGGCTTTAATGTAAATAGAGCTTAGCAAAACAAGCTTTGTACCTTCATTAACATCTGATGTGGAGAGCAGATTTTTGATGCGGCCTTGCGTCATTTTAGCAGCCCAGTTATTGACGCTATCGCATGCTTCCTGAGGTCTTTTAGCAAAGTTTACCTCAAAAGCATCAGCGCCGAGCTTATCTTTAACGAGGTGCAGGTAATAATCTGTTGGCAAAAAGGAGTTATCTATTGCTAATGCCTTTGCATTTACTGCAGCTGTCCCGAGGTAGCTATCTGACTTTTTAATAACATCAGCAAGAGCTGCATCGCTCATAAGCGGAAGATGAAGCATCGAGCCAATTTCTGACTTTGTCGCATTTTCTGCACCAAAATAGGCAAGTTGCAAGGCGCTTGCAATATTGTAGGGAGAGGCGCATATATTTGATTGAGGCTTTCCGAGCCCTTGTAAAAAATCAAACGTAAAAGCATTTGATCCTGCCACAAAATCATCTTCTGCATGAGCAGTAGAGAGCGCAGCTAAACTCATTAAACCAAACAATAATTTCTTCATAACACCTCTATTTTATTATATAAAACATGATAAAGATCGTAAATGCATTGAAGAGGGCATGCATCGCAATAGGTGTCCAAAGAGAGCCCTCTCGCATATAGAATAGACCTATACAGTATGAGTAGATAAAAAGGCCAACCATCAGTTCGATATTTGTTGCGCCCTGAAGTGCTGAGTAATGAAAAAATGCAAATAGGAGCGATGTAGTAATGATGGCAGCAAGAGCACCTACTTTATTTGTGAGGTAGTTTTGAAGAAGACCTCTAAACAAAAACTCCTCAACAAGTGGAACCAGTGTAACAATTGATACAGCAAAGCTCCAAAATAGCCACGGATGGTTTTGCAGCCCCTTAAGCTGGGCAAGGGCGACCTGTTCTTGTACAGGCTTTATGCCGTACCAGTCTACTGCAAGGTGCACACCTTGCACAACAGTCATAACAATAGGATAAACTAAGATGCAGTAGAGAATGCCCTTTAGAAAATGCTTAAGCTGGTTGCCGCTTCCCCAGATGCGCTCTCTTACATCATCTGGATGGATCTTACTAAAGCCCATAAGAAATATGGCAGCAACAACAAGAGCCATAAGGTAGGATAAGTTCGTACTTTCCTGTTCTGAAAAGGACGAATAGCCATGAGCATCTGCATACTGGATGGTCTTTATTGTGAGTCCTGGCACCCAGGCACAAGCTCCTACAAAAAGCAAAAAGCCAATCAGCGGACTCATTAAAGCAAGTTTACCCCATGATTCTCCACTTCCATAAGGCAGCTCAAAGAGCCGCCATTTCCAAATAACCCCGCACATAACTACGGCAAGGCCTGTTAAAGCAAGAAAAAAGACTTGTGCATCGCTCATCGTTTCACACACACGGTTTCTTCGATCTGTTTAGCAAGCTGCTGTGCAATGCGGGAGCGTACAAGCTCTAAAGCTCGAGGATCTTGCTTTTCAGCACGCTCAAGCTCGCTATCTGAGATCATATGGTTAGTTTTTACAAGTTCCATTCTGCTAGATACAGGAACTCTTCCCTTCATATTAATAATTTCGAGGCGCATACCAATAGAGAGCACTTTTGCATGCTCAGGATCGATATCCGCTGAATAGAGCGGCTTAAAGTTTCCGCGCACATAGGGAGATACTGTGCAGTCTACAGTTTCGATCAGTACCACAAAGTCTGTACCCTTAAAGCGTGAGAACACTGTAAGATCGCTTGAATTTGCAAGCTGCTTAACGGAAGTTCCGTTGAGTTCCTTAAGCATCTGACTTACTGGTGGGCTATATGTTTTACCAGTTCGCTTTAGCCTATTTCGTATAGCCTTTGAGAGCTCAACCGGAAAGTTCGCAACGAGTTTATTATCGGTTTCGTTATAGACTGGAAGCATGGTGAAAGATGGCTTTTTTGTCCCATTATCAAAATAGGGAAAAAAGTCAGCGTAGCGTGGTGCGCAGGCGGTTGCCAAAAGACATAAAAGCAATAGAAGTGCTCGTTTCATTATGTACTCCTTAACAGAAAACTTAAGGCAAAACCATAGCAAAAAATCCCCTTTATGGTATACCCCAAAAATATGTCTATTGCTGCAATAGTTACATTCAAGGTTTTAGAAAAAATGCAAGATGTGCAACTCGAGAGAATGCTCGAGCTGACTGGACCCCTTTTTGCTTCAAAACAAAAAAAAGGTTCACTAAATAAAGCACATATTGCAATGGGATGTTTTTCACCCGGAGTTTTAGTTGAGGATAGTAACCTTGGACTTACACTTCTCTTTTCAGGAAGACTTTTAGGAAAATCTACAATTGAAAAGCTACTAAAGCGATATGGCGAGATCGGTGAAGCCTCATTTTCTGAATTGGACGGCAAATTTTCATTTGTGCTTTATGATGAAAAAAAGAAGCTTACCTTTGCTGTGCGAGATAGACTTGGAGAGATGTCCCTTTACTGGCATGTAGGAAAGTCTCATGCCTATATCGCCTCATCCATTAAAGCAATTCTTGCTACAGGCACTGTTGCTCCATCGCCAGATCTCACTGGCATAGCTTCCAGCCTTGGCCTTGGCTTTATCTCTCAGGATGTCACTTCCATCCAAGAAATTAATAGGCTGCTTCCCGGCTATTTCCTAAAACTATCACAAGATGGCAGCTTTTCAATCCAGCAGTACTGGTCCTTTAGCAGCACCTTTGCAAGGCACTATTCCCAGCACTTTGACACCTCCTATGAAATATACTGTGAACTAGAGAGGCACATTAAAGAGGCCGTAGAAAAAAGAAGCAGAGAAAGGCCTGCAATTATTTCAAACACATTAGGTTCACAGGTAATTGCAGATTCTCTAAAAAATTCCACTCAGGAAATCCGCAAAACTGTAAGCCCAAAAGAGTTTTTAGAGAATCTTATTCCTATGGTTTGGTCAATGGAGATGCCGAATGCGGAACTCAAAGGAGTAGAGACGCTAGCCTGCGTGAGGGAGTGCCAAAAGGAGAGCCGTATCCCCTTCTTTGATACGGCATTTCGAGCTGAATTTTATGACTACTCAAAAGAGGCTCTTGACCTTTTTCAAACCCACTACCATGTAAGGCGCTACGAAGAAAGAACGCTTAGCTCAAAACTTGCCTTTAAACTATTTCCCAAAATGCACCTGGAAGGGATACGCCGAAGACAGGAAGCGACTCCGCAAACTGCATTTCTTGAAAGTGCCTTACTTATGTCACCAGAAGAGTTTGCAATGGGAGCGCCAGAGCTTAGCAAATACTTTGACCTCGACCTCTTTATACATCAGTTCTATCACCTGCCGCAAATCCCAAAGCTCGACGCTAGCCTCTTCTATCTTACGATAAAAACATTTGTAACAGACGGCACCTCTGAGTCAAGAATTCGTATAGCAGATGCTTATGGCGTCGATTCTGAAAGTCCATTTATGGACTGCCGCCTTCTTGAATTTTTCGGCTCCATAAACCCAGAAGTTTGGGCAAGCCCGGATCTTATCAGCGCCTTCCCAAAATTTTGGCAAGAAAACCATCCCATGGAACCCACCACACCTTCGACAGATATCAAGGCGCTCCTCCTTTCAGAAGAAGTGTGGCCATGGCTTTTGGGATTAGAGAGAGGAATGCTCGTCGACATCGGCTTTTTGAGACCGGCATGGATAAAAAGGCTTTTAAAATCGCCAAAAAAATACATCCATGCCATTTACGCCATCCTTATCCTCGAAGTGTGGATGAGGCTTTTTGTAGATTTGCCATTGGCAGCGTCAAACAAAGATCTTGCAATTAACGACATTTTGAAAAAATAAATACATTTAAATTTTTACCACAGAGACACAGAGCCAAAGAGTAGGAAGAGAGAAAAAGAGCTACTAGAGAGGTTTTTTAAGTTCGTGATGTTGGAAAATTACGACACAAAACTTTTAAGATTTGTCAAAGTGTAGAAAAGCTTGATGCAAGAGTTTTTTAGGTGTGTGCTGCGGAAAAGCCTGATACAAGATTTTTTAAGATTCCCCGCAGGTTGGACGATCTCCAAATGGACATACATATGTATGTAGGCGCATTGGGAGATCGTTCAAGATCTGGAATATTACGACACAGAACTTTTTAAGATTTGTCAAATCTGGAAAAGTTTGAGGCAAGATTTTTTTTAAGATTCCCCGCAGGTTGGACGATCTCCAAATGCGACATACATATGTATGTAGGCGCATTTGGAGATCGTTCAAGATGTGGGGAATATTAAAAAAAAGAGCCGGAGAGGGGTTGTGACATGCTCTTAATCCTTAAGGCTGCTATCTTCCGATCCTGACCTGGTTCGGACCGATACATTTCACAAGTTCCCCGGCGGTAGATATTTTCGCAGATTGTCAAATAAATCGCAATAGATCTATTATCGCTAGTTGGGTAAATAAATGGAGGCTGTTATGGCTTTAGATATTGTTAGAGAAATGGCAAATGATGTTGGAAACTTCTTTGTTTCACTATGCACACCGAATAAAGACTTTGAAAATAACCATGCTGTACGAAAACTGTCGCTTGGAGTTGGTACTGCGGGTGTCGTGGCTGCGCTTGCATTGAAGTTTTTTGCTCGCGCGCCGACTGCTGCTGTTGTTCTTGGCAGTTTTAGCGCAAGCTTAGTGGTTGGAGGACTTACTGCTATACCGCTTTTTAGTTTGGTTCCAACAATTGCGCTTGCTACACTTGTCGCGGCAAATATCGACTACTCAAACGTCGTCTTCGTCTACCATATCAACTAATTAGGGCTTTGGAGTGGCTCAAGGGACTGGGCCACTCGCTTCTTGCAATTTTGATTAGCTGTTACTTACTTCCCAGGAGCGGATCATCGTTTCTTTGCTTGTGCAGTATTTTCTGAGGGAATGTTCTGCATCTAGGCCTTTTTCTTCGGCTTTTCTGACGATTTCGAAGAGAAGGCTTCCGAGCTCTTCTTCATTTGAGGCCTCTTGCACTTGCCTTGTGGTATCTGGCACCTTAGCTCTATTTATTTTGCTGATAATCTTTTGGGCGCGAGCAAGCGATGGAAGGGTCTTTGGCAGGCCGTCAAGCATACTTTTGCCTTGAGATTTTTCACGCTCTTTCTTTTTGAGCTCTTCCCACTGCTCCATTATTTCATCGACATTGTCCATCTTTTTTCCATCGCCGAAGACATGCGGGTGTCTAAAGATGAGCTTATCGATAAGAACCTGCAGGGTATCGCTCAGGGTAAAATGGCCCTCTTTTGAAGCCACTTTTGCTAAAAAAATCACATTGAAGAGCAAATCTCCAAGCTCTTCATTCATCTTTTTGGAATCGCGCTCTTCTATTGTATCGATAAGTTCGCATGTCTCTTCAAGAACTGACTGCCTGAGGGTATCTAGCGTCTGCTTTTGGTCCCAGGAGCAGCCTCCAGGGCCAAGCAGCGTGTCGAGCACATGGGAGAGTTTTGCAAAAAGCTCCGCTTCATTCATAGCTACCTCGTTGTGATATGTACTGTACCATCTTCATCTACTAAGACAGAATTTTCAGCCTGCGCAACTTTTGAGCCTTTTGCTTCCACAAGCGGCCCATAAGCAGAAACAGCACCAATTTTTACAAGCTGAGCAAGGCCCCTTTTTGCAGCTGCACAATCTATTCCCTCTCCGAGCAGGTCGTGAATTGCAAATGGCAGCCCTTGAAATGCTTTAATTTTCGTAATGAGTGTCTTTGAGAGATCATCTAAAAGAGGTTTTCTTGTAGCATAGCCAAAGATTGCAGCTTCACCTTGTTCTGCAATATAGCCTCTTCCTGTTGTTGCAAAAGGCTCTATAGCAAAGGTCATGCCAGGCTTGATGACAGCCTTTGATCCATCGTTATAATTTGGAATTGATGGTTCTGTATGAATCTGATACTGCCCAAGACCATGTCCAGATAGATTTTTTATTGGTTTAAAGCCTTTTGCTACTATGGTCTCTTCGATAATCTTGCCGATTTCACGAACGGGAAGACCAACTTTAATAATTTTCTCCGCAGCAAGGAGCGCGCTTTCAGCAGCGTCAATAAGAGCACCAAAGGCACCTGATAGATCTACCGTAGCTGCAGTATCCCCGATTGCTCCATTGTAGCTTACGCCAATATCAAGCTTTACCACCTGATCCGTAAAGGTAATATCTTCATCTGGCTGAGGCAAAAAGTGAGCCGCTATATCATCTAATGCAATTTGCGGAGGAAATGCAGGCTTTGCTCCAACCTCTTTAATCTTTTGTAAAATCTTTGCTATAACTTCATTGTAGGATGCGCCCTTGACTATGAGCGATTTTCCAAATTCTCGTACTTCTTTTGCAAGCTGCCCTGCTTTAAGAAAATCTTGCTTATACTGTTTGTTCATCTCTTGCCATATTTTTGGAACTCGGAGTATTGTAGCATAGGCGCTAACTTGTTTACCACAGAGACACTGAGTTCACAGAGGAAGACGAGCTTGGGAGAAAGCTTCATAATTTTTTTCTCGAGTTCTCATTTTTCTTACTGATCTCACTGCTGATAATTTACACAAGTTAGCACTTATGAGGTATTGTAGCTTATATGACTCGAAATGCAGTATTTATTGCAGCGACTGGGCAGCACGTTGGCAAGACGACACTCTCTCTAGGTATACTCTCAGGACTAAAAAAGCGTTTTACTTCTGTTGGCTTTTTTAAGCCTGTCGGACAAGAGCTCGTCCAGAGAAATGGCCAGGAGATAGATAAAGATGCCGTCCTCTTTAAAGACCATTTTGGCCTTTCATCCGACTATGCGACTTTAAGTCCTGTACACGCTCCTAAAGGCTTTACAAGGGACTTTTTGGATGGGAAAGTATCAGAAAACAGCCTCATAAAACAGATCGAAAAATCTTGGAATACTCTCAAGCCCCAACATGAATTTATGCTGGTGGAGGGAACCGGCCACATTGGGGTAGGCTCTCTTTTTGGCCTTAACAATGCCCGAGTTGCAAAACTTCTTGGACTCGAGATAGTAATTATCGTAAGCGGCGGCATAGGCTCGAGCATTGATGAGCTCTCTTTAAACATCGAGATGTGCAAAAGCTACGATGTCCCCATCAAAGGCGTTATCCTTAATAAAGTACTGCCAGATAAACGAGAGATGATTTTGGAATATTTTCCAAAAGCATTAAAAAGGTTTAATGTCCCTCTTATTGGCTGTATTCCCTTTACGCCTCTTCTTTCAAGACCAAGCATGAAGGACTTTTCAAACCTTTTTAAAAGCCCATTTATGTGTGGCGAGGAGCATGCCTTTAGACATTTTCAATCTATACGCCTCGTTGCTGGATCTTTAGAATCCTACCTTGAAGAGATGCAGTCCTCCCAGCTTATTATAACGCCCGCCTGCCGAGAAGATGTCATCATAGCAACGATTGGCAAATACCTTCGGGAGAAAAAGGCAAAAAGAGCGTGGGAAACGGGCCTTATCCTTACAGGCCACACCCCTCCCCGCTACGAGCTCCTCCGCAGAACGCAAAGCCTTGACCTTCCCATCATCTACGCCCCCCTCTGCAGCTTTGATGTAATGAAAAAAGTATCCACATTCAACGCCAAAATCATTCGCGAAGACACCGCTAAAGTCCTTGAGGCTATCAACACCGTAGAAGCGGGCGTCAACTTTGATGCACTTTATTAAAATCAATTGAAATAAAATACTAAAATATATATACTATTTTTTTATTTTATTTGGGAGAATTATGTCTGGCATTAGTGATATTTACACTTATTTTAGATCGATTGGCGTAGATGGAAAGCCTCATGACAAGTGGGTAACGGATTCTCTTTCTCTCATGCCAAAGCCAAATCTCTTCCAACGCGTCTTTGGCTGCTGCGGCGGGGGCATTGATAAGTCAAGCATTGCCAAAGTTATGATCAAATTAGACGCTATTATCACAAATGATGTAGAAGACCCACAAGAGCGCAGCATGGCTTCATTTGTAAAAGGCGTACTCGAAAACTGCCGGACAGGACGCGATCCCCACCTAGTTAATCTAGGAAAGCTTAATATGCTATTCAGGTCCGTAGATGGACTGCCGAACACAAAAGCAATCGTTCAAGAAGAATATTTTGCCACTGGCAGAGTCGATAGAAAATCAAATGCCGTTCATAGACTTCTGGCTGCAGATTGCGGCCCCCTCCAGCAACTTCCGCAAGACATGCTTGCCAAAATTTTAACGTTTCTCTCACTAAAAGATCGAGCCTATGCTGCAGCTACTTGCTGGAATTGGCATAGAGCCGCAGAGCGTCCTGATTCATTTGATCTTAGAGCACTCTCTCGTGAAGAGATGCTCTATGTGTCGACACTTACCGATAAAAGCTTAAACGGAATTAAAAAAAATAGGGCCCTCTTAGAAGCATATAAAACTCACGCCTTTGCAACAGAGGTAATTGGTCATAGGACAGCTGCTACTGGTGAAAACTTTCAGTATCAGCCAGGCTCAGATGATCCCATACTCATTCGCAACCGAACGTCCATTGATATCGCAAATACTGCAACATCGATTGCTCATGACTTTAGAAATGATTACGTAATGCTCTATGAAAAAAGCGTAAATAAGATTTTTGTGGTTGATAAACAAGGCAACACAATTCATGGCCTTTATGAAATCGATCCAGAATTAGAAAGTACAACGCGACTTTCTGAAGAAAACATACAAGTAACTGGTAATTTTCATATTGCCTTCCAGGACAATGAACTCTGGATCATCACAGCACTTGGATCTGCCAGGGTCTATAACCTAGAAACCAGAAGACTTCGCGAGCAAAATTGGGAAGTAAAGCCAGCGGGAATTTTAGGAGCACATCACTTTTTAGGCCTTCGTCATATCTACACGAGCAACGGACCTGTAGCTACCTTTGAAGTACAAGAACTTGATAATCCTCAAGTATCTCAGATAGTACCGGGCAGCCAAAACTGCCACTCACTTATAGCCAAAACCCATGATGCTCTCTATGTAGCCATGGGTGATCGTAAAACAGTGATGGCTCTGGATATTGTAACAGGCCGTCCACTGCAGACATTTATTCACCCGAAGCCTTCCTTTTTTTGGATAGCGCCTAATGCCCATGTAAGTAACGGCATGCTTTACCTCTCGATAAGCCCCTATAGAACTGAGGTGTATGACATTCTTGCGGGAAGGAATGTTCGCAGCATTAGTTTCGGTTGGCTTCGAACAAACACAGAAATGCAAGTTTTTGACAATAAACTTGTCTACCGAGCTGGCGCTGAAATTCGCAGGATGGCACTCAAACCTTAAAAAGGTTTGAGTTTCGAGTTTGGACATTTACGTGTGATGCCGAAGGCATCTTTGGAGTGCGGTAATTTTTTACCGCTCTTAATTTTTACACAAAACCTAACTTCAAAATCATTTCAAGCAAATAACCTCTCCACACACCTTGTGAGTGTGTATTATCCTAAAAGTTAGTTAGGTGGAAGTGTGTGCAAAATTAAAAGCTGCGAATAATCGCAGCACTCCAGAGAGCTTCGCTCACTAGATAAGGCTTTTTTAAGCTAAAATGCCGAAACTCGAGCCTCAAACCCTAACGTGGTTTGAGCGCAAGCAGAATGGCCTTAAATAGCTCACTATCCGCGTTTTCAAAATCATTCATTATGGTGAAATGTCCATGATTTGCCACTTCGATAACTTGGACATCTTTGCCCGCTTTACGGAGCGCTTCAGCGTAGATGTTTGCCTCGCGAGAATACCCAAAAGGCTCTTTTTGGCCATAGGCTAGAATGATAGCCGGATCTCCTTCTGGCAGATGATACAGTGGGCTTGTCCGTTTTGCATCATCTTCTGTGAGCTTTAAAGCATCTTTTGATTCAATCTCCGCATACATCATGCACTCCATATTATAGATGCCAGATACGCAAAAAGCACCTCGTATCACATCTTTAGGCAGATGATAGCGCTCATGCCAATCGGGCATCAAAGATGTTGCTGCCAAATGTCCACCTGCAGAATTTCCTGTGACATAGATTTTTTCAGGATCGCCACCATAGGATGCAATGTTTTTGTAGACCCACGCTATAGCTTGCCTTACATGATCGATAATATCATCGATTGAATATGTAGGTGCAAATCCATACTCGATAGTGACCCAGATAATACCATTCTCTGTAACTCGCTTTGCAGGAATCGAGCGAGAATTTTTTGACCCTGTACACCATCCTCCGCCATGTATATCAACTAGCACCGGCGCACCTTCTACATCACCACCTTTCGGAATGTAGATGTCTAATTTCTGACACTCCTCTTTTCCATAGGCGATATCCTTAAAGGGTTTTAATTCTTTTGCAACCTCAGGCGAGCGCTCGCGATTTTTTGCAAGCCAAACATAAGCATCCTCATCCATTACGTCAAAGGCTTTGGTTACTTCAGCGGGAGTCATTTCCCTATAAAGCGCATACTTTGCTGTTTGATTCATATCGTAGTCCATAGACATTTGCTCCTTTCTACATTCAATATAGCAAACAATAGCCAATATTGTCCATCAATTTTCTTGCAAAGCTTTTATTTCCCAGTATACTGACCAAAAAAATCAAGCCAGGAGCTTCCTATGCGCGCTCTTTTTTTTGCAATATGCCTCTCTTTTGTGATGCCGCTAACAGGTGAAGAAGTAGACCTTTCAAGCCAATCTGTAATTACCTTTGGACATAGTGGTGGAAGACTTGGAGATAACCTTATTGCCTATCTGCATGCCAAATGGATCTCCTACAAAACAGGACTTCCCCTTCTTGCAAACTACTGGGGCTTTAACCATGCTGAGGAGTTTGTCCTTTTTGATAAGGAGCTCAATCTCGACTACACCCTCCATCCTGCTAACAAAATAGAAATAAACCAACTCTATCGCACCCCAAAAGCAGAAAATGAGCCTACTACTTTCTGGATCCCCTACTTCCCTGAATCATCCTGGGAATGGGCAGAAAATGGAGGAGACTGGTGTCGATTTTATGAAGTGGATTGGAAAGATCCAGTCTTTAGAAAGCAAGCCTTAGAGATGATCGCCCCCAAAAACAAGCTACAACTTGCACGTCCGCCAAAAGGAGGAGTGAGCATCGCAATTCATGCACGAGATGGCGGCAATTTTGAATATAAATCACCCCAGTACGATGCACCTTTAAAAAGACCTCCCATGAGCTACTACAGAGATGCCTTGCAAAAGGTTGTAAAACTTTTTCCAGGAAAGCCTCTTTACTGCTTCATCTTTACCGATGCCGTTGAACCGGAAAGCATCGTAGATATGATTACCGAAGGACTAGCTCCAGATACCCCTATCATAATAGACTGGCGAAGAGATGCAACAGATGATCCAAAAAATGTAGTGGCTGACTTCTTCTCGCTTTTTCACTACGATGTCCTTATACGTCCAGAGTCAAACTTTAGCATGGTGCCAAGCCTGCTTAAAGACTATGATGTGCTTGTGGTCCCAACGCATGCCGTAAGCTACCCAGAAATTTATATTGATGAAATGCACGTGCAGATAAACAAATAAATGGCATATATTTCCAATATAGCCATCTGCCCAGGCTCACACGCCATCTCGCAAGAGGGCTTTGCTCGCCATATTGCTAAAGCATCAAGGCTTAGCGAGCGAGAAACCCTCTGGCTTGAAAAGCTCTATGCATCTTCTCAAATTGAGACGCGATATAGCGTGCTAGAGGACTTTGCGAGTCATCCGATTTGGCAAAATGGCCCACCGACTACCCATACGCGCAATGAAGCCTACAAAGAATATGCAAAAATTCTTAGCAAAAAGGTAGCTGAGGAGTCTCTTTTAGGCCATGATCCAAAATCAATCACCCACATTATCTGTGTCTCCTGCACAGGAATCATAGCACCGGGCCTTCAATGCTTTTTGCAACAAGAGCTTGAACTCTCGAGCACGATCTGTCAATTTGCCGTTACTATGATGGGCTGTTTTGGTGCATTTAAAGCACTTGAGATGGCATCTGCCTTCTGCTGCCAGCAAAAGGAGGCAAAAGTCCTTATAGTCTCTACAGAGCTTTGCTCACTACATTTTCAGCAAAGCGCATGCCAGGAGCACCAAGTAGGTGCTGCCCTTTTTGCAGACGCCGCAGCATCGTGCATCGTCTCACACAAAACGGGCCCCTATCGCATGCATAGGCATAAAAGCCAAACTATTCCAAATACGCTAGAAAAGATGACCTGGGAAATTGGAGATACAGGACTTCTCTTTGGGATAAAAAAAGAAGTTCCAGATCTTATCAAAAAGCATGCGGCAGAATTTGCGAGAAAGCTGCTTCCGGAAAATGCTGAAATTGAAGACTGCCTCTGGCCAGTCCATCCTGGCGGAAAAGGCATCTTGCAAGCTGTTGAAGCTTCCTTAAACCTTGCATCTGATGCAACAAAAAGCTCGTGGGAAGTGCTCCGAAAGTATGGCAATGTCTCAAGCGCCTCATTTTTATTTGTACTTCATGAGATGGCGCAAAATAAAACCAAAAAGTGGGCTATAGGCCTTGGATTTGGCCCAGGACTTAGCTTTGAAGGAGTGCTTTTAGAGCTTTTATGAAAAGATCGACGAAGCAAGAGCTTATGGACACAGGCCCATACACTCATGAGGAATATAAAGACTGCCTCCAAAAGCTTTTTTTAGTGGGAAAATATAGCGGCATCCACCTTGATACCCTACGCATACTACAACAGGTAGAGCCAAAATCAATCCTTGATATTGGCTGCGGAGATGGCGCTATGCTCGCATCACTTGCAAAGCACTTTCCGCAAGCTCGCTGTCATGGCATCGATATTTCGCAAGAGGCTATAAGCCACGCAAATCCTGCACATAATCTCACCTTTAGCTGCACTACCACCCTTGAAGATGCAGACGTCGTGATGGCAACGCTCGTCCTGCATCATATTGATGATAAAGAGCTCAAGGACTTTCTGCAAAACGCCTATTTTCACGCTAAAAAGCTCGTAGTTATCAATGATCTTCAGCGAAGCTTGCTTTCAAAAGCACTCTTTCGTCTTATTTCAAAACCACTTTTTGCAAATAGACTGATCAGCCATGACGGCATTATCTCCATCGAGAAAGGCTTTATCAAAGAAGAGCTAAAGGCACTTATTGAGCCTTTGGAGGCTGCAAAATACACTATACGGTGGCGATTTCCCTTTCGCTGGCAGGTCCTTATATGGAAGTAGTTATTGTCGGCGGCGGAGTTGCAGGACTTAGCTGCTTAAATGCCCTTCTAGACTATGGAATTTCCGCCCTTTTGATCGAAGGCAGCAAAATAGGCTCATACAAATTATGCGGAGAATTTTTATCACCATATGCCAAAGAGTCGCTTGCCGCATGGAATATCGGCCCCATTCAAGCTATTTCTGATGTCTACATAGAAAATCTGCACATTCAGATGCCAGCTGGAGCAATGAGTAGAGCTCATGCAGAACTAGAGCTTGCAAAACGTGCGCGAAATCTTGGCGGAGAGATACTTGAGGAGGTAAAAGTAATCGACATTTCACCTTCTCGCCTACTTCTTGATGACAATAAAGAGCGTTTTTTCAAAAAGCTCGTGGTTGCATCAGGAAAGTTTAGCTCACATCCAAAAGACTTTCCCTACATAGGCCTAAAAGCACACGTTACCCATTCTCACTTTGAGCCAAAGCTTACTATGCAGCTCTTTAAAGGAGGCTATTTTGGCTCCGTGCCAATTTCAAACACTACAAGCAACATCGCCTGCCTCATGAAAAAAGAGGCTAGCCCGCCGCTTGATCTTGACTGGCATCGAGCACAAGTTCCAAATTTTGGCTTCAAAAAAGTACCTTGCTTGCCAAATAGCTACTGGATAGGCGATGCCGCAGCATCGTTTCCTCCTGCTACAGGCCAAGGCTTTGCCCATGCCATACTTTCTGGCAAGCTTGCTGCAAGGTATATCGCAACGAATACAGAAGGCTTTCAGCAAAAGCTCCACACACTCACCAAAGCCAAAATGCACTATGCCTTAGCTATCCACCAGCTCATGCTCTCCCCACTTGCAGCAAAACTTGCCTGCAGAATGCTCTCCCACCTTCCCAATAAATTCTGCAGCCAACTTGCCATGCTCGAAGGCGATTGAAGCACCCCTCATTATTTAAATCTTTTCTTACACATCTCTGCTGTAGATAAATTTGTTCACTTTATGCTAAAATTTTTCGACAATTATGGGAAAATATGCAAACGAGCTCAATTGATTCATTTTGCTTACAAGAATCAATACTAATTACTACTAAAATATGCACTATACATACTGTTGAATATCCACAAATGACTCAAGTGGTAAGCGCTGCACTCTACCTGCTTGCATCTAGTGAAACAGAAACCTATGTCCCAAAGAAAATAAGTAAGCTTGCGTGCAGCCTCTATGTCTCCCCTCTAGACAGAAAAGTATTTATATTACTTGGCAAAAGAGCACTCGACTATACGAATAATGAAGAGGCAAAAACAGCAACAGCCGTTGAGCTCTACAGCTCTGAGAATGCCCTCTTAATAAATCAATGCATCCTCTCTTTTCAAAAAAAGTTCCCATTTACTAAAGAGAGCCTACTTGCCGGAAAAAGACTTGGCCAATTTTCAGCTGTTATTGAGCGCTCGAGCACAAAATTACGGTATATTGCCCCTCAACTTGTCTGCCGCTTTTTAGATATAAAAGCACAAACGACCTACACGTTTTATGATGTGGCAAAAAAGCTCGCGATGGCAATTAAAGGGCTGCATGATCAGCATATCGTCCATAACAACATCTCGCCAGGAGCTATGTATTTAACATCAGCTGGAGACATCTACTTTAGAGACCTCTCTCTTGCCTATAAGCCACAAACTGAGCCTCCAAAAGGGCTTACTCCCCTTGCCTACGGCAATACAAAATATGCCCCTCCTGAATCACTTGAGCGGGGAAGAGAGCTCCCCCTCTCACTAAAAGCAGGAAGAGATGCAGACACCTTTGCTTTTGGCTGCGCCCTGTATCTTTATCTTACCGGAAAGGAAATCCCTTGGGGCAGTGATATGCAGCAGCTTTGGCACTATAAAGCAAAAGTTAAATCAAGGATTCAAGCCTCCATCAAAGCAGTGCAGCTTCAAAAAAATTTAGACCCACTCGTCCAAAAGCTTCTTTTGCCTGCCGACAAGCGCATCTCAATAGCTGCATTTTTGAATGAACTGCAAAAGGAGCAAATTAAGCCAAGCCCTAAAGTTGAGGAAGATACACCACCTGATCAAAGAGCTCCAAAACCCATACCAACCTGCAAACTCTTTGGCCTACCAGACAATTGCTCCGTCTGCATGGAAGTAGATGAGTGGCTCACTTAGCGTAAAATTGACTTCGTCTTATAAGATCGTACGGACAAGATGGCATAAGCAGGTCAAAGTCATTGTCCAAATCTAAAGAACTATCAAGCTGAAGCTCTACCTCTTGATAACTCTCAGGAGGTGTGCGTGTTGTGCAGGAGGGACAGACATCTACCCTTGCTGGAAAAAACTCTCTGCATTCCTTATGCATAAAAACCCGTCCATCACCCTTTATCGGTCGTCTATTCACATCAAGCAGAAAGACCTTCCAGCACTTATCTACTTTTTGCAGCCTGACAGAAAGTTGATGCAGTGAAATAAAATCTTTTGTTTTTGCTTCGCCTGCACTTATATATCCATAAGGAACCGTGACAACAGGGTGTATCAAACCGTGGCGATGCATAAGCCCAATGGGCACTTGGTCATTGAGATTTATGGTGCAATTAAGTTTTTGCAGCTGAGGCAATTCTCTAAGCATATTCCGAATTGTACCTGGCAACACCTGGGATCCTAGAATTGAAATTTCTTGAACCTTTTCATGCCTTGCAAGATTCTCAAGATAGAGCCTTGGGCAGTCATTACAAATAAGTTCCTGAAGATCAGGAAAGTACTTTAGCATTTTAAATATTGTTGCACTGATCTCGGTTCCAGAAAGGTTAAGTACTCGCACATAGCTTTTGTCCCACTTTCCAAATAAAGAAGATCCAGAAATTGGAAGATTGCATAGAGAAAGCTCAACAATGATTCGATTTTTGCAAACAGCTTTTAGTACTTTAGCCAGTTTTTCATTATCAGTTATTTCTTGACGATTAGATAGCGTGACAGAGCCTAATTCTGCCTTTTTATTACCAGCTAAAACAACAACTTCACCATTTGGTGTAAAAACACCATTTAAATTAATTGAACTCATAATATTCCATTGTTATAGGAAAATAATAGTTAATTAATTAATAGAAATCAAGTTACTTTTCTAGTTGAAAATGGATGACTATAAAGTCTTGCTAGTTGTTGATTTTCTTCTATCGAAATTTCGACATCTTTAAAGTGATGAAGTTTTTTGATCACGGTATGATCGAGATAGGTAACTGCGTGAAGGCTTATAATTACTTTTTTATATTCTTTGGCAAGCCTCAAAATAGTTTTTTTAAACCTGATGTAGCTGATAAAGGTAAGCGGTCCATCAATAGCAAGGATAACATCGTCTCCCTTTGGCTCTTCTGTGAAGGTAGGAAAGATGAGATCTTTTATGCTGTTGCCATGGAGGAGAAGGAGGACAATTTTTAGCAGCACACCAACTATTACACCAATGAGAAGATCTGTTAAAAGGGTGACGATAAATGTGGTCATAAAGAGTATAAACTGATCTTTTCCCACCTCATAGGCATGCGTAAATTCACTAGGTGATGCAAGTCTAAGTCCAACAAAGATAAGAAGTGCAGCAAGCGCAGAAAGCGGTATAAGGTTCATTACGGAAGGAAAGAGCACGACAGCCACAAGCATAAAAAAGCCGTGAAAGAAGTTAGAGCGTGCAGTTTTTGCGCCGTAGTCAATATTTGCCTTGCTTCGCACAATTTCTGATATCATAGGCATGCCGCCGATAAGTGCACTTGCAAGGTTTGCGATGCCGGTAGCTCTAAGATCCCTGTTTAGATCAGAGCTTGGCATATCGCTTCTGATAGAATCGACCGCGCATACAGTAAGCAGCGATTCGATGGAACCTACCAGGGTAAACATGATGATGTATTTGATACTTACAGGGCTAAATACCTGAGAAAAATCAGGAAACTGCACTCCATCGAAAAAGTTTTTGGGCAAATTTATCAGATACTTCTGCGGAAGTTCCAAATAAAGAGAAATTGGAATCACCAAAGCCATAATGACAAAAGATGAAGGCACCTTCAGGCGAAGTTTTGGCCAAAGAATAACGAGTAAAAATGAAAAAAGCCCAATTAGCAGCGTTGGCAGATAGGCTCCAAAGGATGCCTCTGGGAACGCATACAACAATGAAAAGGGCTTTTGTACAGTGGGAGCAACTCCTGCAAGTACATAAATTTGCTTAGAGATGATGATGACGCCGATTGCAGCAAGCATGCCGTGTATAACAGATGGGGGCATAATCTCTGCAATAGTTGCCCGCTTGCACAAGGCTATAATAATCTGAAGCAGAGCCGCAACGACACCTACAGCAAGTGTAAGCTTATAGCCTACCATCATATCGCCTTGCCCAAGCTCCTGCACAGCAGCAAGAACGATTGCAATAAGGCCAGCAGCTGGCCCTTTTATAGTAAGGCTGCTAGATCCGCAGCAAGAGGCAAGCATGCCTCCGATGATGGCTGTAAAAATACCTGCAATTGGCGGAAATCCGCTCCCTATTGCAATACCAAGACAAAGCGGCAGTGCGAGAAGAAAAACGCTAAAGCCTGCAATTATATCGCTCTTTATTTCATTTTTTATCATAGTGAGGAAAAGTATGAACCAAACCAGGTCCAAGATCAAGAGCAATTTTTATGAAAAAAGTACTACATATCATCAAAGAAGAATCGATAAAAATGGTGCCTGCGGCGCTCTTTTTCTTTGTCGCCTTTTTGCTTGTCGATGCAACCGATCGTGTAATTAATGATAAAGAGCTAGGAACCTACAGCATATTTTACTGCCTCTTTTCGGGCATTATTATGGCAAAGGTGGTACTTATTGCAGACCTTCTTTCCCTCACCCATCGCTTCTCTCATAAACCACTTGCCTACATCACGCTCTGGAAGTCCTTTGTCTATGTACTATGCAGCATACTACTTCGCCTCATAGAACATGTCATTCCAGCCCTTATCCACGGCAAGAATTTTCACGAAATCTACCAAGCGATTCTCGTCCATACCGAAAAACCGCTCTTTTGGCTTGCCCAAGGCTGGCTTACCTACCTCTTCATCATCTTTGTCGCCTACCGCGAACTCATCACCAAAATCGGCCCCGCAAAAGTTAAGGAGTTCTTTTTCGGCAAAGGCTAGCTTCGCAGAAAATAAACATATCGAGAGCGCTCCCCTATAGCCGAGATTAGAAACCCCGGCCTATAGTCTTCGCGCCTCAGCAAGATTAGCTTTTCGAAAGTCTAACCAAAACTGCTGTTGATTTTTTTGATCGAGTGGGCAGCGCTCATCGATGTATGCTTTCCACCTCACTAGAGTACCTTCTCGGTCGTAGCCTGTGTCATAGGCTTGACAAAAGTTATTCTGCTGTTCAAATGCAGCTGCTACTAATTTAAGGCCGCGATTTGCAACCTCTTGGGACATACTTCGTATCATACCGCAGAACTCATAAGCTGCTTGAAGCGTGTATCTAAGAGCATTATGCTCATTGGAGAGAGGAGTGCTTTGGCTGTTGAGCTGCACAATAACCTCTACAATGCGAAGCATTTGGGCTGCTCTACCCGCCTGAGATGCATGGACATCATAGCAGGCAAATTTAGCATCTTCGAGTCTCAACTCCTGAAGGGCACGATCAAGGTCTGCCTGAGTGGTCTTTGCAGGAACATATCGGCCATTTTCCACGCCGATTCCCGGATAGCGTGGCCAGCTATTTGGATTAAATGGTTCTACTGAGTTCATAAATACCTCTTTATTATGTGTTGTATCTAGTCTTGGCAAAATAGAGTGAAATAAAAGGCGCTCAAAAGCTAGCGCTTTTCCAAAGAAACAAATACTTCTCCTTGGATCTTATTGAGAGCCGTCCCCTTTATCTCTGGCAGTCCCACATGCTCTGTAGTTACTCGGCATTCCTGCAAAAGAAAACGAAAAAGCTCCGCCATTTCATCAATTGCAAGCTTCCAGCCGGGACAGCTATGTGCGCCGCTCCCAAAGGGCAAAAATGGCGCAACAAGATGTCCATTGAAGCGATCACCAAAAGCCGCTCGTTCAGGATTAAATTGCTGCACATCGGCTCCAAAGAGATCAGCCCTCCTAGCCGCATCTTGTATCCGCATTGCAATGAGCTTTCCGCCCTCAAGATAGCGCTCTATTTTTTGCCCATCTTCAAGTTCAATTTCAACAACCGCGCCTCTCTGTATATTGATCATGCGACCCACACCATGCACAGGCGGAAATGTACGTAAACATTCTGCTAAAAATGACCCAATCTTGGCATCAAAATCATCCCTCAATGCATTCTGAACGTTTTGATGCTGAGCTAGCATAAGCAAAGCCCACGTAAGAGACTCTGAAGAGTTATCTACAGCACCAAAGTAAAATGTCCATACCATAAGCTTGATATCTTCATCGCTAAACTTGCCGCTTGCCTTCATGTCGTAGGCAACATTATGTTCGCCGCCCCTTGCTATAGCCTCTTCTATCGCTGTTGAAAAAATCTCAAGTGCCTCTTTGACCTCCTTTTCTGTCGGACTCTCCCCCAACATTTTTCCCATGAGGTACTTGCTAAAGGTATCGATTGCCTTCTGTATCTGCTCGTGAGCTCCGCCACCAAAAAAGAGGCTAGTCAAAACCTTGTTGATGTAGAGCTTTGCAAGAGCGCGGGCATTTAATTTCCCGTCTATTGCTGCCCACTCTTTGACAGTCTCCTGGGCAATAGCTTTAATCTCTTCGCGCCTTCGCCCGATTACAGCCTCTTTGAGATAGCCATGCATAAAAGCCCTAAGCTCTTTTGAGCGTTCAGCGCTACATGTGAGGATAAAATTTTCCGATGTATTTCCATCCTTATAAAAAAGCTCATTAACAAACGTTCCAAAGGATGACCCATTGTCATGGAGAAAAAAGGGCCCTGCTTCACTTTGGCGTGGAGGCACAAGCATCGCCTTTATAACCTGAGGATGATCTGTGACATAGAGCTCCATAAGATATGGCAAAACAAGCTCTCTTCCAAAAACTGTCATCTTCCTTACAGCATACATGGAAGTCTCAGAAAAAAATGGATCTTGCCCGCGAGCATTTGAGAGCACAGCACTCATATCGCGGCTCCTCACCAGGGAAACAAAGTTCATCACGCCGCGAACCCTTGTCCAAACCCCCTCCACAACCTGAGTTAAGAGAGACTTCCTATTCGCTTCTCGCTCTCCCTCCGTTGCCGGCCGTACCATAACTGATCGTACATTCGAAACCATAATCTACCCCCGCATTGTTTTAAAGTAATCATACCCTACAATAAACCCTGGAAATGCTAGAAACCCTGCTACAGCATAGCTATAGACATGCTTCCCAACCTGAGGAACAATCTTTTGAGCAAACTCTCCTAGTGCAAGGCTTATAAAAGCTCCCACCCCAACACTTGCCCCTATTCCCGCAAAACCATTGCCCACCTCACCCTTCAGAAACGCACTGGGAAAAAAGGTCAAAAGCGCAGTCGCCGCCCCAATAGCATTAAGCTGCCAAAAAGGCATCTGTCCAGGAAACCTCTTCCTCCCAACCTCGCAAATAGTCACCACCAAGGTAGCATACCCCACAGCCCCAGTAAGCCCCCTACAAATCTTCCTTACCCGAGTCTCCCCAAACTCCCGAGAAGCAATAACCGAAAGCCCTGCCCCACTAGCCGCCCCAATGCCTCCCTGCATCGCAGCCACCCCAATACAGCTCCCAAGTTCCCCCGGCCTATAAAAAAACGCCGCCAGCGCCGCCCCACCAAGCGCTCCCGCCACCCCAGAAAGCCCTGCCCCCAGCAGCACTTCCTTCCACCCACCTCTCGGCGCCTCTAGATTTCCTACCGGTCCCACTCACAAACTCCTTACAAAATAGGAGGTACTGTAGTGCATCTCTCTATTTTGCAACAAGCATGCGCGTACTACTTGAATGACGAAGAGGAAATCGAAAAATTTAACTATTTGAAAAAAATGGGGAGCAGATAGCTCCTCCTTGAGCGCTCTTCTTATAGATAGACTTAAGACGACCAAAGCTATCGTAATTTTCCTCCAAATAGATGCTAAAATGCTGTGAAATATTGTCTAGGCGGGTCTTTTTTGATTCCGCCAAAGTTCTCTAATCGCGTTTTTCTCAAGCAGGACACTTTCCATCTGTTTTTGCCATCTAAGAATTCTTGGTATGTGGGTCGTTTTAGGTAAGCGTCAAGTGGGACGTTTTCAGGGGTTATCGACAGGCAATTTCTGTATCTCTTGGATTTTGTCTCTATTTCCTTCAACAAAATTAGTAAATACAGCGAGAACCTCTCCAAGGTTAAAATTACCTCCTGGACCGTAAAAAATGTTATCTCTGATAAAGATGTGATACCAGTCACTTTCAGTTCGGTCAACATGAATTGGTTGGAAATTATCTCTTTCTAAGCCTGTTCCTTTTAAATCTATATAAAAATCCCAGCCAGGATTATCAAGTGTAACAATTTGAATGCGATTCTGAGATGTTAAACCTTTATTAATGAGATTGTCATACCATTTAATTAACCATAGAAACTGTTTATCAGAAATTGCCACTGGTGGCATTTGATCAATCTCTTTATACAGTGGCCCTGCCCAATTACGAAATATATTAATTGATTCAAGTAAATTTGCTGAGCTAACTTTTGCAATAAATTTTTTGTTTTCTATAAAACAATGAAGCCAATTATCCGAACTTTTTTCTCTATCAATTCGTATAAATTCCTGGCTTTCTAAGTCAGTATCTTCCAAAACTATATTGATTGTCCATCCGGGATTTTCACCTGTTTCAATAAGGATACCATGCATATGTTCCCAACATCCGTTGCAATGCAAATCAAACCAATTCATTAACCAAGATACTTCATTATTTTTCATATACGAGCCTATTATTTATAAAACAAAGAATGCGAATACAAACCTGAATAATCATCGAGGTATCTCCCATTTTTTTGGATATTCAATTATTTCTGCTTTAGGATTCTCTTTCATTCTATGAATATGAGGATATCCAGAATAAGCATCTTTTTGTTTCATAAAGTGTCCACGGGGGTTTTCTCCGGTACCATGATAATCTTTATGCATTTTAAAAGGGCTCGGGTTTGGATCGAGTGGAT
>CAYWZU010000024.1:0-11356 GCA_964462925.1 uncultured bacterium
TAAGAGATAAAAAGAGCTTTTTTTCTTTTTCGCTGTCATAGAGGCAGCGCACTTTGCCTAAATAGCCGTCGATGGCGGAAATTGCCCTCGAGCTGACAGGTACTATGCGCTCCTTAGAGCCCTTGCCAAAGACCCGTATCTGATCATCATCAACATCATAAATAGAGAGGTTGCAAAGCTCAGATACTCTAATGCCTGTCGCATAGAGAAGTTCAATGATTGCTTTATCGCGGATACCCTGATTTGTGGAAATATCGGGCTGAGCAAGAAAGAGTTCGACTTCTGTCGTCGAAAGCACCTCGGGAAGGATCTGCCATAGCTTTGGAGTATCAAGAAGCTGGCCTACATCTTCCTTGTGCATGCCCTCTTTTTTGAGAAAGCGAAAGTAGACTTTGAGGGCAATAAGCGCTCTTGCAATACTACTTGAGGCATATTTTTGTGCCTGCAGGCTTGCAAGAAATGCAATAACATCTTCTTTATCAACTGAGGAGATGTCTTTTTTGCCAATATGGCCTAAAAAGTTTGTGATATCTCTCCCATAGGCCTCAAGCGTATTTGCACTTAAGCCTTTTTCTGCAGAAAGATATCGCAAAAATTCTTGTTTAGTATCGATCAATAAGTTCCGCTCGCTTTACCTTATAGTGAGTTGCAAGTTCTGGATAATAGGCCTGCAGCCACTTATAGAATGGCTCTAGCCGTTTAAGATCCTTTACAAACTCTTTCTTAGGCAGCCTTTCTTTTACTAAGCGAAGCTTTCCTGTGTCAACGTAAATTGCTCTGTTTTCTAAAAATCCGACGTTATTGTTGCGAATAAGGCCAGGATCTATGTCTTTAACGCCCTTTTCAGCAGCTTCGTAAAGCAGCATAAGAAGCTGATCTACGCGCTCTTTTGCCTGCTCTTTACGGCCTGCAAGCATGAGGTCTATAATAACAGGCTGGATATGTCTTGCACGCTTTTGGATGACAAACTGTGTCACATCTGGATCTATGACAACTGGATTGCCCTTTGTATCGACGATAAGCGGCTTTTTAAAGATGTTATCCGTTTTATTGAGGTGAACATAGAGTGTGCCCGTCTGCTCCGGCGCCATATGGTAGGAAATCATAAAGGCATTAAAGAGATTTTGTATGCGCTCTTTTCGCTTGTCAACTTTGTACTTTTTAAACAGCGTTATTGGAAAGATATCAGGAAGCCTTTCAAAGCGAGGTTTCACAACAAGCGGCTTTTGAAGCAAAAACTTTACTACATACTGTCCATCATAGCTTACATAGGCAGTGCACTGCTTCCCTTGTCCAATAAAGTAAAAGTGCTGACTAAATATTTTGCTATTGATTTCATCGATCTTTTCTGGAGCAATAGACACATTCCACTGGGAATTATTTTCCTGAAATGAGGTAATTTGCTTTTGAAGATGCGTGCTTGGCTTAATTTCTTTTGGCTTATGCCAATGCAAAAAGCTAAAGAGTGCTACACAAAAAAGTACAAAACAGACGACAGCTACAGCCAGTCTCTTAATCCAGCGCATGTTCTAAATCCCTAAAATGCTATGGATTATACCTAGATTTCATCTAGGATGTCAATGAGCGCTTCACCTAGCGGGAAGGATTCAGCAGTTTGCCCTGCCCTTTTCGCCGCAAAGAGAGCCGATGTTTTATCTGCAAGCTGCTTGCCAAGCTGCACTCCCTCTTGGTCAAAAGAGTTTACGCCCCAGATAAAGCCTTGAAATGCAATTTTATGCTCATAAAATGCAAGGAGCGATCCGAGAGTAAAACAGGTAAGTTTATTTCCAAGCAGAATCGATGAAGGACGATTTCCAGGAAAAACTTTATTTGGATTTGTGCTTTTTTGGCCTTTTGCAAGAGCTATTGCCTGTGCAAAGAGGTTTGAAAGGAGCTTTTCTTGCGAGTTTGTCCCCTTAAATTCAAAATCATACTCCCCTTGCGCCTCTTTAAAGCCTATTATCTCTAAAGGCACTGTATTTGTCCCCTGATGGATAAGCTGAAAAAATGAGTGCTGTGCATTAGTGCCTGGCTCGCCCCAAATAATGGGACCTGTCTGAAACTTGCAGGGAGCAGCTCTTCTATCAATACGTTTTCCGTTAGATTCCATATCGCACTGCTGCAGATGTGCTGGAAAGCGGGCGAGCATGCGGGAATAGGGAATAATAGCTGTTGTTGGATAGTGGAGGAAATTGCGATTCCAGATGCCAATTAATGCTGCTAAGAGCGGCAGGTTATGCCTTTCGTCTTTACTTAGTGCTACCCTATCCATCTCGTGGGCGCCGCGGCACAGCTCATAAAAGGCCTCATATCCACACGTAAAGCCAATCAGGACGCCTCCAACCATGGAAGTAGAGGAATATCTGCCGCCAATATAGTCCCAAAGATAAAAGCGCTCAACATAACGATCGGGATTGTCCATGGGAGTTTTTGGCTGCGTCACTGCAACAAAATGCTCTTTTGGATCAAGCCCCTGCTTACTATAGGCAGCTCTGACAAACTCTTCATTTGTTGCAGTCTCTATCGTGGTTCCAGACTTAGAAATAACTACAACAAGGGATTTTGCAAGATCTGCAGCTTCGATTGCCATTCCCACATCGTCTGGATCGACATTGCCGATAAAGTGCACCTTGCGATCTTTATTTGCATAAAAGCCAAGGCTCTGAAAAAGCGCGCGCGGTCCAAGTTCTGATCCGCCAATACCAATAAAGATCATCTCCGAAAAACGGCCATCTTTATCGATTTTTTCTAAAAAACTCTTTAATTTTTTATGCTCGGCAAGTGATGCTTCTCGGCATTTTTTGGCAGGCTCACCCTCTTGCGGATGATCAAATAAATCTCGTGTAGCGGTATGAAGGGCTGCCCGTTTTTCGCTCTCAAAGCCGGCAATAAAATTTACCATCTCTCCTGATTGCATAGCCTGCATCTGCTCTAGTGCTTTTCGCTCTTTTGCAAGAGAAAAAAGATCATGAAGCACCGCATCCGTTACGCGCTCAAAGCCGTAGAGATAGGTAAATCCTGCCCCTACAGCCCTATAGTTATAAAGCCTATCAGCAGTGATAGCTTCACCCGTCATATCAAGCGGCTGAGCTGCCTCAGTCATAAGTATCTGATACGCACTCGCACTGTCAAAAGCAGGAGTTTCTAAAAATATATTTTGCCAAGTAGATTGATCCATAGAGTACTTGCCTTTGGAGTTTTTAAGTTTTTGCTATATCTTTAATGTCTTTAATCAGTTTTGGAATTTCATGCTTGGCAGCTTGCCAGACGATAATAAATTTAAGGCTACATTCAGCAGCCTCAAGCATGTGCTTAAGCCGCGCAGAATCGTTCTTTACCATAAATATGGTAGACCTCGGCTAGTACTTCATTTCGAAAAAAGGGACTTAGATCGTTTGGCGTTCTTAAATCGACCTTTCTGCCGATAATATCAGTCAATTCATATTCCATACGAGAGATGCCAATAAGCCCGGGCATATGTTTTGTATCAAATTCCACAAGAATATCTACATCACTTGACTTCTGAAATCGCTTTGTCAGAATGGAACCAAAAAGAGCAAGCTTGCGAATATGATTCTTTATGCAAAACCGTCTGATTTTGCTAATCGGAATTTCCAAATTGAGCTCAGGTAGCTGTATCTCTTTCATAAATGCATTTTCTCTAAAAAAGAGATTAATGTCTAGCCCTACAATTCTTTTGTCTCAGGCTTTGCTACGTTCCAAGGATTGCCTCTAAAAGTCATCCATGACCAGTAAATCTTATGTGAAACAGCTTTAACAGTTTGGCTATCACGAACACTTTCATAAAGAGACTGTACTTTACTTGCTACTGCACATGGTAAATCTACTACGAGAGGCTTTAGGGAAGGAAAGACAGAAGGAGTCTGTATTTTTTCATTATAGCGACCACGTGGCTCAACGCTTATTACCTTACGAGTCAAGCCTTTAGTCATGGCTGCCATTGCTATAGAGCAGATAAGAGTAAATTTCGCATCAGGACTTAGCGTTATATTATGAACGTGAGGAATCGTATAGAGGCAAAGGCCGCTAATAAATGCTGTCGAAAGCATTGGACTGAGAAAGTTAGCTCGCCTTTTAAAGATTCCATCAAATCCAGCGTAGCTTAGCATCGGGTTAAAGCCGTGAATGAGCGCAGTCGACGCAATCATCATTTCAGGATTTCGCACAGGAGTTTGTGATGCCTGAGTAACAACCCAGGCTCCCCATCCAGCAATCGCCATTTCATAGGCTGTGTCATTAAGAATATCGGTTGCTCTGATTTCTGGAAGTGTCATTCTATTATTCTCTAATAATTTTTAATTCTAACTAGTATAAGCAACCGGCTATTTATTATTAATAAAAACAGGATACTAGGATCGCCTCCGGCGACAGGATGAAAGAATTTGTATTTATCCTGTCGGCGAAGCCGATCCTGCCATCTTGTTATTTCTTAGCTCCCACTCAAAAAAGAAAATCGTGTATACTTTTTGGCTACTATGGTTAAAGCTAAAGAATTTCGTATACCGTTTACCTGGGAAGAGCGGCGCATCATGATTGAAGATGGCGTCTGGTTCATGCCGCCTGCCATGCCCCATGATCCATTTCAGTTTACTGGATGGGATCTGCTTTTTAAAAAACAGCAGCCGATAAAGGTTGAATACTGCAGCGGAAATGGCAGCTGGATTGTGGAAAAGGCAATGGCACATCCTGAATATAACTGGCTTGCTGTTGAGAAAGATTTTGAACGCACGCGCCTTATCTGGGCAAGAGCAAAAAATGCAAAGCTTGATAACTTTGCAACAGCCTTTGCAGAAGGTGTCGAGCTTACACGGCGCTTTTTTCCCTCAAGCTCCGTCTCAGAAATTTTTGTAAATTTCCCCGACCCTTGGCCAAAAAGACGGCATGCAAAGCACCGCCTTATCAGGCGAGAGTTTGTAGAAGAGCTTGCCCGCATTATCCCCTCAAAGGGCACAGCGTGCCTTGTAACAGATAATGAAGAATATTCTGCCATCATGATTGAGGAGATGCTTCAAAATCCGAATTTTACAAGCGAAAACGGCCCTCCTCACTACATAGAAGCAGATACGAGCTACGGCACATCCTACTTTGATGCACTCTTTCGCTCTCAAAACAAAAAAATTCGCCTCCATAGATTTGTGAGAAGCTAATGGACGATGATGAGGACTTCTACGAAACAGAGCGCTCTCTAAAAGATTTTGCTATCTTTGATAGAGAAAACCTTGATGAACTAGTCCCACCAGGATATACCTCAGCAGTTATTTTTGTCGATGCTACGCCCACATCTCCCCTTTGCTGGGAAATGGAAAAAAAGGCAGCAGAGCATCTGATACAAAATGGCTTAAAAGTAAGTTTTGAACTCAAACTGGGCATTCAACTGCTGTCTCAGGCAACGCTTCAAACAGCATCCCTTGCAATCAATGAATTTAGAGATAGGCTCCTTGAGCCCATTTCTGAACATGTTGAAGCAGTTGTATTAAAGCGCTACAATGAGCCTTTCAAAACCTTTGAAGATCGAGATAGGGAGATTGACTTTTTAGATATTTTGCGCACAAATCTCTCTCCTGAAATACCTGTATTACTCCTTTTTTCCTGCAAAAGCCTTCAAGATCCTTACATGGCAGCTCGCATGTTTGCCCAGGACCGCTTTAGCCTCTTTGTTCTTGGATTAGAGTCGAGCCCAATATACACACCATCACTTTGCTATAATGAGGGAAAAGCCCTACTCGGCTATTTTGGAAGAGACATTGCTAAGCATCAGCCAAAAGAATGTGATCATGCCATCATAATGCCTCGCTTTACAAGCGATGCATCATTACTTCAAAACCTTGTTACCAATAGCCCAGATGCCAAAGTAATCTCTGAAGATAGTCTCGCAGTAGAGTGGGAAGGCCTAGATGAGCTCTCTTTTGTAAAAAACACTTTAGCTCCCACAACACTCCGCCTCATCGCCGGATTTGAAGCTGCAGGCGGAAATGTAGTTACTATTGACCAAAATCCGGCAAAGATCGTATAAATGTTGCTCTAGTGGCGATCGTAGCTCAGTTGGTTAGAGCGCTGGATTGTGGTTCCAGAAGTCGCGGGTTCGAGTCCCGTCGATCGCCCTTCTTTTGACAAGCATTTTCCTAGACAAAAACTCCCCTTTCTCTCACTCTAAAGATATGTACTCGAAAGCATCAGATTCGAAAAAGTCGCCTAACTGGCTTAAGCGTCATCCCGAGATTCAGGGAATCCTTTGGCTTGTCTTCGCGCTCTCTCAGCTTCTTTGCCTTGTAAGCTTTGATGCTGACTCTTATAGAAATAATTTTCTTGGTTTTGTAGGACATCTTCTCGCCGGTGCTTGGTACTTTACCTTCGGTATGGCAAGTTTTGCTCTAGTTGCCGGTATGCTCTTTCACAGCCTGCGATTGATGTTTATGAAAGAGCCTCCATCTGGGCCCATGCAGCTTATCTCCCTTTTTTTAGCAGGATCTGCACTCTCACTTCTCTTTACTGCAATAGCTTCCCCAGCATTTGAAGATCTATTGAGCCGCGCATTTGGCCTAGATGCTGGCAAATTTAAGCTTGGCGGCGTGCCATTTTCACTTTTTTGGACCTACGTGTTATCAAAGAGCACGAGCATGCTAGGCGGCATCATTATCTCAACAGTGTCGCTCTTTCTAGCTCTTACCTACTTTTTGCAGCTTCCAATAAAAAAATGGCTCCATGAGGCATTTTCAAAAGAAACTCCCACAAAGCGTGAAATTGAAATAGATATCACTCCGAAGAAAGAAAAAGTCCCAAAAATACCATCATACAGAAAGTCTCCCCAGCTTGCCCTTCCTCCGGAAGAGCCTGTAGATCTTATGTGCGATATCCAAGAAGTGAAGCAGGTAATCCATAAGCCTGAAAAGCCCAAAAAAACAAAGGTAAGTACAGATATTTCGCTCCCCTCTCTGGATCTTCTCTGCACGCCTAAAAAAAGCGATCAGTCGCAGCTTGTTAAGGAGCTAAAATCAAAAGCGGATCTTCTAGAAGAAACCCTCCTAAGCTTTGGCATAGAAGCTAAAGTTGGACAGATTCACTGCGGTCCAACAATTACTTCTTTTGAGGTGCACCCTGCTGTCGGTGTTAAGATTGGGAAAATCAGAACGCTCGAAAATGACATTGCCCTGAACCTTGAAGCAAAAGCGATACGTATTATCGCTCCCATTCCAGGAAAAGCTGCTGTTGGCATCGAAGTTCCTAATAGCAATCCGCAAGAGGTAAGCTTTAAAGAGATCCTTACCGCATACCATCAAAAAGGAAGCCCATTTCGCATTCCAATGCTGCTTGGAAAGGCAGTAAACGGCGATCTCGTTATTGCAGACCTTGCCAAAATGCCGCACTGCATAATTGCTGGCGCTACTGGCTCTGGTAAATCTGTCTGTATCAACTCTATCGTCATGTCTATTTTGATGTGTGCAAAGCCAGATGAAATACGCCTTTTAATGATCGACCCTAAAAAAGTAGAACTTACGCAGTACTCAGAGCTTCCCCACATGCTTGCGCCTGTTATTACAGAGCCGCATAATGCCTGTCTTGCCCTTAACTGGCTTGTTAAGGAGATGGAAAAGCGCTATGAAATTTTAAAGCTCACTGGGCAGAGAAATATCGATGCCTTTAATAAGCGAACGAGAAATCCTGAAAAGGAAAAGGGCTTCCATGTCGATATTCCAGAAAAAATGCCCTACTATGTAGCCCTCATCGACGAGCTTGCAGACCTTATGATGGTGTCAGCCCAAGATATTGAGACGCCTATTGCCCGTATTGCCCAGATGGCAAGAGCTGTCGGCATCCATATGATCCTTGCAACGCAAAGACCATCTCGCGAAGTAATTACAGGCCTTATCCGCGCAAACTTTCCTGCCCGCATTGCCTTTAAGGTGGCAAGCCGCATCAACAGCCAAATCATCTTGGATGAAACCGGCGCAGAAAATATGCTCGGCAATGGTGATATGCTCTTTTTAATGCCGGGAAGTCCGCAGCTAATACGCGCCCAAGGCGCCTTCGTCCGCGACGAAGAAATTACTCGCGTTGTGGAACATATCACAAGCCAAGCGCCCCCTCAATACCTCATCACATCCTTTGACCAAATCCAGATGTCATCTGCTGCAGATGAGGAAGAAGCAGAAGATACCCTCTTTAACGATGCCAAAAGCATTGTACTTTCTACTGGCAATGCCTCAACAACCTTCTTACAGCGTAAGCTAAAAATAGGCTATGCAAGAGCTGCAAGCCTTATGGATATGCTCGAAGCAAGAGGCGTCGTAGGCCCACAAGAAGGCGCAAGACCTCGGCGAGTACTGTTCCCAAAATCTGGCCAGTCAGCCGATGATGAAGATGATGACTTTTAAACATATCGTTTAAAAGCAGCTTATTAATACAAAAGTCCAAACAGCCAAAGTGGGATTTTAGCACCGCTACCCCTTTCTTCATTATCTCTTACAATAAATGAATTTTCTAGACTGCCTATCTGCGAAAATGATTTATTCTTTCCGCCTATCTCAAAGACATATGTACCATCAATCAAGAAGTCTCCAAAAGGGGCCATGTTTACTTGATGGCGCACTGAGAGCATGTCTAGAAAAAAAATCTCCCGAAGAGTGCCCACATTATAGGCTCCACTACAAAGTGCCTGCATTTGGTTTGGATTGTCCAGATATATTTTCCCTGCATGAGCCACATGGTTTAGTTTGTGTGTGCCCTTTGCTAGACAACGGATAAGAGAGGCATCTTCGAGATATTGAAAGTAGGTTTTAAGGGTACGAATGTCACCTATTTCAAGAGCTTCTTTTATGTTATTCCAATTTGGAGTAAAGGGAACTGACTTTGCAATAAACACTAAAAGTTGCTTAATTTTGCTTATGCTTGATCCCGTAAGATGTGGATAAATAGCGGCAAGATCAGCCTCAATCGTGCTATGAATATTTTGCTCTAACGTGATGTAATAAAGTTCTTTGTCATTCAGCTCAAAGAAGTAGGGGTAGTATCCATAGCTTTGATATCTCTGAAATAGAGGAAGAATTTTTTCTTCTTTGGTCTCTATCTTTTCTATGATTTCCGCTGCAATTGACTCATGATTTTTCAAAATTTCTTCTAGAGTATAAGCTGGTATATTTATTTCAAAAATTATTTCTAAAAATTCACGAAATGACAAGCCTACCATAGTATATTTAATTGCCCTCCTGGCAAGATCATGGCTGCCTTTATACATCTGCAGAGCAGAACTGCCTGAAGCTAAGACAGTAAGTTTTGGAAAAGTATCATAGATACTTTTAAGCTCTTGGGACCAATTTGGGTATTTGTGGATTTCATCCAAACCTAAATACTTGCCCCCCATCTTTTGAAATTCATCGGCTATCTCGTATAAAGATAGCGATCCGACCAAAAAATGGTCTGCCTGCACATAGAGGATATTTTTGCTGTAGACGTCTTGCCCAGCATTATCTAGAAGGAATTGTACAATAGTTGTTGTCTTTCCAACCCCTCTTTGACCAAGCAAAAGTGAAAGGCGATGCTTGAAAGGCTTGGATTGAATAAAATAGCGCCTATAGGGCAAATTTTTGAGTCTAATGAATTCTTGACTGAGCTTTCGGAGATCATCCAACATAGCTTTTTACCGTTTTTGTACTATAATCCTATTTTAGCATTCTATTAATAGGATTGCAATCCCATTTTTAGCATGTATTGATTGGAATGAAATCCACTTCTAAGCAACTTTGAAAATTTTTTGACAAAATTTGCTCTAATCGCTAGAAAAGGAAAAAACTTTAAAATAGGTATTTTATGTTCCATCCAGCAATTTCCCCTATCGTAGCCCTGATTGCAGGAATCGTCATTTTACTCTTCCCACAAACTTTAAACCTCGTGGTTGCCCTGTATCTCATCATCATCGGCATCCTCGGGCTTATGGGGTAAGAGTAAATAAGGCTGATTATTTCTTTTCCATCAGTGAAGTAAGGATACTCTCAAGCTTAGAAATTTTCTCTTTGAGCAATGCCTGCTTGTGATCTCCTACAGCATGTAAGAGTATAGTAAAATCAGTTTCCTGAGCAAGCCGAGCAAGATCCGCCTGGCTTGCTTTATCATCTAGTAGCATTGCCAAGATGCGCATCTTTACTTCTAAATACCTCTGTTGCAAATGCTCAGCTACTTGAGGTCTTGTAAGCCGTTTCAGCGCCTCTTGCAAGGCACGAGTTTTTGCGGCAGTTTGATCATCTTTTTCTAACCCTTCTAGTGACCTACCCTCTTTATCATACTGGCACGAAAGCACAATGGATGCCACAGTAAGCATTGCATCATCATAAAGGATACTATTAGGATATACTTGATCAAAGTATTTTATCGCATCTTGTGTTAAGCCGAGCTCAAGAAGCATCTTTGCAATAAGGTAAAAGCCTTCAGACTTAAATGGACTCGTGTTTTGAATTATAGTAGCACTTGCCACAAGTAGCTGCAATCTCTCTTCGAATTGCTCAACTTTCATATCTTTATACTCTGAATTTATAGCAGCTATTTCGTTGTGGATTGCAATTAATTGACGAACAGGTTCTGAAATAGGCTTTTCCCTTTGAAGTGGCAAGGGCTTGAAGTCGCAATTTCGAAGAATAGTGCAAAGGGCATTCCATCCATCATTCGATCTCTCTGCATAGAGGCAAAAGTCGTGCAAAGTATCTTTATTGTCCAAATCATTAAAGTTCAAACTATGCAAAAACCGCTCTGCTATGAAGTTCCAAACATTTGGACGGCCTTTTTCTTGACCTTTAAGCGCGAGAGATAATTCTGAAAGATCATCTTCGATAGGTCGAAAATCATCTACAGTCAAATGCTCACCAAAGTGCTTTACAAGCCAGTCCCAAGGAGCCGGATTTCCCTTGGCTGCAGCTTTAATCGCAAACCATATCCCCGATCGCTCACCATAATCTGGCATGGACCCAATATTTCGAAAGTCATCAAGTGTCAGCTCATCTCTGAAATGTTCTATAAGCCACTCCCAGAAGTCATGTCTTATAGCTGAGCATTCAGAAAGAATGAGCATGATTCCTGTTAAGCCATTCTCTTCGTCACAATTCGAGGCTATTCGTAAATCATCAATGGTTAATTGATCACCAAAACGCGATACTATATATTCCCGTGGTTTGTAATATCCTCTCGAAGCACAGCGAAGAGCCTGCCATATACCTGTTTCATTTGAAGAATTAACAGCCCGAAAATCATCAATGGTCAACTTGCCAGCAAAACGGGATTCAATACTCTCCCAGACTTCAGGGCAGTTCATTGATGCAGCAAGCAAAGCACTATGTATACCTGAATACCC
>CAYWZU010000024.1:11456-32105 GCA_964462925.1 uncultured bacterium
CGACGAAAATCATCAATAGTTAAAGGCCTACTGCCACATGGTTCCAGTAAATTCCATAGCTTCGAATCCCAATTCCTTGCAGAATACAAAAGCATCCTAAGACTTTTCTGAACATCTGTAGGTGTATCTGTTGAATCGCCATTATTTCCAAAAATAATCCTTTTGCAAAGATTTCTTATAGCTTTATTACCAAAAACTATATGAAGGTCTTTGGCACATCGCACTGCAGTGCAAAGATCGCGTACTATATCTATAGATTCAGGCAAATTAGTCTGTGAAATTGTAGGTATTGCAATAGACTGCACCCATGGCTCAGCTGGCGCATCTTTTAGTAAATAACGTCCATCAGCAGTACGCTCTAGGGCTTTTCCTTGCACTATATGAGTTGCAAGAGCTTGCAATTCACCTTCGATTTGAAGAACGTTTGTTTTACAGTAATCACTATTATATAATGACTTAATATCTATAGAATTCATAATCAACCCATTAAAAATAAGTAATATACTTATTCTCAATTATTTTGTCAATTTAATTATATAGGTACAAAATATATTACGGAGTCGAAAGCTGCTCGATATATTTACGAAAAGCTGCTAGATCTTCTTCAAAGAGAGAAAACTCGTGTTTTAGGCGGACCTGAATGAGTCTAAGCTCTTCAGGATCAAGTTCACAATCATAGGCATGCCTGATAAAATGGCGAAAAGCCCTAAGTTTATCGAGAAAAACAAAAGTTTTTTCGCGTAAAAGAGCAGGTCTTATTTTAGGAATCTCGGTGTTCATTCTGACTAGGAGTTCCTTATGATACATGTCTAGCTTTTCTATATGATTTTCAAATGATTTCGCAATTTGTTTTAAGAGATCTTCAATTGCAGTATAAAAACTTTGTGTCTTCAAAGCAAATACGTATCTCTCAGCATAAATACCTACATCGATTTCTTTGATTTCAGAAAATAGCCTTTCAATTACCTGTTTTTGCTTATCGAAATATCCCAAAAGAAATGCGTATTTATCCATTACATCACTCGCAAACCATCTGATTCTATAAATTCTTTAAATTGACATGTTTCAAATAGAATCACTTCCACAGTACGACCAATTTTTGCCTCTAGAGCACTCCAGAGAGCAAAGCGATCTCCTGTAAAGTTTTTAACAACTATATCAACATCTGAACTTGAAGTAAATTGATTTGGACGGATAAGGGACCCGACAATATAGACTTGAACTGCTGAATCTTTAAAATGTTCTCTGAGTATGGAAATGACATTCCATAGGAATTCTTCTCGTATTTTCTCTTGATCTTTGCGAGTATTCTCTTCTCGCTCCTTGAGAAACTTCTTAGCTTCGATTGGGTCAAATTCACTAGCCATTTTGGCTGCCGGCATCTTTTGCGTCGATGACACGAGTTTGGGTGTTGATTTGATCGAAAAATTCTTGGTTTAGGGATTGGAAGTGTCCAAGCTTGGATCGGATGAAGTTTTTGGCGCCATCGACTTCGTCGTTTGATCCGCCGGATGGGCTTTGTTCGATCAATTTGTTAAGCTGAGCGAGTTCATGCAAAATTTCATGCTGGCGAAGTTGGAGGGCCTCAATCTCATCATGAGAGCGTCTGAGGCTTTGTGCCTCTTTCATTTTTTTGGCATTATCTATCAACGTATCGAGCACTACAGCCATTTGCCTGAATAACTCTATTTTTGAAGCCATTAGAAAAACCACATTATTGTTGTGTCAAATACATACGTCACGATACAAAAGAAGGCAAATTCTTCACCACATCTTTTCTGGATTTGTACATGTTAGGCTTTTGTCCCTTAGCCTCAGGCTCTAAAGGTAATTGTATTTATGTTGGCACCAAAAAAACCAAGATCTTGATCGACGCAGGCCTCAGCACCAAGCAGACTATTGAGCGCTTAAAAGAAATAGATGTAGATATCAGTGAAATTGATGCAATACTCGTATCTCACGAACATAGCGACCATATTGCAGGCCTAAAAGTACTCTCCCTCAAGCACAACATACCAATTTTTGCCAACCAGCCAACAGCAAAAGCCATTTGCGAAACCCTTCAGGCAACACCTAAATTTAAAATTTTTCTCACCGGAGAAACTTTTGAATTTAATGACATCACCATACACCCCTTTAGCGTGCAGCATGACGCTGAAGAACCCGTTGCCTTCACCCTACGCTTCGATGGCCTAAAAATTGGCGTCTGCACAGACCTTGGCTTTGTCACGCACCTTGTCGCAAAGCAGCTCGAAGCATGCGACCTGCTCTATGTAGAAGCAAACCACAAACCAGAAATGGTACACGCATCCTCTCGCCCGATGGTGTACAAACAGCGGGTTCTTGGCAGATCTGGCCACCTCTCAAACGAAGCCTGCGGCGAGCTTGTCTCCCACGTTGCCCACGACCATCTCCGCCAGGTATACCTTGCCCACCTCTCAAGCGAATGCAATAGCCCGCAAGTTGCACTCGACACCGTCAGCTCCATCCTCGGTGCAAAAGGCATAAAACTCCCCATCGCCATCGCCCACCAAGAAAAGCGCTCAACTCCCACCCTTTTTGCATAAATTCCTCAAATGCTCCGCTGTTTGTAGCTGGGTATATTCACGCTACCATCTTATCTTACTTATTCGGGAAGAAGACCTGAATGTCTTTCAACAGCTGATCCCTATAGGCTTCTTTGGTCTTCTGGCAAACCAGGGTGTTCAAAATCATCATTTTCTATCCACGATTGGCTAGTTTAAAGCGAGGAAAATCCGTCGTACATTACGAAATTGTCTGACAATTTCGTAGTGCACTACGGATTTTCATGATTCAAATATGCAAAAAAGGGAATTTCGTAGTAGAATAAGGGAAAAAGGATAAGTCATGTTTTCACGCCTATTAAAGTTATCCAAGAAAAGAAGTTTTTTTCTTTTTGGGGCACGGGGGACTGGCAAAAGTACCCTATTAAAACAGACATTTCCAAAAGATGAAACACTTCTTTGCAATCTTTTAAAACCTGAAGAAGCTGACCGGTTTCTCAGAAAGCCTGAAACACTCTATGATATGGTGATGGCGCTGCCTAAAACCACTACACATGTGGTGATAGATGAGATTCAAAAAGTCCCAAAGCTGCTTGATGTTGTGCATCATCTTATAGGAGAAACAGAAAAAAAATTTGTTATGACAGGATCTTCGGCACGCAAACTTAAAAAAGGAGGCGCCAACCTTCTTGCAGGCAGGGCGTTTGTCTACAATTTTTTTCCTTTGAGCTTTCTTGAGCTGGGAAAGATATTTGATCTTAATTTTGCTCTTGAATGGGGAACTTTGCCGGAACTATTTCAACTTGATAACGAAAAAGAGCGTGCCCAATTTTTGCAGGCCTATGCAACTACATATCTTAAAGAAGAAATATGGGATGAACACTTTGTGCGAGATCTTGACCCATTTCGCAAGTTTTTAGAGGTAGCAGCCCAATGCAATGGCAAAATCGTAAATTATTCTAATATTAGCCGAGACGTAGGCGTAGAGGACAAAACAGTCGCCTCATACTTCACCCTTTTAGAAGATACGCTCCTAGGGTTTTTTCTTGAGCCCTTTCACAACTCTTTTCGCAAGAGATTAGGTGCAACCCCAAAGTTTTATTTTTTTGATCCGGGAGTAGTGCGCGCTCTTTCAAGAAGGCTATCTGTTCCTCTTGCAGAAAAAACGCCAAGCTATGGCGATGCGTTTGAACATTATATCATTCTTGAAATAATGCGCCTTGCAAGCTATTTTGAGCCTGAATATCGCTTTTCCTATATCAAAACGCCAAATCAAGTAGAAGTTGATCTTGTTATCGAACGGCCAAACAAAAAGCCGCTTTTTATCGAAATCAAAAGCACAGATGAAATCGAACGCGTTGAACTCACGGGATTCATTCGCCTATGCAAAGATTTTGGCGAGTGCGAATCTATATGCCTAAGTCGCGATCGGTTTACTAAAAAACTGGGGGAAGTCACAACTGCCTACTTCTGGCAAGATGGTATTAAAGAAATATTCAAAGAGCATCTTTAAGAACTCCAATGGGGTTACATCGCTTTTTTCCTAGGAGGAAAGCGATGTGACCCCATTGGTTATTTAAATCCGAACATTCGAATTTGGCGCATATTGGCGAATGCAAGACCCCCCCCAAGTCACCCGAGAAACTGTCACCACCATCTCGCCGCAAAAGGCATAAAACTCCGCATCGCCATCGCCCACCAAGAAAAGCGCTCAACTCCCACCCTCTTTGCGTAAAAAGAGTACACCCCCCTAGAACATTCTGCATATTGGAAAATGCCACAAAAATAGTTGAGTATTTTTGAGCCGCATTGCTATACAGGAGTCATCAAATTTGGTGATGTATGAAACTGATCCTCTTTCTGCTGGTCACAGCATGTAGTTTTGTAGCTTTTGCTTTCAGCGATGAAGAGGGGGATAAGCCAACTGTTACACCAATCACATCTGCTGTTGACCCTTCACTTATTCCTTCGCTTGTAAATCTTACTTCAATGCCAACTGCTATTGTCAATGGCTCTGTAAATGTCATTACTGGTGATTTGTGCGAATATGGTGAAGAAGATAGCCTTTTTAGCCCTGATCCCTATGTACTTGGTCATAGCTACTTTAGCTCAAGCCTTGAACCTGGAAGCCTTGGTGATGGGTGGAATTTTTTGCATCATCACCTTATAGAAGTATATCAACCAAATAGCATTAGCTATACAAAAGCTCATTTCAAACCAGAATTCCATCTACTGCCCATTCAAGGGCTGGTCGAAAAAAATATAGGAAGTGTGCGTGATCGAGTCCGCGATAGAGCAAATAATCATGCCCATAATGAGCATTATAAAGAGGGTCCACTGCCGAGAAAGAATCCGATTTTTCTTTCTCTCTTTGATCCGGCAGGAGGCAGGCTTTTATATAAGGCAAAGTATGATGAGGATCACAAAGAAAAATCACTTCGCCACTTTGCACTTGTCTCAGAACTTACCGGCTATACCAATATAGTCGATGGCAAAATGTCTGGACAAACAAACCTCAAAAATATCACCGTACGCTGGGATAAAAAAAGCGATACATTTCATGTACATCTTGGCGATGGTACAACGAGAATCTATGCCCGAAGAGCCAAGAAAAAAGAGATGCGCCGTAAAGATTCCAAAAGAGCAAAACAATATCGCGACTACCAGCTTATACAAGAGCTGAGACCAAACGGAAACTCTCTGACCTATAGCTACAATGACAAACATGAAATTATAAAAATTTCAGCGCACAATCGCAATGAATCTAAGGAGCTGTACTCAGTTCAGTTTAACCAGAGAACTACTGGCGATTTTGCCAAACATCCCACCCTTGATGTGCATACAAGCGACAATCGCCAGCATACCTACTATTTTAAAAGACTTGAGGGAGGCTATATGGACGGCACCTATAGCGTAAGCCACATTAGGCGACAGGGCCATCCGTTCATAAACTTTATTTACTCTGAAAAAAGCCCAAGACATGCTCGGCGTGTAGTAAAAAAAGAGATCGAGGGTGGTTTTTACACACATACAAAGTACTATAGGCCAAGCGACAACTGGATGAATTCTCGCACGGTTACTCCTAAAAACAAAAAAGAGAGACGCTTTTTACAGAACCGTGTGCGCATGCAGTCATCTCCAATTGGCCCAAATGGTGAAGAAGTTATTACGCATCGCTATTTTTATTATAAGGATGGTGAGAATGCCGGACACTGCACAGTGCGTGATGCATATAATAATATCAGCCGCTATTTTTGGAATGAGGATAAGCGCCTGATATGCATAACAAAATGTGATAATGCCGACAAAAAGATACTAAGTGAAAAGTATTATTGGGACAAAAATGGCACAGAAGATGAGGGAAGGCTTATTTGCAGGGTGCTTGAGGAAGAAAATGACAAGCCTCTTCTTGCAAATACCTATGTCTATGATTCTCGAGGTAATGTTATTGAAGAAAGTCTCTATGGCAATATTACAGAGCACTCAAGTGAACTTGTCGTACATAATGGCCGACCTCAAGGAGCAGATAAGCAGACGAGGCGCTATAGCTATAGTAGCGATGGATATAACCTTGTCACAAGCATGCAAGATCCTCTTGGAAACTATACCTTCTACGAATATGCAGAGGGCACAAACCTTCTTAAGGCAAAGTTTATCTGTGATGAAAAGAAGATTAAAAAGCGCGAATTTTTTGAATATGAAGCAAATGCTATTGTGACTGAACATATTGTCGATGATGGATCGACAAGAGATAAGAATGACCTCAGAGATGCCACAGAACGCCATATCACCAAATTTAAGCTAAGATCTATACAGCCGAGGCTCGGTGAACCTGAAGAGGTTTTAGAATTTTTTTATGACTTCGCAAAAAACAAAGAAGTTTTCCTCAAAAAAACGGTTAATTACTTTAATGAAAAGGGTTTCTGTATAAAACAAGAGCATATTGATCAGCTTGGCGGCTCCCTTTTTTATGAATATGAATATGATGATGTAGGACGTATAGTCTATAGCAAAGATCCGCTTGGAAGAGTTGAGCATACTGAGTATGACAAGGCCGGGCGCATTATAACAAAAAAAGGTCCAAGAAACGATGTGGTGCTTCATTATGAATATGACCTTGCCGGCAGGTGCATTTCTGAGCGAGAAAAGCATGATGGAGGCCTTGAACTTCGAATACAGTATGAATATGACCTTCTTGGCAGAAAAGTAGCTGTATCGGATGTTCATAATAATATAACACGCTACGAATATGACCTCCTCAACCGCATCACAGCCATTTACTACCCTGCTATTTATAATCATCAAGGAAAGAAGATTACTCCTAAAAAAAGCTATTCATACAAACAGCTTGGCCGAAATGTTACTGAAACTGATGAAAATGGGCTTGTGACACGTACCAAATACAATGTGCTTGGAAAACTATGCGAAAAACAGTTTCCTGACGGAACAAAACTCTACTCACACTATGATATTGGCGGCAACCTTATTAAAGAAGTGGCCAAAAATGGCGCAGTAAACCAGCTAGAGTATGATGCTTTTTGCCGTCATACAAAGTCGAAGCTGTTAAAAGATAATACCCTCATCGCCCAAAAGGAGGTTAGATACAACAGTTTTCATCCTGTTGAAGAAATCAGCCCAACTGGCGAAAAAACTACCTACAGCTACGACTGGGCCGGCAGATGTAGTCAGATTCAAATACAGGGGACCCGCACAACAAAATTTGTTTACGACGCAAGAGGCTGTCTCTACAGACAAAGGTCATTTTTGGCAGATGGCGGCTTTGTGGGAAAGCGCTTTAAATATGATGACCTTAATCGCCTTACGTATGAGAGTGTGCGCGATCATAAAAAAAGGGTTCGAAGCTATAAGGAATATGGCTATGACCTTGAGGGAAATCTCTCCACACTATATCAAAAAATAGGATCAGAACTTGCAACCTCTTGCAGCACCTTCCTTGCTGGAGGGCTTATAGAGAGCAAAACTGACCCTTTTGGCAACCAAATGCGCTATCGCTACGACTATGATCATATAAATGCATATGGCCAAAAGGTACTTGCTAAAATTTGCATAAACCCTCAGGGAAGACAAGATGAAGAGATTTTTGATGCACGCGGAAATCTTGCAGAGTGCATAAGCTATGATCCATCAAAAAGGGTACTTGCTAAAAAAGAGTACTTCTATGATGCGGCAAATACTCTTGTCCGCACAAATGAATATGCGTTGTCTGAAGGCACTGTTTTAAAAAAGATTACTACCTGCTTTGTATACAAAGCTGGGCAACTGATAACCCTCATTGAGGCCAAAAACACTCCTGAGCAAAAAAGCACCACTTTCACCTATAACAAATATGGGCAGAGGTCCTCGAGCACGTTTCAAGATGGCACAATCATTCACTACCGCTATGATGCAAAAGGACGAATAAAACGCTTTTTTGCTCATGATAAATCTATTGATTATCGCTATCGCTATGATGCATCAGATCGCATTCTGAGCATAACAAATGCTCTCACTGGTAAAGCAACAAAGCGTAGCTATAATAGTTTTGGAGAGCTTGAATGCGAAACTTTAGAAACCGGCTTTAGCCTTAACTATGGCTATGATGATATTGGAAGAGTCTCGTCAATGACTCTTCCTGATGGCTCAAAGGTCCTCTACGAGCATTCAGCTTTTTTAGAAAAAGTGATCCGTCAGGATGCAGCAGGAGCTGAACGCTACAGCCACAGCATAATGAAGCGCGATCTTTCTGGACATATTAATACTGCTACACTAGCAAATGGGAGCAAGATCCGTTATGAACACGACAAGCTGGGTAGATGCAAAAAAATTTCTCACGATGCCTTTACGGAAACTGCTACAGGCTTTGATGAAGTTGGCAATCTCCTAGGCATAGAGAGTAAAGATAGGGATGGAAGATTCACGCATTGCTACAGCTATGACTATTTATCCCAGCTTACACAAGAAGATGAGTCCACCTATAGCTATGATTCACTCTACAACCGCTTGCGCTGTAATGAGATGACGTACGTGCATAACAGCCTTCACGCTATTCTTTCAGATGGCATAAATGAATATCAATATGATGCGCGCGGAAATAGAGTAGCACATGGAGATACACGCTACTCTTACGATGCTTTAGATAGATTAATAGAAGTTACGATTGAAGGTACAAGGCGATATGTTTATGGCTATGACGGATGTAATAGACGAATTAAAAAAGAATCTTATATATTGCAGCCCTTTGGTTGGCAAAAAGAGCTGGCAGAAAACTATCTCTACAGCCTTGACAATGAAATTGGCTCCATAGATGCTGAAGGCCATATCAAAGAGCTTCGCATACTTGGGGAAGGGCTTGGTGCTGAAATTGGTGCAGGCATTGCCTACGAATTTGATGGGGAAAGCTTTGTTCCGATCCATAACCGCCAAGGAAGTGTCGCACTGCTTGTAGACTTTGATGGCAATGTTTTTGAGGACTATCGCTACGATGCCTTTGGCAATAGAACCTGGGGAACTTTTTCACCTAGAAACCCTTGGCGCTTTGCAAGCAAGCGATGCGATGATGAGACAGGTCTTATTAACTTTGGCCGTAGATACTACGATCCCACGGTTGGCAAATGGCTTACGCAAGATCCCCTTGGCCTAAAAGCTGGACCAAATCTCTATGCCTACTGCCTGAATAACCCACTTACAAATTTCGACCTCTATGGATTATTAGAGAGCAATGAAAATAGAACCCTTACTGATCGCGTGAAGGACTTTTTTTCAGATATTGCAAGAGGGGCACGCAATGCTGTATGCTATTCGATTGAAAAAATTGTACATCACGCTCCTCATATTGGCTCATACAACGATAGAATTGAAAATAAGCTGAGAGAGTATCGAGGTGCCACTCCTAAAACACAGCGGGCTGCAGGCATGCATAAAATAAAGTCCGGAACAATGACAGCTAAAGGCACGACAGCACATGCCTATGCAAATGGACTTTTCTGTGACTATGATGAAGCCGTGAGTAACCTGGAGCAAATCACTCAGGAGTATATTACTGTTGGTGGAAGCCATCCGGACATGTATGTTTTATATTCGCCATCAGAGGGTATATGCATGGATTTTATTCGAGCAATATATAATTGCTTTGGCGGTGAAGGCTCAAATATAGATCCTATTGCTCAAGGTATGAAGGAGCTTTCTAATGATGCGATCGCACGTGGAGGGCACTGGGTTTTAAACCCTCATAGCAATGGCGGACAGACGACCTATTTGGCTTCGAAGCAGCTTTCTCGTCAGCAAAAGAACCATATTCATGTGGAAAGCATCGCTTCGACAAAGATGTTTGCTAAAGGTCAGGGCTTTGGTGAGGCTAGAAATCATTCAACATGGTCTGATCTTACCTCGTTAATTTCAGATCCTATAGGAGTATTGTATCGTGGAATCTTTGGTCAGGGCGATGTCCAAATGGTGGGCCATCTTATTCATATTCCCTGTGGACAACATGCCTATTTGAGTAAGGAACATGCCTCAGTATTAAAGAAAATAGCAGGAAAACATGGATAAAATGAAAAAAACTCTTTTTTTATGTGGCGTTATAATGGTCTTTCTTTTGTCTTGTACCCATAATAGATCAAGCCCAGAATATGACATCACGAATAACATTATCTATAGAAACCAGAAAAGACTTTATGGGGAAGGTTTTTACCTTACAGGTACTGGGGGATGCTATTATCCATCTATTCGATATATCTCCGATGATTACGCTACAATCAATTATCAATTGTCCTCCATCGATGAGGCAAGGCGACTTTTTTGCACAATTTTTGAGATGTATGAGGTGCCTCTTAACAACGAAAGGCGCATTCGTCCCTATCTGCATAATTTTCCCTTAACAGATGATAACATACAAATTTACTTATCATTTCTTAACAGAGATGGCAGCGACCAGATAGCGCCATTTATTGAATCAGTGCATACTAGTCAAGGAACACTTATCTTCGATTCAAGGGATAAAAATGGAAAGCTTGTGATACTCCACAAAGAGCCCTTTGAAACTGCCTACGCGATCTATAAAAAGGAAAAATATAATGCACCATAGACTCATTTTTACTATCCTGTTACTCATAACTTCCTCCTGCTACACTCCATTCTGCTCAATTCCAATAGAAAATGAACAAGAAAAGGTACTCACAAACTACGCACAGCAAGTTGCAAATCGCAATCAATTGCAGCTTATTAGTGTGGGGAATGTAACAGGAAGCAGGAACATATCCTACACAATGGCTTTCGCATCCGATAAAAATATGACTATTGAAGAAGCTAAAAAATTGATCACTCCTATAGTTTCTGATTTTTTAGCAATGCTTACTTCAGATCCTACAATGCGAGAATATGCACAATTTTTAGAAATAGAAGCTGCAAATCCTCCACGCCCAGCCAATACATGCGTCAAAATTGCCTTCTGGGACCATAATTTTGATCGCCCTATGCCCCCCGGCTTGGCAGAGGTTCGCTATGAAGGAGGCACCTACTTTTATTATGAAAGAGACCCTAAGACCCAAGCATTAAAGCTCATTCATAAAGAAGATTAGATTTAGTGAGCCGCTGGGATACATGAATGAGGTGCGTATGTGTTCCAGGGGTTGAAACCCCTGGCTAGATATCCCTCCGGGATATAGTATTTCTCTGCGATCTCCGCGTGCTCTGCGATGGAAAAATCTTTAGTGAGCGCTTGAGCCGAAGAAGTTTTTGAGCTTGTCGAAGAAGCCTTTTTTCTTTGGGAAATTGGCTGGAGTTTCGACTGCTGCAAACTGCGTGAGAAGCTCGCGCTGGCGATCGGTGAGGCTTGTCGGTGTCTCCACTTGGATGCGGACGAGTAAGTCGCCTTTGCCCGAGCCATGGATGTTTGGGAAGCCTTCGCCTTTGACTCGAAGCGTTTTGCCAGATTGCGTGCCTTCGGGAATTGAGATGCGCGCAACGTGCTGACTAAAAGATGGCACATCCTTTTTGCAGCCAAGGGCAGCTTCTGTAAAGGTAACTGGAAGATCGATGAGTATATCATCGCCGTGGCGATGGAAGTATTCGTGCGGCTCAACAGTAATGTACACATAGAGATCACCAGGGACGCCGCCGCCTGGAGCTGCATCGCCATAGCCTGCAAGCTTGAGTCTCATCCCTGTATCGATACCGGCAGGAATATGAACGTTTACGCGCTTTTTCGCTTTTGTGCGGCCTTCTCCACCACATGTTTTGCAAGGGTCAGTGACAATTTCGCCTTCGCCATGGCACTGCGGGCAGGCCATTGACATGCTAAAGAAGCCTCGCTGTTCAAACACCTGGCCTTGGCCATGGCATTTTGTGCAGCGCTTTACGCCATTTGGGCTTGTCGATCTCTTGCCGTGGCAAGTTTCGCATATAACGTAGTTTGTGATTGCAAGCTCTTTATCTACACCCTTCACTGCTTCTTCAAAGGTGATGGTGATATTTGCGCGCTTAGATGCGCCAGCTTGCTGGTAATGTCCGCCCTCGTAACCGCCGCCGCCCATGCCGCCAAAAATCTGCTCAAACATCCCCTCGCCGCCAAATGCTCCCATAAAGGTGCGAAGAGCTTCATCCATAGAAGCGTGATGAGCGTGATGTCCCGCCCCAGCTTGCGCATGGACAGCATCAGCCCCGTAGCGGTCATAGAGCGCACGTTTTTTATCGTCGCTCAGTACCTCATAGGCCTCTGAGATATCTTTGAACTTTTTTTCGGCTTCTTTGTCGCCCGGATTTCGGTCAGGATGATACTGCATAGCCATCTTGCGATAGCCTTTTTTGATTTCATCCTGAGACGCTCCCTTAGCGACTCCAAGCAGTTCGTAGTAGTCGGTCATAATCATACTTAGTAAGGAGCAAACGTACTGTTATTTACACGCGCTGTTTTTTATATTTGATAGCAGCTTTTGACTTGGCGCGCTTCTTGACAGAAGGTTTTGCATGAAAACGATGAGCTTTCACAGCCTTCATAACTCCTTCCTTGTCTAGACGCTTTTTTAACGCTCTGAGCGCTTTGTCGATTGAATCGCCAGGTCGAACCTTCACACTTGTCATGTAACGTATCCTATAGGTTAATAAATAGAGCCAATATCTTACTCAAAATGCTGTTTATTTGGCAACTTTTCTATCTCAGCTTGTGTAAGTCTGAGGTACTGAAGTTCCAAAGTGCCATCGCTTGAGTATTGTTTTTTGTTAAATTTTTCTTTTGCTTCATGCATGAGGGCTTTTGCAGAGGGGCCCCTTTCAAATACTTTCTCAGCAGATATTCTTTGTTTGAGAGGCTCCCACTGCGGTGTTACGACACATGCAAGATTTTGGAGCTTTTCTGCAGGAAGTAGTTTTTCGATCCCATCCTCTAGCACGTAGATGCCGCCAATTCGCGCATCTACACATACTCTATAGTCCCCTTGGTAGTCTTCGGGCGGACAAAATCCTTTAAGGCTCGATATGCCAACAAGAGGTATATTGCACCCAATTGCCACCGCCTTAGCCGATGCTGCCCCAACCCGAAGCCCTGTATATGAGCCAGGGCCAGTGCCGCAGGCTACAAATTGTAGATCTTTTGGTTTTTTACCTACTTTTTTAAAAAGTGCTTCCATTGCAGGCTCGAGTGATCGAGAGTTGGCAAGTCCTAAAAGAAGTTCTTGCTCAGCTAAGACTTGGTCTTCTTCACAAAGTGCTATGAGGCCGCGAACTGTTGCCGTTTCGATTATAAGAAACATTATAATTTGATGGTTTGAGGGATTACAAATTGCTCTAACGTGTTAATAAAATATCGATCTGTCATGCCTGCGATATAATCGACTATTTTTCGCATGTCTGCTGTTTGTTCAATATATGCCCCCGATCGACTATGCAGAAAATTTTTGTGCAGATTGCTCATTTCGCCATTTTTTTTGTAGTCGTCGATGAGAAGCTCAAAAAGCTGGCTGTAAGCACTTTTAATTTTTTGCGATTCAAGCTTTAGCTTTGGATAGGTATAGATACGCTCAAAGTTAAAAGCTCGAAGTTTTTTTAAAGCTGCAAACACTTCCTCCGAAAATCCAATGTAGGGCTGATTTTGTGAGACTTCAATGAGATCTTTTGCCGCGTTTTTGAGGATTTCATCATTACGAAGGCCAAGAAGAGTTTTAGGAACATCCTCGCGAGAAATTATGCCAAGCTGCAAAGCATCTTCTATATCCTTTGCAAGATAGCTTACGCTATCGCACATTTTTACAAGAGAGCCTTCTAGACTTGCCGGCTGAAAGTCCTTTTCAGGTTCAACAGTTCGCATTTCGATCTCTTCAAAATGATCGTTTAGGCTTTTATCAAACCATGGTTTTGAAAGACGATCTCGCATGCCCCCATCATGACATAAAAAACCATCATAGACCAAAAAGCCAAGGTTCAGCGGCTCAATTGCACGAAAAAGTCTGCAAGACTGGCTTGAATGCGAGTATGCGCCAAGCCCATATTCGATACAGAGCTTTGAAAGATAACTCTCCCCTTCGTGGCCAAATGGAGGATGGCCTACATCATGGCCAAGAGAGATTGCCTCTACAAGGTGAACATTTAGGTCTAATAGACTTCCAATACCTCTTGCAAAAGAGCTCACAAGCTGCACGTGGTGGCCGCGATGTGTCAAATGGTCATTATCTACTAAGTAGACAACCTGCGTTTTATCGCTATAGCGCTTAAATGCTTTTGAATGGATGATTCGCTCAACATCTTCTTTGTACGGCTGCCAAAAAGATGGGGATTCTTCTCGCTCTCTTCTATGATCAATTTCTTTAGCTTTCATCTATTAAAAGTGGTTGTGGGCAGCGTCTGGAGAGCCCTTATGGTAATGATCTACGAGAACATTTTGGATTTCGAGCGATGTTTTTAGCGAAAGAACAGTTTCAGCAAGAAGCTCTGCTTCTTTCTTATTTGTATTTCGGACAATATGCTTGATTAAAGGCAAAAAGCGCGATGCCACAGAAAGCTCAGTTATGCCAAGTCCAATGAGCAGCGGCACAAATCGGGGATCTGATGCAATCTCTCCGCAAACACATACGGGAACATTTTCGCTAAGGCCTGCTTGTACGATTATTTTGATGAGCCTTACAACTCCAGGATGAGTAGAGGAGAAAAGGTCATTTGAAGTTGACTGCGTACGATCTATTGCTAGGGCATACTGGATAAGGTCGTTTGTTCCAATAGAGAGAAAATCGCACTCTTTTGCTAAAAGGTCTGCGATCATGGCGGCAGAGGGCACTTCAACCATACAGCCAAGCTTAATGCTCTTTGGAAGCGGATGACTTTCTTTAAGAAGTGCATCATACGCTTTATAGACGACATCTTTTGCTTCCCTCAGCTCGCTTACGCTAGATACCATAGGAAAGAGGATGCGCACATCGCCAAAAGCAGCAGCTCTGAGTACCGCCCTCACCTGCGTAGTAAAAAGCTCTTTCTCTCTAAGCAAAAAGCGAATCGCGCGAGCGCCTTCTTTTGGCTGGGGAAGTCCCTGAACAACCTTGTCCATACCAAGATCAAAAGCTCGTATGACAATAGGATAGGCCGACATATGGTGGACAAGCCGCTTATAGATGCTAAACTGCTCCTCTTCTGTTGGAAAATGTCCTTTGCCAAGCACCATATATTCTGAACGAAATAGTCCTACACCTTCTGCTCCAAAGTCGCAAAGTGATGAGAAATCATCGGCGATTTCCACATTAGCACTAAGGCGTATGCGTACGCCATCTCGTGTAAGGGATGGAAAGCTTGAACTTTGCTTATATTCGTTAAGCTTGTTTTGGATGTGGGCCTGCAGCTGTCGATATTCGGCAAGAGTTTTATCTGATGGATTAAGGATAATTCTTCCCAAAAGGCCATCGACAATAACCATTGTGGCACTTTTGAGTGAGTCAACCTTAGAAAAATCAATGTTTGCTACGTAAGGAATTCCCTTAGCCTTTGCAACGATAGCCATGTGCGACATTGCACCGCCATATTGGGTAACAAATGCTGCAACTTTTGCCTCTGCAGCGCTAGAGGGAGTAATACTTTCTGCAAATACGATAGAGTCCTCTGGCATCTCAAGGAGACACCCTTGCTTACTCTTTGTAAGATGATCATGCAGCCTTTTGTAAATATCTTGTACAATCTCAAAGCGCTGCTGAAAGAAGGGATCTGGCATTTTGCTGAATTTTTTCCTAAAGCCCTTCATTACTCGGGCTAGTACAAATTCTGCATTTTTGCATGCCTTTACAATTTCTTCTTCTACCTGAGCATTGAGCAATGGATCTTCTGTTAGCTGCACGTGTGCATCGAGAACCTGCACGCCGTCTTTTATCCCCTCCACCTCGAGCGATGCTTTGAGTGCCGCAAGGTCTCTACGCGATGAAGCTAAGGCCTGCCTATAGCGCTCCACCTCTTCATGAATGGAAGCAGGATCAATAGCTATTTCTGCTATTTCCACATCTCTGCCATCGACAAAGAGCGGACACCCTATAGCAATACCACGTGAAAGAGCGCTGCCCTCCAGGTGTATTTCGGTAGATTTTTTACTCTCCAAACTTTGCTTCAAATGCACCTACGAGCTTATCCATTGTTTCCTCGGCATCATCTCCATCTACAGTGATGGTTACAGCTGAATTTTTATGCACAGCGAGCATAAGTATGCTTAAAATGCTTTTTGCATTAATCGTTTCACGCTTATGCGTGAAAAATACATTAGACTTTGTGCCCTGCAACAGCTTTACAATATACGTTGCAGGACGAGTATGGATACCGAGATCGTTTTTGACTTTAACTTTTTTTACGATCTTTTTCACTACTACCCCTCTCGTTCGCATATTCAATGTGTTGATTTGCAATAATTGCGAATTTATTGCAAACATTTTCCGCGTCAGCAACAAAAAAAACAAACATAAAATGCATTATCGAGACCGAGACCGAGACCGTGTCCGTGACCGATACTTTTGCCGAGTACCATTTAGGTAAAAGAGTCGGTCTCGGTCACGGACACGGTCTCGGTCTCGAAGGTCAAGTTTTTTGATCCTTCTCTTTATATATTCAAAAAAAGGTGGAACCAAGTATAATTTTCCGGATTTTAAAATTGGTGTATTATGCTTAAGGTTTTGCAAGATAAGGCTACTCCCCCTCAGGCTCAGAAGAAAGCAAGAAGCGGATCGCCAAATTTTGGCATTAAAGGAAACAAAGTCTTTTTTATTAGTCTGGGCTGCCCTCGTAATCTTGTAGATACTGAGGTGATGATAGGACTATTGCTCCAGGCAGGATATGAGGCATCTGCCCAGCTTGAAGATGCAGACTTTATCGTCATCAATACATGCGGATTTTTGGAAAGTTCAAGACAAGAATCTTTAGATACTATCGGCGATGCCCTCAAGCAGAGAAAGCAAGGCGCAAGAGTTATCGCGACGGGATGCATGGTGCAGACCCACTCAGAAATTATTAGAAACCATTTTCCTGAAATTCACTACCTACTTGGCTCAGGAGATGTTAAGGAAATTTTAAAGGCTGTAGAGACGAAGGAATCTGGCGACCTCGTTTCAGATGCAAGAAGTTTTATCGAGATGGGTGAAGTTCCAAGAACGCTCTCTACGCCAAAGCACTATGCATACCTTAAAATTGCTGAAGGGTGCCGAAAGCGCTGTGCTTTTTGCAAAATTCCAACGATTAAAGGCCCTCTTAAAAGTAAAACTATAGAGCAAATCTCAAAAGAAGTTGATATCCTCCTTAAACAGGGTGTGAAAGAGCTTATTCTTATTGCACAAGATCTTGGCGACTGGGGCAAGGATATGGGCTATAAAGGCTCTAGCGGACTCTGCGCGCTATTAGAGGCTATTCTCAAGGATGAGCGTCAATTTTCACTTCGGCTTCTCTATCTCTATCCTGATGAAATTACAGATGAGCTTATTGCCCTGATGAAAAGGGATAAGAGAATACTCCCCTACTTAGATATGCCCATACAGCATATTAACGATGAAATGCTTAAAAGCATGCGCCGCATGACAAATAGAGAGCAAATAATCCAAACAATTGCAAAACTGAGAAAAGAGATACCAGAAATCTCCATCAGAACAAGCCTGATGGTAGGCTTTCCTGGAGAAACAGAAGAGCAATTTCAAGAACTATGCGAGTTCTTGAAAGAACATCCCCTCGATAACGTGGGTATCTTCAAATTTTCTAAGGAAAAGGGAACCCACGCTGCTACGCTCGAAAATCAAATTGCAGAGGACGTTAAGGAAGAGCGCTTTAAAAAGCTTTCTCAGCTGCAACATAAAATGGCGCAAAAGCTAAACAAAAAACGCGTAGGCAAAATTTTGAACTGCGTTGTGGAAGGCTACCATCCGGAATCTCGCATGCTCATGCGAGCAAGACACGATGGCCAGTGCCCAGAAATTGATGGCATCGTTATCATTAATGATGGCCGAAAAGTAGATGCCTTTGGCAAGAAATATCAAGTTGAAATTACAGATGTAGCCGATTACGACCTTATAGGAAGAGTTATATGAACTATAGAGAAACTGAAGAGTACGAAAACCGCCTGCGCAAATTAAAAGAACTAGAGGCTCAAGGGATCACCCCCTATCCCCATTCTTTTCAGCCTACTAATGAGGCAGAAAACCTGCTCAAAGAGTATGGGCAAACAAAAGTAGGCTCTAGCGAAGATGCCGAAAATAAAACAACTCCTCACGTAGTCGTTGCTGGAAGGTTGATGCTCTTTCGCGCAATGGGTAAAAATGCTTTTGCCCATATCCAAGATAAATCTGGGCGCATTCAGGTAATGTTTAACCGCGATAAAACTTTAGTTGCAAACTGCCCTCCGGATCAAGAGCCTATGAAGGTTTTAGAGAAAAAAATAGACCTTGGCGATATTTTAGGCGTCGAAGGCTACCTCTTCCATACCCAAAAGGGCGAGCTTACAATCTTTGCAACAAAGGTAACACTACTCTCAAAGAGCCTTCTTCCACTACCGGAAAAGCATAGCGGCCTTGCTGATAAAGAAACAAGGTACAGAAAGCGCTGGCTTGACCTTATCTCACATGCTGATGTGCAAAAAACATTTCGCGACCGAAGCACGATCCTTCGCTTAGTTAGAAACTTCTTTGATGAGCTTGGCTTTATGGAAGTGGAAACTCCAGTGCTTCAAAACATCTATGGCGGTGCTGCTGCAAAACCCTTTACAACTCACCTCAATGCACTTGATCAATCGATGTTTTTGCGAATTTCGCTCGAAATCCCGCTTAAAAAGCTGATCATTGGCGGAATGGATCGCATCTACGAGATCGGAAAGGTATTTCGTAACGAAGGAATAGATCGCACACACAACCCAGAATTTACCATGATAGAGGCATACGCTGCCTACTGGGACTATAATGACATGATGAGGGTCACCGAGACGCTTTTTGAGACCGTAGCGCTCGCGCTCCACAACAGCACAGTTGTTACCCTCTTCAATCCTGAAACTGGCGAGTCGAAGCAAATCGACTTCAAAGCCCCATGGAAGCGGATGACGATGAAGGAGAGCATAAAGCACTATGCAAATATTGACATGGATACACTGTCAGATGATGATCTCAGAAAGATTCTTCTTGAAGAAAAGATGGATCCGAAAGAGCTTGCGAAGTGCTCTCGAGGCCTCCTTACCCAGCATATCTTTGAGACAAAGGTCGAAGAGCACCTAATCCAGCCTCATCACATCACCGACCATCCAATTGAAACTACTCCCCTTTGCAAACTCCATAGAAATCCGCATGATAGGGCCCTTGGCATTATCGAGCGCTTTGAAAGCTTTGTTTGCGCTAAGGAAGTCACAAATGCCTATACAGAGCTCAACGATCCGGTACTGCAGCGCGAGCTTCTCGAAGATCAAGCTGCAAGAAAAGCAGCCGGAGATGAAGAAGCAAATCCACTCGACGAAGAATTCCTCGAAGCAATCTGCCAAGGCATGCCTCCAACAGGCGGCCTCGGCATTGGCATAGACCGCCTCGTCATGCTCTTTACCAACAGCCACTCCATCAGGGATGTCCTCTACTTCCCATTGATGAGGCCTCTTGAGACTGCAGCGCCCATTCAAGATAGCGCCATAACTGCAAAATAGATCATTTATCTTATGATTAAAGCCCACAGTAACCGTTAGGAAACTGTGGGCTAACAAAAATCAATTTATATTGATTTTTATTTATGCTAAATTAATAATAAATACGTATTAATTATGCAACCATTCTATTTACTGATGCTTTTATCGGCATGTTTATTATCTTCAATTAACTGCAGTGAAAAACAAAGTTACAAGGAAGATATGCTACTTAATTTTGACGACATCTGGGGCCTGCTCGGAAATCCCCTTGATGTTGAGACAGAGCTCGCTGAATTACTGCCTGCAGCAAAAGCATCTCCAGATCAGTCCATCTACCCCCAAATTCTTTCACAAATTGCATTAGCACAGGGAATGCAAAAAAAATTCAACGAAGCTCATGCAACACTGAACCTAGCAAAAGAGGCTTTGACCAAAGATTCAATGATTGCTGCCACGCGGATACTTCTCGATCGCGGAAAGGTATTCCAACAAGAACAGCAGATGACAAGGGCCCGAGAGTCCTTTGAGCAGTCGTATAACCTTTCGATTGAGCATGGGTTTGATCTATACGCTATTGACGCAGCACATATGATTGCGATTATTAGCGAAGACAATGCCGAAAAAATTTATTGGAATGAACTTGCCATTGGATTAGCAAATACAACGAATAATCAAAAAGCTCGAAACTGGCTTGGCTCACTCTACAATAACATTGGCCAAAATTACCTTGAGTCGGGACTTTTTGAAAAAGCATTAGCAGCATTTACTGAATCATTACACTATCGCCATGAAGAAGGGCTAATAATCAATATTCGCGTTGCAAAATGGGCAATCGCATGCGCGCTTCATAAGCTAGGACGGATCGATGAAGCTTTAGACATACAACTCTCTCTTTTTAATGAATACGAGACACTTAGCAAAAACGGCAATTTGGGGATGCCTCTAGAGGTCTTCAGTAGCTTGCGTGGATTTGTGTGCGAGGAACTCGCAATACTATGCAAAGCAAAGCAAGACATGGCAAATTCAATCTAT
>CAYWZU010000025.1:0-31802 GCA_964462925.1 uncultured bacterium
CAGTTTTTGCTTGAGGAGCAGCAGTCTCACCTATCATCTCACTCACTGTAGTAAGAAGAAGGCGCATCTGTGGATAGGTAACCATTTGATGCGCTGTCGGCATTCCAACCCAGCGTCCATCTTGCAGCTCTTCTTTTTGTATGCGAATGTCGCCTGCAACTTCTGCAACAAAATACTCCACAGTTTTATGGATCTTTTTGCCGCGGCTCGAAAATTCATACGATTCAACAAGAGGCTTCTCAGAGATAAGCTTTACGACAGAAAGCCCTGTTTCTTCAAAGAGCTCTCTTTTAGCAGATTCTAATGGCGTCTCTACACCTTCGGCATGGCCCTTAGGCAGTGTCCAGTGGCCGCCTCTATGGCGGATGATAAAGATGAACCATCTGGTCCCCACTTTTCTAAGCGGAACAACTCCGAATGAATTGTCATACTTCATATCTATCAACTTGTGTAGCGACCAAGAACAATAGTGGAGTTATGCCCACCAAAGCCAAAGGAGTTTGAAATAGCCACATCTACGTCTAGACGCTCTTTTTGATTAGAAGTTTTAAAGGGAAGCTCTTCTGGTGTATCAAGATTGATTGTAGGATGGATAAACCCAGTCTGGATAGCCTTAATAACAGCTACTGCCTCAAGTCCCCCTGCAGCACCAAGTGAATGGCCAATCATTGATTTTGTTGCATTCATCATGATCTTGCTAGGTTCTGAGAAGACTTTAGCCACCCCTGCCACTTCGCAAAGGTCGCCAGCAGGTGTCGATGTCGCATGGGCATTAATGTAGTTTACTCGCTTTTCCGAACATCCAGCATCATTAAGTGCCTTTTGTACACAAAGGCGAACACCTTCTCCATCAATACGAGGATCTGTCATGTGATGTGCATCGCAGGTAAGGGCGCCGCCCATGTACTCTGCAAGGATAGGAGCGCCTCTCTTGAGGGCATGCTCTAAACTTTCGAGAACAAGGCATCCTGCGCCTTCGGCCATGACAAAGCCATCGCGAGCCTTATCCCAAGGTCTAGAAGCCTTATGAGGCTCATCATTTCTCTCAGAAAGTGCTTTAAGCGCACAAAAACCTGCAAGCCCTATTGGGGAGAGGGGCGCTTCTGCTCCGCCTGCTACCATGATATCGGCTTCGCCGTTTCTGATATGTTCTGCAGCTGCAATGATGCAGTTATTGCTTGTAGCGCATGCTGTAGAGATTGAATAATTTGGTCCCATAAACCCAATATCCATTGCCAGAAGAGCAGAGCCCATATTTGTAAGGATAAACGGAATTAGAAACGGGGTAATTTTTCGATGGCCGCGTTCATTCAAAATTTTAACGTTGTCAGCAAAGGTACTCATGCCGCCAATTCCGGAGCCTATGATGCAACCTGCACGTGTTTTGTCTATGCCCTCGAGGAGATTGTTTGGATAGAGGCCTGCCATTTCAAGTGCACGCTTTCCAGAAACCATCGCAAAGGAGATAGCGCGATCTACTCGCCTTGCCTGCTTTTTGTCTATGTAGTCGCCTACTTCAAAGTTTTTGACCTCTGCAGCAATGCGTGTGGAATAGTCATCACAAGGAAAGTGCGTAAGTGGCCCTATGCCGCTTGTTCCAGCGAGTAAATTATCATAAAAAATGTCGACATCTTGGCCAAAACAGGAGACAATTCCCATCCCTGTAACCACAATGCGTTTCCTTGTCATAGCTATCCTCGAAAGTTTTGCAAAAGAGTATAGCTAAGACAAGCTTTAAAGAAAAGATCCAAACGCTTGTGCCACATTATCAAGACCGAGTCCGTGACCGTTTATTAAGATGCTTCGCCATGGAGGAATGATTTAGGTCATTATTCTGAGGAATAATGAGCAAAACGGCGCCTACTTAGTGACGATTAAAGCATTGAAAGCGCTCTATGCCCCTCTGTCCTTGTCTTATTATTTTTTGAGAAAATGTCTTGTTTCTCCACAAGTTGTTAGGCGAAAGAATCGTGCTCGGTCTTGGTCAAATTTTAAGTTTAGGTTACGCTAGTCCCACATGTATTGGAACATCAAGAATCTCAGCTTCCTGCCAGAGATGCTCAAGACTATATCTCTCGCGAAGATCGGGAGTAAAAAGATGTATGACGATGTCTGAGAAGTCAAGTACTACCCAATCCCCCTGCCTGAGACCTTCAACATGCATGGGATTTCTGCCCTCTTCGCCGAGAACCTCAATGACCTCTTTTGCAAGACTTTGGACATGTTTTTCTACATTGCCTTCCACTATGATAAAATAATCAGCTAGGGTAGGAAGCTTTCGGAGATCTAGAGCCAGTATATTAAATCCTTTCTTATCATATAAGGTCTGGCAGATACGTTCTAACAATGTGAAATCATTCATAAAGTTTATGGCGGTTTATATAGTTAAAGACTTGATTATCAATTAGATGTCTAAAATATAGCTTCCTTTTGATTCGTGACCTGATGTCAGTAGCTGAGACGTCAAAGCATGGAGTTTTAGGAGCGCTAGCTCCCTCTCCTCGACTTGCAACAAGAAGCTGTGCCTCTTTAAGAATCTGCTCTGATTCTTTCCAGGAGCTAAAAGTTGCAAGCTGATCCTCTCCTACTATGAGAAAGAGGCTATCTTTTGGCAAAATGCGTTTAGTTGCCTTAAGTTCTCTAATTGTATCGATTGTATAAGAAGGCCCAGGCCTATCAAGTTCCGTCCTCAGCACTTGGCAAAAGGGGAGGTCTCTAAAAGCTCTTTTAAGCATCTGCAGACGATGCTTTGCGTCAAGTGGCACAGTTCCTTGCTTTAGGGGGCTGCAGTTTGCGGGGATGATAAGGATGGAATCTAGCCTATTTTGCTCTTGCATTGCCACTACGAGCGCTACGTGTCCAATGTGAACTGGGTCAAAAGTCCCACCAAATATCGCTATCCTTTTTCCCATACCGTCCAAGTTAAGGGTTACCCCTCTCTATCAAGTTTCAAGACATTTTTTGCAAATAAACTTTTTTCTAAAATTTGCCACCTTCTTGCTTGAGCCACTTTTTTTAGCACGCGATCAGGGCAAACAACTATGGGGGTGCCAACAGCTTCAAGAAGAGGTAGATCATGGACGCTATCGCTATAGGCGATAACCTCTTCTCTACTAAATCCTTTGTGGAACTCTAAAAATTTTTTCTTTTCCTTGCCTGTAACTATGGAACCAATACCTGCATAGCGTCCATCTTTTACTTGATAGCGGGTAGCTTCTACCGTCTTAATTCCAAGATGAGCGGCTATGGGCTCTACTATACAGTCCGGAGAGCTTGAAAGAAGCCAGACGTCAGATCCCCTCGCTTTTGCTTCGAGCAGGCGACTTACTAGCTGCGGCCGAAGAAGTGTCGGGAGAGCTTCTTTTAAGAATTGATCTATAAGGCTTGAGATTTTTTGTACGCTTTCGTTTTTGCAGATAATGCGAAAGGCAAAGCTATGAACATATTCGATAGAAAAAAGGCCAAGTGTATGGCCTATATAAACTCCGATCAAAGAAAGCATCTGCCGCAGAGCTATTTTTCCTCTTTTATAGAGGAATTTACTAAAGGCAAAGCTTACATTTTCCGCTGCAAGCGTACCATCCAGGTCAAAGATGACAAGAGATGGCATCTACCGGCCTTGCAGCTTCTGAATCATTTCCTCTAGCTCTTCAATACTTGCCTCTACTTTTTCAAGGCGGACCTTTTCATCGAGAATCATGTCGTTATACTGGAAAGCAACTGCAAAATCTAGACCTGAGGAGCCGCTTACTTTTCGCATAGCGTCTAGCTGAGTCTTTATCTCTTGTCGAGTGCGCTTTTTTTCTTTAAGAAGATTTTTGAGGGCCTGCACTTTTTCTCTGTCATCAGCAGACATAGAGAGAAGCTTTTGTTCCTTTTTGTCGGCGATGGAGTCTTTGATATTGCGAACGAGGGATTCTAGCTCTTTCTTCTCAGTGCGGTTTGCGATAAGCTGCCCGACTTCCTTAACAAGAGGCTCTAATGCAGCATCTACTATCTCCGGCTCATCTTGAGATTCAAGAAGGTTTTCTAATTTTTTCCTAAGTTCATTAAGAGCTTCTTTCTTCTCTTGTTCCTTCTTATGTGCAAGCTCTCGTCTTTCCTTGTCTTCGGAATGGCTCATATCTTGGATCTTTTGGCGGATTTCTCGCACCATGTCGCGAAGCTCGCGAATTTCAAGCTTTCCGAGCGTGGTATTTCTCATGCGATTTGAGATATCTTCAAGTTTTTTATCAAGGCTTGCAACAGGCTGCTCTTTTGCCTCTACTGAAGCTTTAAGAGCATCAAGCTCCTGAGCAAACTCATCGCGATGTTTTTTGAAGGCAGCTTTTTGATCGTGAGACTCTTTTTTACGCTCCTTCACTACATTTTTAATGCTATCCCAGCACTCGCTTAAGGTTTTGCGAGTCGAAGAAAATGCTTCTGTATTGAGCGTGAGCACCTTTGCAATATTCTGAAGTTCCTTAATTTCGTCGCGAGCAGAAAAGAGCTGCACTGTCTTGAGCTCGCTTACAAAGGTTGTCTTAATGAAGGTCTCAATATCACTTGTAAATAGCTCAGAGACTTTTTGGATAAGTTCTTTTCTTCGTGGAAATATTGCATCGCCAATTTTTGAAAGCCTTTCAAAGAAGGCATTTTTTTGGCGAATTCGCATTTCAGTTTTAATAAGTTCTTTTCGAAGCTGTGAACATCTTGTAGCATATGTATTGAGGAGATTAAGCTCTTTTTGATAGCTCGAATACTCTGCCATGTGATCCCTAAGGCAAGGAATCTCTTGTCCAAAATCCACTTCAGGCACTTCTTTCAAAAGCTCTGGAAACTTTGCAATATCTTGTTCGATTGCAGCGACAGCTATTTCAATCTGCTCTGCAGCAAATGCGCTTTGTTCATCGAATATCTCTTTTAATTTGCGCGCTTCTCGACAGAGTTCACTGTAGAGGGCCCATAAATTAACACGGCTTGTAGGATTAATATTCTCCTTAAAGAGATCGAGGCAAAGCCGTCTTGCATCCCAGAATTCTTTAAAATGAGGAACACCGGTCTGGGCAAGCCTCTCCTGCATAAATTGTATCGCAAGTTCAAGCTTTTTTTCAGGCTCAGAAGCGCTTCTTAGGGCATCTTGCAATGCTGCGAAATCGACAATACTTGCAACTTGCTTGTTTTCAGATTCTTGTGGAGAATTTTGCTCACTCATATGTTCACTATAATAAACGTTGAAGTTAGATCACCCAGAATAGAATCTTACTGCAATAAATTCAAGCGAGAGTTACACTCCGAGCTCTAGAGACAAAAGAGAACAAAAAACAAATAACCATAGAGTCACAGAGAAACAGAGAAACAGAAAAGAGAGAAAAACATAATAAAACACAACTCCATCTCTCGTTTTTATTCTTCTTATTATCTCGGTCTCTTTGTGGTAAAAATTTCAGGAACATATGGGAAAGAGGATTTCATTTGAGGAAGGTTTAAGGCTTTTTCGGTTTGCACCGCTTCAAGAGATGCAGGAGCTTGCACAGGAAGTTCGCTTTGAAAAGCACCCCAAGAAGGCTGTTACTTTTGTCTTAGACTCTAATCCTAATTATACAAATATCTGCGACGCAGACTGCACCTTTTGCGGCTTTTTTAGGAAAAAGAGTGCAAAGGACGCCTATTTTAAAACTGTCGATGAAGTCATGCAGCACTTTGAATTTGCACGAAAGGCCGGGCTCACAACTGTACTCCTTCAAGGCGGCGTGCATGATCAAATTACCGTTGATTATTTGGTAAGTCTTGTAAAGACTGCAAGGGAAAGATACCCTGAAATTCACCCCCATTTTTTTAGCGCAATTGAAATATGGAATGCTGCAAAAGTATCTGGAATTAGCGTGCGAGAAGCATTAGAAGCACTCTGGACAGCTGGACAGCGCACCTTGCCAGGCGGCGGAGCAGAAATCCTTTCTGAGCGTGTTCGCCTGCTTATCTCCCCTAAAAAAATGACTCCCGGCGGCTGGATGGAAGTACATACCACTGCCCATAAAGTAGGATTTCGCACAACTGCTACAATGATGTATGGACACATTGAAGATCCCGAAGATATCCTCATCCATTTAGATGCACTTCGTAAGGCACAAGATCAATTTGGCGGCTTTAGCTCCTTTATTCCATGGAGCTACAAGCGAGATAATACTGCCCTCAGAAGAAAAGTTCGCGGCTGGGCAGGAAGTGATAGCTACTTTCGTATACTTGCCTTCGCGCGCATCTATCTTGACAACTTCGATCATGTAGCCGCTTCATGGTTTAGCGAAGGTAAAGAAACTGGAATGAAAGCTTTGCATTATGGTGCAGATGATTTTGGCGGCATCATCCTCGAGGAAAATGTCCATAGAGCCACAAACTTCATCAATAAAACAGATCATAATGGAGTAGTCCAAATGATCAGAGAAGCAGGCTTCGAGCCGCTCCAGCGAAACAGCTTCTATCAAGTAATCAGATCCTATGAAGGCGTAGACAAAGTGGAAGTCCCTCTAGAAGGCCGGATCCAAGAACAAGATCGTGTAGAAATTTTATCGGCACAAATATAAAAACAAAAAATTCACCACGGAGGCCTAGAGTCAGAGAGTTAGGAGAAAGAGAGAAAAATAAAACTCTTCCTCCCTCTAAATTCTTTTCTTACTGTCTCTCTGGCTCTGTGGTGAATTTTTTTATTCTATTTTTCGAAGTCTTGCAGGATTATTTCCACGACCTCATCAGTCGAAAGCTCAGCAAGGTTTAGCCACTCAAAGCCTGGCTCCTTTCGAAACCAAGTGAACTGGCGTTTTGCCAGATGGCGAGAGGCTGTTTTGAGGTTTGTGACGTATACCTCGTAATCCTTTGGGGTTTGGGCTGTGTCTAAAAAGTCAAGTGTCTGCCTGTAGCCTATTGCTTGTGAGGCGGTATAGTTATTTCGGATTCCTTGGCGGTCAAGGTTGACAACCTCTTCAAGGAGGCCATATTTAAGCATTTCATCACAGCGCTTTTCTAGTCGTTTGTAGAGAATTTCTCGCGGCCAGTAGAGAAACCAATTTCTAAAGTCAAAGAAGGACTGCATCTTTTTTGATTTCCACTCAAAAGAGCTTACCTTTTTTCCTGAAATTTCAATGATCTCAAGTGCTCTTAAAATTTTATGCCGATCATTCGGTGAGATTGTTTTTGCATACTCTGGATCAAATTTAGCAAGTTTATCATAGAGAAGGTCTATGCCATAGCGCTCTTCTTCATGCTTTAACAGCTCGCGTACTGCTGGATCGCACCCTGGACCTTGCGGCGGGCCGTAGAGAAAGGCGTGGATATAAAAACCTGTTCCTCCGACAAGGATGGGAGTTTTTCCGCGAAGCAGAATATCTCTTGCTGCTTGCATTGCTTCATTATAATATTCTTTTACATTGAGGGGCTCTGATATATCGCGAATATCAATAAGATGATGAGGGACGCGGGCTTGTTCTTCTTTTGTTGCTTTTGCGGTGCCAATATCCATACCGCGGTACACCTGCATGGAATCTGCCGATATCACCTCGGCTCCAAGACGCTCTGCAAGCTCGAGAGAAATTGCTGTTTTGCCAGAGCCTGTGGGACCGGAAAGTACTATAATTTTTTTAGACCCGAACTCTTGGTGCGCTATAAGCTCTTCTTGCACATTTAGAGCTACATTTTCAAACACCCTATCGAGTGTTTTTGTTTCCTCCACAACGCCTCCCAACCCCTTACTGATAAGTATAAGACCTCAACAGAAAAATAGCAAGTTGGTATACTTATCCGCCTATGTTATTACCTAAAGATCAATTTGGATGTCCTTTTCTTATTTTAGCACCTATGGAGGGTGTTGGCGACCGCTCATTTCGTAAGGCAATTGCTACGATTGGCGGCTTTGATGAAGCTGTACGCGATTTTATGCGCGTCCCCTCGAATGCACATGTCAAAAGTTTAGCTAAAGACTACCATGCCGATGAAATTGCCCCCACCCCGCTCGCCTGCCAGCTTATGGGATCAGATCCTGATCTCATGGCAGCAATGGCATATGAAGTAGAATCAAGAGGAGCTAAAAGAATCGATCTTAATTGCGGCTGTCCCTCTAACAGGGTAACAGGACGAGGTGCAGGATCAAGCCTTCTTAAGGAGCCTGACTTTTTATATGAAGTTGCCCGCTCTCTTTGCAAGGCAGTTTCAGTTCCAGTCACCATCAAAATGCGCTCTGGCTATGATGATATTTCCTTATTTAGGGAAAATCTGTTTGCAGCTCAGGAAAGCGGCGCTCGCTACATTACCTTGCATCCCCGCACAAAGGCAGATGGCTATGGGCCCCCTGCTCGCTGGGACTTAATACGAGAAGCAAAATCAATACTCTCAATTCCTGTAGTTGGAAATGGAGATATACTTACTGTAGATGATGCCTTGAGAATGCTTAAAGAAACGGGATGTGATGCTCTTATGATTGGAAGAGGAAGCGTTATTAACCCCTTTATTTTTCATGAAATACGCGCTCATTTTGCAAACAAGCCCTTTACCTGGAAGTGGAGTGACCTAAAGAACTTTCTTGATGTTTTTTACCAGGATATTGAGCAAGAGATGCCTACCCGCGGCAAGGTAAATAAGCTCAAGCAGCTTATGAGCTTTCTTTTTAAACGATCTCCAGATCTTGCCGAAAAGCGAGAAGCTGTTCTTACTTCGCAGCATGACTCCCCCAGAGCCTTTATGGACTTTGCTACATCTTTATTGCAATCTATGTAGTCTTTTGTCATTATTTCTCCCCCTAAAATAAGGAAAATCAACTATGACGACACCAATTGTTACAATTGCACAAAATAACTCTGGAACTTGGGATTGCTACGAGGTACAAGCAAATAGAACTAGGTATATTCAAACATGCAATTTTGAGTTTTCAGCTTATGCTGTCGCGACACTGTATGCAGATCGCAATAAAATTTACTTTATTGCACCTCGCACATCATTTTTGAGTATTGCTCAAGATGCAGAAAAAAGATTTTATGTAGTGGAGGCAAGGCATAGCGAGCCTTCAGTAGTGAAGGCACTACCCCAAACTAGCTTTGATCAAGCACTTCGCTTAGCAAATTTTTTTGCTCGCAAAAATAATCAGCCTGTACTCCCCCACTACTGGATTCCTAAACAAGCTACTGTTTTGAAATAGTAAGCTTTTCCATAAGTCTGCCAATATCTGCATCTGTCTCAAGAGAGGTGCAGTTGGCATAGACGCCTGTTACTAGAGCACTTTGAGTTGCCGCTTGTCTAAAGCTTTGCACTTCTTCATCAATAGTATGAGGCTCGGCATCCAAAACTCTGCTTTGAAGCTCTTCTCGCTTGGTTTTGCTCTCTACAGGTAAAATTCCATGCAACACCGGAGGAAGATCCATACCTTTCTCTTGGCAGCCTTGCAAGAATCCGATCGGATCTTTAGCTTTTACCCATGGCGCAATCAAAAGACTTGTGCAACCTGCTTGAATTCTTCGAGCAAGCATCTCTGTTGCATGTTCTCGAGTAACCATATCTGACGGAAGAGGGACTGTTGTGCCAATTATCAATCTGTCGCCGCTCAGTAGTTGTATTGCTTCATCAACATTTGATCCATGAATGTAGAGTCCTGAGATCCGAAGCTCTTTTGCTTTTTCACGAAGAGTGATAAGTTGATGCTCGTCATAGCCAGTTGTATCAACCGGTAGAAATAGTTCCTTTCCTGTAATTTCCCGAAAAATAGCTGCAATCTCTAGCCGCTGATCGACACTGCCTCTATTCAAAAGCATTAAACCATCTGCTAACAATAGCTCCTGCTGTACTGCTCTTCGTTTAATTTCGGATACAAGTACAGGTACATTTACGCCTAATACTGTTCTCGTTATCGCTGTCATAATTCTCCTAAATATTTGGTTTGGACTAAATTTAGGCCGTGCAGTATAGACAAGGTATACAACCTAAATCAAGGAGTAGTTATGGAAATGGTAGGTCCAAATATAGCAGCAATCATCGTTATGGCTGTTGTATATATGGCAATCGGATGGCTCTGGTATTCACCAAAGCTGTTTGGAGACATGATCGTATGCCCTACAACAAAAAATGGCGAAGAATGCAAATCTTGCTGCTGGATGAGCTATGCAGGAGAATTTATCCTTGCACTGATCATCGGATATGCACTTTCAGAGTTCGTTATTAATACAAACTCAGTCACTGCAGGTGAAGGTGTCAAGGTTGGCTTTTTAGCGTGGCTTGGCTTTATTGCAACTTCCATGTTCTCAAAAGTCCTTTGGTCAAAAAGACCAATGTCTAACTTTTTCATCTGTTCAGGTTTTTACCTCTTGATGCTCGTCATCATGGGTGCAGTATTCGCTGTTTGGCGCTAAGAGCCTAAAACCAGGCAAGGTATAGACACCTTGCCTGGTCCACTTTCTCCCGTTATCTTACGCTCACCTATAATTCTTCACACGGGGAGGGTATTTTTTACCCTATTTTGCGTATAATTCACTTTGCTAATCTGATGTCATCTTAAAGGAAGGGACTTTATGGATCGTAAAGAGCATGAATTATCGATGCTGGGCGAGCATTTTTTGCAAAATATTATGTCTGGCAGAAAAAAATATGAGGGACGAATAAATTCTAAGCAGTGCCAAGCAATGAAAGTTGGCGATCTGCTTAAACTTTACGAACATGATGCTGGCTGGGGCATTGTTTGCTCCATTACAAGCCTCAACCCCTTTCCCTCTTTTGAAGAGATGCTTACTGGACTTGGGATTCTCAATTTGCTTCCACAACTAGAGCCATTAAGCAAAACAGCTGGATACGATGCCTTGCTTCAGGAAGGCGTTCGTATTTATAGAGCTTTTCCAGGATCAGAAAGAGTCCTTACTTTAGGATGCGTCGGAATCGGAGTTAAATTTTTACAACAATATAGGTAACTGTATGTTTAGGTTTTTACTTTTATTAACTGCATGTCTCCCTGTAGCGTCATCGGCAGAATGCATTTTTGACAGCCAAGGACGCTATTTGCATCCGGACTTTGCAGAGCTTGCAAACCCCACTCCAGCCCTTCAAGATGATACTGCGACATTTTGGGCAGAGCAGGCAAAAGGGCTTGACTGGTTCGACCCCTATCATACACTGCTCGAATGGAATCCACCATACGCACGCTGGTTTGAGGGAGGAACACTCAATGTATCGTATAACTGTTTAGATAGGCATCTTAAAGATAAAAAAGATTTGCCTGCACTCATGTGGTCTAATGAAGTTGGGCATGAGCGCATTGTAACATATGGTGAAATGCATGCAGAAGTATGCAAACTTGCCAATGTATTAAAAAACCTTGGCGTTCAAAAAGGCGATACCGTTGCCATCTACATGCCTCTAACACCAGAAGGCATCGCCTCTATGCTGGCATGCACAAGAATCGGAGCTGTACATTCTGTCATATTTGGCGGAACTGGGGCAGGTTCTTTAAAGGAAAAGATTAATGATGCCTCGACTAAAGTGCTGATCACAGCTGATGTAAGCTTTAGAAAGGGGAAAAATGTCGTCTATAAAGAAATCGCAGATACAATTTTGCCAGAATGTCCAACAGTTGAAAAAGTGATCGTTCTGCAAAGAGGAGACGTGCCATGCTTTATGATGGAAGGCAGAGACTTTTCCTATCATGACCTTATGGCAAAAAGCTCTAGCGACTGCCCTGCAGAGGTTTTGCAATCTGAAGATCCCCTCTTTATCTTATATACGTCAGGATCTACCGGCAAACCCAAAGGTATTATGCATACAACAGCAGGCTACCTTCTTGGTACGTATGCAACCTTTAAATGGGTATTTGATTATAAGCCAGGTGACATCTACTGGTGCACAGCAGATATTGGCTGGATTACAGGACATAGCTATGTAGTCTATGGACCTATGTCAAATGGAGTAAGCCAAATTATCTATGAAGGCGCCTTTGACTATCCAGATAAAGACCAGGCCTGGAAGATTATTGAAAAATATAAACCAACTATCTTCTATACAGCACCAACCCTTATTCGTACCTTTATGAAATGGGGTGAAGATGGCCCAAATCAGTATGACTTAAGCTCACTTCGCCTTTTAGGATCTATCGGAGAGCCAATAAATCCAGAAGCTTGGCACTGGTTTCATAGAGTTATCGGTAAAGAAAAATGCCCTATTGTTGATACTTGGTTTCAAACAGAAACAGGAGCTTTAGTAATTACACCTCTTCCAGGGAAGACTCCCCTTACACCAGGCTCTGTTACAAAGGCACTTCCTGGCTATAAAGTGGATATTCTTGATGAAGAAGGCAACCCTACAACAAATGGCTACCTTGCAATCAAAGAACCATTTCCATCAATGCTTAGAGGAGTACTCAATGATCCAGTGCGCTACTATAAGACCTATTGGGAAAAGTGGAACGGCAAGTACTACTATGCTGGAGATTTTGCGCACTACGATGCAAATGGCGACATTTGGGTTCGAGGCCGTGCAGATGAGGTTATTAAGGTCTCTGGCCACCGCATAGGCACTGCAGAGGTAGAAAATGCCATCGTTCAGGTAGAGGGTGTATCAGAAGCTGCTGTCATAGGGGTTTCCGATCCTTTAAAAGGGCAGACAATTGTATCGCTTGTTGTCGTAAAAGATGGAAAATCTGTAGATGGCAACAAAATTAAAGAAGAAGTTGGCGAAAACCTTGGAACATATGCAAAGCCAGAAATCGTCGCTTTTGTTCCAGAGCTTCCAAAGACAAGAAGCGGCAAAATTTTGCGCCGCGTGCTTGCCAACCTTATTGAAGGAAAGCCAGTTGGCGATATTACCACTCTTGAAAATAAACTCTGCATCGATGAGCTTGCAAGGGTTTGTGGAATTATCTCAAGAAAACTTGGGAAAACTGTAGATTTGCCGGAGCAGCCGGCAAAATTTACGCAGGGAACATCCACTACCCTCTCTCATGAAGAGGTCATAAAAATCGCAGAGCCTATTGTACAAAATAGGCTCGCCGCCACAAATTATGACCGCATGTCAGCTACAGAGCAGTTCATTGATCATGTACTCAATTGCCAAAAAGAAAACCCAAACGTATCCCCTCTTGAGGCATATAAGAGCTTTACCTTTCAATGGAAGAGAGACGACCGTAGAGGCGGTCCCTGCGTAAGCCTCACGCTTGACCTTTTTGAACATCTGCCCGCAGATTTTTCGGCCTATTTAGTCGCTGCAAAGCTTCCCACGAGATACCAGCAGCCTTTTTTCCCGCATTTCTGCCATACAGCAATACTTGTTGTCTGTAAAGAAGGCTATGTTCTTTTAGATCCAAGTTTTGACATCGACAAAGCCATATGGCTCCCCTTTAATGGTCCATCATACAAGTTTGACATGGGAAAAAAGGGAATGTGGGAATTCTCAATACAAGGAACCGAAATCATCTGCGACATTTATCCGGTAGGTGGAAAGCCAAATAATCCAGATCCTGATTATCTTCGCATGCACTATCGAACAGACCAAATAGTAAATCCAATTGAATCGAGTGCAATTCCTATGCTTGTTAGGGATAGACGACTCTCCTTTCTTTCAAGAGATGAACATGGCTTTCAACATGCCCACATTAATGTAGAGCTTGATAAGGGCTGCATTCTTTGGGATGAAGAGGGTGTTTTATATGAACCTATTCCTTTTACTGCCTTTACAAAAGAGTCATTTCCTGAATCCTTTTGCCAAAAGCTCTATACAACACAAGATGAACTCCACAAGAGAGTTTCCTACATACTTACTAATAAACCTATTTTAGATTCAATATATGGTGCTTTAAATGACAAATCCATTAAGTAGACTTGCAATTCGTTCACTTTCGAGCGTTCCGCTTGCTGCAGCACACCCACTTCCCGATGACTTAGCGAATAAAGTAGCCACACTTACCTTGTCGGAGAAATCGGTGCAGGTAAGCGTAGTGCCTCTCATTGCCAGATTTGGCGCAAGCATAGTGCGAACTGAATTTCAAATGACAACAGATGTCGTGCAAGCGCTCTTTACCCACTTTCGCAATCAAGTAACGCATCTTGATCTCTTATCGTGCACAAATTTTGAGGGAGTTACCTTTGGAGGTGCCCCCTTTACAGCGCTGCAAAGTTTAAAACTTCGCGCCCCAAAAGGACTTGACAGGCTGGAATTCATTAAACTTTGCAATAATATTCCTCACGTTATGAAAGAGGTCGAACTAGAGGTCTGCCGCATAAGTGGGAATGCCGCACAAGCACTTCCCCAAACAGAGCGCCTTGTCATAAACCAAAGCGACATCAACGATGAAGACTTACTTGAAATTGCAAATAAGATGGGCAGCACTCTCGTTGAACTTGAAATTATAAGTGCAGAAGGAATTACTACCTTTGAAAATTGCCACTTCCCAAAACTTCGCTTATTTAAGGCAAAACAAATAGGGCTTACAAATGCGGGACTTAAAGCTTTGAGCCAGGCTGCTCCAAATCTCGAAATTCTTGAACTTGAGTCTATACGCTTCTTCTCTACAATTGTAGGTACAAGCTTTACTCATCTTGTACGATTTCAGCTAAAGGGCAATCTTTCTATTACAAATGCAGATATTCTTGCCCTCTCAGAGATGTCAGGCAAAACGCTTAGAGTGCTCGATATTTCAGAATGCGTCTATGTTTCCGATTTTAAAGGAACATCCTTTCCTGAGCTTCAAGAGCTTTATGCAAATAATACCAAACTAAATAACGAAAGCCTCAAAGCACTCTCCAAGGCTGCCCCTAAACTACAAGTTCTCTCCCTTTATGGTGCAAGACACATGAAAAGTTTTGAAGGCGTCTTCTTTGCTGAACTTCGAGAGCTCAACCTAAAATGCACCGACAGACTAAGCAATCTAGAGCTTCAACATATTAGTAGAATGTGCCGCGATACGCTTCAAGTGCTAGACATCAGCTATGCAGATGGCATTACAAGCTTTGAGGGGACAATTTTTCATTCACTGAGAAGGCTAGTTGTCCAAAACAACCCCAATTTTACAGAAGAAAGTGTGATAAGTCTAAGTAGAGTGGCTCAAAACACACTTGAAGAGCTCTTTTTTGGTGCAACTGCTGTACAGAGCATCCAAGAAGAATTTATTTTTCCAAATCTTCGAAAGCTAGATATGAGTACTGGAACTATGCAAAATAGCGACCTCCAGATGGCATCTCAGCTCTACGGAAAAAGGCTTGAGGGTCTCGCCATTAATAATTGCAATCTGATTACGACTTTTGCGGGATCTAAATTTCCAAAGCTTTTAAGACTTCAAGCCCAAAATAAAACCAGCCTTACCGACGAGTGGTTCGACTCTTTGGCAAGGATGTGTGAACAGCCGCTTGAACTCCTTGACTTAGGAGGGCTTTCGCATCATTACTGGCGGGAGAATCAGGAGTTTTTATTTGTTAAAAAAATCAACTGGATGTCGAGTAAAATGTAATTTAGTGGAATAAAATTATCAAGCTACAGTAGTGTTTTTCGAGCCTTAACGCGAAAAACACATGACTCTGGTAGATCAGTTTTTGCAAGATATAAGTAGGCACTCCGATGCAGTAAAAAAGTGCACAAGTCCCTTACATCATCTTGGGGTGACATGCTTTTACTATGCTTTAATTAAGAGTAACGGTGAGCATGTCCTTCTTACAAATTCCCCTCAAACAGTTGAATTCTACTATGAACAATCGCTCTATCAAAAAGATCCCTACTTACGACATCCAGACAACTATAAATCCGGTTTCTTTCTCATAGAGCACTTTAAAAAAGATGATTTTGATGAATCCCTCGCTCGAGTTGGTAAAAAGTTTAAGACAAAGCCGATTGTAGGTTTAGCAGATAAGCAGGAAGACTACGTGGAATTCTTTAGATTTTGGGGAGAGGGTGATAAAGTACAGTTTGACGTGGCTAATGTCCAGTATGCAAACCTTCTCAAGGCATTTGCAGGTCATTTTAAAAAAGAATGCGAAAAAATCATTCAACTCGAAAACTCTCACTTTTTCTCTGTTAAAGATCTAATAGGGACAAAACTTTTTGAACACACCAAAGCCCCAGCACATGCTATCGATGCCAAATCCCTTCGAAACTTTTTGACAGAAATTGGATTTGGAGAGTTCGTAAACAAAGCTGAAATGCTTTCTCCTCGAGAACAAGGCTGCGTCAAACTACTGCTGAAAGGCAAATCGATAAAAGAAACTGCAACGACACTTGAGCTCTCTCCAAGAACTGTCGAGCATTATCTTGAAAACATAAAGAACAAATTCAACTGCCAATTTAAAAATGAGCTCTACGTGATTGCTGAGAGACTTTATGAATTTGGGTTGATATAACATCCTATAAGGAGTCAAAATGAAGCATCTATGCTTCGCTCAGTATTGTCTAATTAAGTGGGAATCACTCACGAAAGTGAGTGATTATGTTTGATCTAGGAATCAAGCCAGGAGGCGACATGTTTGCCAACGAGGTAGCCGCTAGCTGCACCGATAGCGCCGCCTGCATAGTTTGCAAGCCTTAGGATACTTATTGGAACATCTCCAGTAGCTGCATCTTTTGCAAAATGAAGTGCAGTTTTTGCTCCAGAGACGCTAAGAATAGGTTTTGCTGCAGCTTGAAGAGATGCTTTTGTTAAGGCATCTGCTGCATTATGCAGCACCTGATTACTTGCTTTATTTACCTGTATAATCTTGGCAAGTTCCATATCGAGCGGATTTTCATCCATGTCTATGTGGCATGTTACGCACTTATCAATGAATGGGGTGAGTTTTTCAGCAGCTTGCGAAAGGGCTCTAGATTCAGCAAGTTTACTTTGGGTAAAATAGATACCAAAATTTACACCTAAATTTACTCCATAATAGCCAAGTACACCGCCCACTAAGGCACCAATTTTTGGACACCAAGACAAAACCCTCTCTCTTCCAAGTAGCTGCACTATATAGCCTTTCTTAGACTTCTCAATAGGCTCTTCTATAACAATTGCTACATCTTCCTGCTTTTCATCCAAAAGCGGCTCCGTAAGATCTTCAGTACTACCGTCATCCTCTAGTATCTCTATTCTTGTCTCTTGTTGGCTTTGTACAGGTGCTTTTGGCATTGGAACACTAGTAGGTATAGTCTTTTGGACTGGCGGATGTATTTTTTGCTGCACATCATGAGTTTTTTGGTCAGTTTCGCTGTACATTTCTGTCATCTTGCGAAAGAGGCCAAGACCTCCAAGGCCGCCCATGGGAAGAGAAAGTATAGTTGAAAGAATGCTTAACACAACGATAACTGCTTTTTGCGAAGAGCTTAGGGCCTTAAAAAGATCTGCTGCACGATGATGCTCAGACACTGGATTGAAGTATGATGTTACGGAAAGCTCTCTAGTCATCTATTCGTTATCCCCCAAAAAATCCTCTAACTGTTTGAAAACCTGTTGCAACACCTTTTGCAAGATACCCTGTAGCCGTAGCACACGCAGCAACTGAAGCTGCACGGATGAGGCCATCCCCTCGAATCACTAAAGCTGCACATGTGCCGATACCGACTAGATTTGATACAAGTTTTGCCCGCCTCGGCGAAATATGGAGAAGATTAGCCGCAATTTCATGAGTAGCAGAGCGCGTTGCCAAACCAGCTGTTACACCACCTGCCATATGCCAGAGAAAGTGCAGGGATTGCTCTCCAAGCGAATAGGCGCTCCAGGCTTCTTTTGCAACTGACATATCAAGATTTGCTATGAAGTGGTGCAATTTAGTCGTTAGGGACCCGCCCGCCATGGCACTATTAACCTCTTCCATGGGAGCTACAATCTTTGTAAACTCATTTGCAAGATTTGCACAAGTTTCTACGCCTGTTTTTAGCGTTTTTGCATCTTGCAAAGCCTGAACAGCAAGTGGAAGGCTATTTTGTGCTGCTTTAATCTTTGAGACATATGCTTCAGCATTTTTTACATTTTCAAGTGCCTTTGGAAGCTGATCTATACACGGCTCTGAGATATCTCGTATTACACTGATTGCATTTCTTAAGCCGTCAATTCGAGCAGCGAGTGTCATGCGATAGCGATCTAAAAAACCTGCAACAACTGAGCCTCCAACAGCTATCTGTGCAAAAACTCTCGTCCCAAGTTCTGCTGCCTGTTCCAATCGCTCGATTGTGCGGTTATAAAACACATATTCAATAGTTGGCATGTGCCCAGTTCTTCTTTCGTGGGCAAGCGCCTCATCTCTAATTTGATTAATAACATACTCATTCTGGCCAACATCAGAGGGAAGATCTACCGTTTTATAGATGCCATTTCCAAAGTTAAGGAGTGCTCTCCAGCCTAGACCCTCTGATTGGGCATAGGATTTTCCATATTTAGTCTGATTATAACCAAAAGTTAAATTATTCATAAAATAATTATATACTAATTAGTACTTTTTTTCAATAAGAATTATTATTTGTACCTAATATATAGAATTAGGTAACGTAATCGACTATTTTTATGGAGTATACTATGCAAGCAGTTCAAGGAAATGACTACTGGATCTGGAGCGACCATTCTGCCAAAGGGGCAGCAAAAGCTATAGGAGTAACTGCAGGAGCTTCTCTATTTTTGAGCCTGAGCACAAACGCCCTTTTGACACCCTCTGACTACTTCGGGGGACTTGCGACTCTAGGGATATCGGTAACATCGTCAGTAACAGGCGTACTTGCTTCTCGAGCTATAGACAAAATTGAAAACTCTTCAAGTGATCGTATGAAAACTGCTGTACAAACGACTGCTGGTGTCTTTGGAGGAGCGCTACTCCTTCTTACTGCGGCAAATAACATCAACATCATATATACAGGCGATCTCTTGCCTCTTGGACGCCAATTTGGCTTTTCAATCATTGGAGCAGTTGCAGGAGGACTTCTTGGCAGGTTTACTAAGAAGTGGGGACTTGCCCTTGCAAATGCTGGAACAAGCACAGGCCTTGCAGGATCGCTTGGCGCATTCACCTCGCTTGGCCTTCCGCACTATAGTAAGCTACTACCAATTCCTACAATGCTCTCTTTTTCGAGCCTTCTCGGCCATCCATTTGTGAAGTAGCTACGGTCCCAGGAGGGTTTTTGTACCAGCCTGGGTCTGTATAATTTGCAATCCCCTCCCGCACTTTTAGCACCGTAAACATACCGCCCATGCCTATAGGACCAAAAGGCCCCTCTGATGACATGGGAGCGAGATTTTTCGGCATTTTCATGTCAGGCATCTCAAGCATCTCTCCCATCATTGCTTGGCTTAGGGGCATTGCATCTGGAAAAAGCTTTTCTACTTTCTCTTTTAGACCAGTAAGATCGGCTCCAATAAAGTTTGGGATGTTATGCTCCATGCCGTTCATCACATGATGAGACTTATGGCAATGAAAAGCCCAGTCCCCGGGCGTATCTGCGATAAATTCAATCTCGCGCGTATCACCGACAGGAACATTGATTGTTACAGCATCGTACTGCTGATAGAGCTTTAGCCTTTTTGCCCCTTGGGCAACTACGGTAAATTCATAACCATGAAGGTGGATAGGGTGACTATCCATACTGAGATTTCCTAACCGAATGCGCACTTTTTGCCCTTTTTTTACAACGAGCGGCTCAGTTTTTGGCCAAAGGGTGCTATTGAAGGTGAAGTAGTTGAAGTCGAGCATTACCATGGGATCGGGCGTTTTTGCACCGATTGGAATAAACCACTCATGCAGCATGATGCAAAAATCGCGATCTACCTTCTCCTCTTCACTTTCCTCTTTTGGATGTATGATAAAAAAACCCATCATGCCAAGTGCAATTTGCGTCATCTCATCAAAATGAGAGTGATACATATGCGTACCTGGATTTTTTAGCGTAAACTCATAGGTGCATGTCTCCCCTACGGGAATTGGCTTTTGACTAAGGCCTGAAACCCCGTCCATGCCGCTTGGAAGCAAAATTCCATGCCAGTGAACCGAGGTAGGCTCTTTTAATTTATTGGTAACAAGTATGCGGACCTTATCGCCTTCTACTGCCTCTATAGTTGGTCCTGGAGTCTGCCCATTATACCCCCAGCAGTTTACTACAAGTCCTGGTGCAAACTCTCGCTCTACAGGCTCTGCCACAAGCCGAAATACCTTAACGTCGCCATCTAATGTCCAATCAAGGCTTTTGCCGTTTGGCGTATATACAGGCGTATATGCATATAGTGATGTAGTGAGAAGAAAAAGGAGCGCTAGATAATTCACTCTATATGCCCTCCTACGCTTTTTTCAAGATGTGTATAGCTTACCCAGTAATCATAGAGCGCATCTACCGAGTCAATTTTCAGCAAAACCTCTTCCTCTTTAACTTTAAGAAGGCTGTAGAGTCCAAGGGCCATCACGCCGTAGTACTCTTTTGCAACGGAGAGCCTCTCCTGAACAAGTGTAAGCATAGTGTTTTTTACAAGCTCGTAGCGCGCTTTAGCAAGCTCGAGCTTGCATTTTCCCTGGGCAACCTCATGCATAATCTCCTGCTTGAGCGCTTTTAACTGATGCCTACTTTGCTTAATATAGGCTGCAAGCCGTGCCCTTTCAGCTTGCCCATGATCAAAAAATGGAAGGGCAAAGGAAAAGGTTGGCCCAAGCACACATATTTTATCAGAATCCTTCTCGTAGGATACTCCTGTTGAGGATTCTGTATATGCCCACCACTTCTTTTCTGCTCCCATATCAATGTATCGCTTAATATCGTGGCGAGCTATCAATAACTCAAGCCTGAGCTCATTGGCACGTTTTGCAAGATTTTGTTTCGAAACATCACTTTTTGGGCTAGAAAGTGCGCCATCGACATGCCATCTCGAATCCTCTACCTCTATACCAAGAAGAAGAGCTAAAGCTTTTTTGCTCTCCAATATTTTTTCCTCAAGTTCATAAAGAGTAAGAGTCGTTTTGAGGAAATCTTCTCGCTTTTGCATATACTCGAGCGGGCTTATTGTACCGGCTTGATGCTGCCTGCCTGAGAGTTGAAATTCTAAATCCTTTAGCTGCAAAAGATCTGCTACGAGCGCTCTTTTTGCAATGCTCGCCTGCAGCGTATAATAGGTAAGTCGTACATCGTAGATAAGCGTAAGGAAAAAATTAGCAACTTCTAGCTCTACCCTTTCGAGTTCATTTTGGGCTATTTTTTTTCGCAGAGGGATCAAAAAGAGCTCCAGAAAACTTTGGGTAAACGACACTTCTGTATTGACTACAGAGCTATGAGCCGTGGGAAATCTCACAAAACCTGCGAAAACAGGATTTTTAAAGAGGCCTGCCTGCTCAAGCTCTGCCTGAGCAATGCCTAGGCGTTCAAACTCAGCTTGAGCACGAAGGTTATTAAAAAGAGCGACTCGAACAGCATCATCTGAAGTCAAACATCCTGTTGGTTGTAAGGGCTTTCGATCTTCCTTTGCCCATGCTACCTCGCTATCTGTTCGCGCGCTAACAAGCGTACATACTTGCTGATCATTTGCCTCCCGCATCTTGACGCACCCTGTCAGGAGCAAAAAAAGAACAAGCCCTGCCCTCATCAAATCTACCCTCTTTAAAAATAATCAATACTAATAATTGATATTTTAAGCTAGGTTTATTGCTGGGCAGAAAGCTCTTTGCGAAGTTTTCCTGGATTTTGATCTATGTAGTGCGTTTCTTTTCCATCGATTCGGATGGTGAGGTTCCCCCATGTCTTTGAAAGCCTATTACCTTCCAAAGATTTATCAGGAACTACCTCTACGTTATTCGTGTTATGGATGCGTTTGAGCTCTTTTGCGATTAGCTCTGCCTCTTTATCGAGATAGGCAGGAAGATTTACTTTAAGCATTATATCGCGAAATTTATCAATCTCTCTAAGAGCAGTACTATCAAAAAACCCAATCGTTTGTGGATCAAACTCATCAGTTGCAACGCGGACTTGGAGATTGCTTAGATTTTCCGTATCGACCATACCTACATAGGTCCCATCCTTATGATAGAGGTCTGTAAACTCTCCCGGCCGCACGCCTACAGCACCAAATTCATCGACGCTATCTCTTTCCATAGTAAGAAGTTTGCTAAAAAAGTCAGAAGAAAAGCCGCCTCCCGTAGCATAACCAGCATTATAGCGAAAGCCTAGCTGTATGCGTCCTTCTGGGTCTACAACAACTGATCCTGCAAAGTGAATGCGCCTTTGCCAAAGCTCTTCCATGATGTTTGAAAGGGGCTCTTCTATAATGAGCTCATTTTTATTAGTCACTGTCATTTTTTTGTCAGGAAAATACTCTCTAAATGCTTCGTAGACTTCTTTGATTTTGCCAGGATCGCCCTTTCTAATGACTACTTTGAGGTTGTTATTATCATCGCGAGAGGCTTGAACTTTATAGCCAGGGCCCCTTTTTTGTGCATATGCTCTAAAGCGGTTTGGGCCAGCTCCGGTGAGCGGATGAAAACGCCCTCTATAGCTATCATCAGAAATGAGAGGTGCATCTTTGATAGCGCCTAATCCTAGCTTTGGCTCACGTGCCACCCTTTCTTTATAATAAACTTCATTTTGATGCGATATAAGGAGATCTGTAACTTTTCTTGTAAGAAATCTGTTCGTGATGTCTTCGATCGCGCTGAGGGCCTTATGGTCAATATGAATGGCGGCCCCTTCCCTTTCTGGCTGCGCCTGAATTCTATTTACAAAAGGATTGCCATCTATTTTTACATAATGCGTGCCATTATACTGCTGCCAGTAGGGTGCATTATGCGGATCATTTTCAAAGCTATGGAGATTGCCCTCAGGACGAGGTGCGTGGTATTTTCCTCCCAAAGTAACCATAGTTTCTGCCCATCTCGCGTGAAAAACATGGGATATGTCTTGTCCACCTTGTTTAAACTGGTGAACAAAGTAGAGTTTTTTACTTCCGAGATCATACTCAAGATGGACATTCTTGTGATGGAGCCTGTCTTTTATTAAAACTTCAAGAAGTTTTATTTCCCTTGTGGTTAATACTTCTTTAACTACATTGCTAATTTTTTCTGTGATATTTTCGCCACTTTTGACATCGAATGAAGCATTATTTTGCTTTGCCCAATCTATAAAACTTGCAAGGTTTATGTGATGATTATGTAACGTAACAACTTCGGAGCATAAGCCAAAGCGCGCAAAGATATTATGAATCCATTTCCCAATGAGCGTATGCTCTTGGATGGACTTCTTTGCTTCACCACCATCAAAAAACGTATACGGCTGGTCAATGCGAATTGGCATATAGTCTAATTATCATTCATTTAATAGAATCTTACTTAAGATCACCCCTAAATACTTTACCTCTCGCTCATTCGTATAGTTATTAATGAGTTTTCTATTTTCCCCTGTAAATATTTCAAACTTATGTTTTAGTAAATTATCGTATAAGCTTTCGGGTTCTTTTTGCTTATTGTAGCCAACAGGCTCTTCACGACCTGCTTTTGTATCTGCAATCTTATCCAAAACTGTAAGTCCATGATGCGGCTTCATTAACACAAGTGGAAGCGCATCCATAAAAACGATCTGCTCCGCTGATGTGTTGTAGCGATCTTTTACCTGCTGCATAAGCTGAGGATTTCTAAAAATTTGAACTAAATCGCGAACTGAAAATATTGGACACGCAGTCCAATTATACTGTCGCAAAAAACCATTTGCATAGACTTTTAACTGAGCCTCTTGAGGCAATCCCATTTGAAAATATTTCACAAACATATTGGTATAGGTAGTTTTTACACCCCCATAGATGCTTTCAGCTTTCCCTGCAGTATCTGTGACGAGTAGTTCTACAGACATACCTGGTTTATGTTCAATATATCCAGGAATAATATGCAGCTCTGTAGGCCTCTCCTTATTTCTGCCTCTTACCAAAAAACCCACTCTAAACTCTTTTTGCCAATCAAGCTTTCTTACTTCCTCTGTAAGATCCTCAAGAGAATCACAGACGATAATGTGAGCGTCTTGCTTTAATGCCCCTTTTGTTTTTAAATAGTCTAGCACTATTCTGAGGCCGTCTGGACAGAGGATGTGACCTTCAAATTTTGGTATAAAATAGTGATCAAACGGAACATGGGGAAATCGTTTTTGGAGAGCCTCCAACAAGAGTTCAATTCTTTTGTCATTGCGCTTCGCTTTTCTATATATACTATGTAAAAAATCATTCACATATTGAACGACCTGCTTATCTGATAGCTCATGCAGTATTGCAGAAACTACTTTTGGATTTTGCTTCTCTAATCCATCTACAAAGGCAGTAAAGTCAGTTGTTTTTATGTAACCCAACTTTAAAAGCACCTGTTCGCGATCGAACTGATTATGAGTTAATGAAAAGAAAAAATTGCCTACCTTTTGTCTTATTTTCGTAAGTATTTGAACTATAAGACCCACTTTTGAAAGATCGATTGAATTCTCTAGCCGCTCTATTTTTTCACAGCATGATCCCAGCTTGCTTTTGTCGAGTTGTTTCATATTAACAAGTTCTTGAAGCTTATATACTATGGCATTCATTGAACTCTCTTCATTTGTATCTTTCGATACAAAAAATCGCCCACCGAATCTACCAAGTTTTGGCTCTACATGCTGCAAAAACTCATCTAAATCAGAAAGCGATCTACACTTGTCTAGCGATTTGTCGATCATTTTGCCTCTATGGATCTAAAGAAAGTAAGTATTGCTTCGTTATCTTCAGGATTTATCCCAGGGGTGAGGCGTGTCGTGGAGGCTCCTAAATCAAGCGGAAGATCAAAGACTAGGTAGCATGGATGATAAAACCCAAAACTTTGTCTCGAAAACAGCTTTACACCTGCTCGTTGCATAGCTTTATAGAAATCTTGCATTAATTTATAACTTTTCGAAAGAAAATCCTTCCCCTTCATTTTAATATCGATAAAGCATACATCCATATCCCTATTTGCTCTGTTTATTTTGATTTCAAAGTCTTTTCTTGGTCGTAAAGACTGCGGCATGTTCTCTAAGATGTATCGTGTATTTGAAAAAATCAGCTCTTTGTATGCCGCCAAGGAGTCTCTTGCGTACTTGTAGGCTAGACAAAACCATTGATTGCTGAGACTATCTGTTTCATGGACTGTGTCTGTAAAGAGTCTTTCAAAGGACTTCCACTCTTCTTTGCCATTATTGACAACATAAAAAGGAGCTCCGTAATAGTTATCCATGCCAAGCATATCAAACTTTTGTCCGCTTCCAAAAATAACAAAATTTAGCCTTCCTGAAGCAATTTCATCCTTGAATGCGGCAAGAAGTTCTTTAACATGCGGCGAGGGAATCTTTTCGATCGTTGTGTCTACAGCTACAGTAAGCTGTTTAGCAGCTTTATTATTGTCTAAAAGGTAGCGAATATTACCAATCACATCTTCACATCGATATTCCTCAAGCGCCGGATCCACATTGATGTTTGGATTAAATTGGGCTACATAGAGATCTACTTTAGGAGAATTTGGATCCTTTTTAAGCTCATCGATATGAGAGCCTCCCCCTAATGTTTTCTGCTCGAAATAGATGTTAGATCCGTATACCCGCTGCACGTTTGGATTTATTTGCATAGCTGCATGATTAATTCCTGCAAAAATATTCATAGCAGTTTTGCCAAGTCTTGCCCTAAAGTCCCCATTCACAACTTCTCGCAAGGATTCTTTATAAATATTCTCAAAGTCATCTTTATCAAAAGGTTTAAAGAGCTCTAAAAGCGTTGCGAGCTCTGCATGAATAAGCTCTATTTCCTGAGCAAATTTTGCAAAGTTGTTAGAAGCAGCATGAAGCTCGCTCATTGCAAGATGTTCTCGTATCATTACTAAGGAAGCCTGTACGATCTGATGAAGAGCTGGAGAATTCTTTTGAATCTCTTCCCATTTTTTTTGATCAATTTCCTGTATAACCCCATGCAAAAGATCGAGAGTAGATTTGCCAAGTACCCTAATATGCGGGCGTGTCTCTTGTTCAAATTTTTTTGAGAGCCTGGATAGAAGATCTGTTTGTATGAATGATTCCTTTGTAGGGTAGACAGTTGCCTGAAGATCGCTTTTTTTATTAGGCTGAACATCATAATAAACATCAGGATGGCGACTAAATGCATCTAAAACCCCGCGCCTCAAGCTCATCGCACCAAGGTAGAGGCCGGTTAGATTGACAAACTCAGATAAGTGAGATTTTTTCTCACTATGATCAACAAGAGGCAGTGCCTTGATGCCGCAAGAGGAATCATCTTGAACACGTGCTATACAAGTGATGTCGCTCTTAATTTTATCTAGCAGCTCCTTTTTCTTACCCTTAAGAGAGGGATCTTGGGCTATTGCTTGAGAAGCAGCCTCTTCAAGGGCATCATTAAATTGCTTTTTATAGGACTCAAAGGCAGCCTTAAATTCTTTTTCTTTTTTCTTGTCCGCACCTGTATAAATCGTTTCCTTAAATTGATCTGTAGCGTCAATAAGAAGAGGCTTAGAGGGTGGATTTTTGATAATTTCTATAAGCTCAGCTACGGAAAAATTTGGATTAATAACAGTAAATTGTAGCGGATAAAGATGTGTGAACTCGATAGTATCCGTAAGGATAAACTCTGTCTGTTTACCATAGGCAAGACATCTATTTAAGGGACTTTCAGAGCTTTGAGGATTTGCCGAACTCTCCCGATGGTACCAGTAATCATCAAAAGGGCTGACTTGATAGAGCTTATCAAACATCTTTTCAAACTCACCTCCAACCTTTCGGAAAAAAGGCTTCCAACATTTAAGCTGTATTGGAGCAGATTTTGAAAGAAAATTTGATGCCAAAAAACGAATCTTTTTCTTCTCTTCAGGCGTTGCACTTTCCTCTGCAACTCTAAGAAGGCCAAGATGGAGCATCCAGGAAAAATGAGAAGGAGGAACCTCTTCTTTGGTACGGATAAGCCGATTTGGATCTGTGGTATAGCCTGGGGGAAGGTCTTTTATCGGGCCGCCCATTTTTAAAGTATTGAGAACTGCTTTTCGATCAAAACCGCTATGTGTGATCTTGAAAATAAAATTTCCTATCACTTGTCGGATCTTGGTAAGATATCGACGAACATCTGAAACTGTTTTCGTGCTACCATGTAAAAGTGCCTCAAACAGCTCATTTTCTTCTTGCTTTTTGATTACTTCGCATCCTTTAAGAATATCTTCTCGAGGCGGTCTTTTCTCTGTTACGATTTTCTTAAACTGAAACACTATTTGATTCATTGTATAGTGCTCGCCAGTACCTCGAGCAACAAAATAACGTCCTCCCCTCTTCCCAATAGTAGCATCAAGTGAATCGACAAATTTTATAAATGTACCTACGGTATGGCAGTCATTAAGTGAAGAAGGATCCATTTGATTACTCCTTTCCCGATGAATACCATAAAATTAGTGTTGATATCAAATTAATTATTTATTATATTAGGGAAAACGGCGGGAATAGGTTTATATGAGAATAAACCCTCAAAATTTCTTTAATCATTATATCATTGATCCCCTCTCTAGGGAGCTATCCATCTTGGAAAGAATGATGGCACTATCCCTTTCCATTCTTCTAGCAGTGCCGACACTAGGTATTTTGCATATCCGTGCAAAGTATCTACAATCTAAAAATATCGTAAACCTTACTCAAGTCAGAAATGAGCGGCAAGTTGCACTTAGGAACCTTGCAAATTCAATATCGAAAGTGACCTTTGGAGTCCTACAGCCAGGGCAAGAAAAAATCCGCTGCAAACCATCCGATGTCGGCAGGATTGTTCAGGAGCGCTTTATACAGCCCTTTTATGCGAAACCCCTTCCTACAGAAGAACAGGTAACCGTGCCTTATGAGGGAAAGTGGGTGAAATGGCAAGACTTAACACGCTCGCAAAAAATAGAGGTCAACAATACAGGTACCAGAGAACATAATCAGCTTCCATCCTATGCACCGACTGCAGCTGTCGACCGCTGGTTTTTTGCACATGGACAGGCGCCATTTCTACCAAATGATCCTAGGCAAAGCCATGGAAATGACCATGCGGCAAGAGCTAGCCTCTTTGCAGCAGTCTTTGCCTACCTCTATCAAAAATATGATCCTGACACCTCTATAGGGATAGAGGATATGATGCTTGCGCAGATTGTAGCAGCAGGGCATGACTCTGGCCGCCAGACAGAAGGACCGGACGTATATGACGCAAAAAGCGCTGAAAATACCGTTGAAATACTAAAAAGCCTGGGCGTAACGGACCAAAAAGTGCTTCAGGATGCTCACGAGGCTATAGAACATAAAGATAGCGACCCGTTAACGACGAAAAAATCCCTTATCGCACGCTGCGTTCAAAACGCAGACTCTGCAGAATTTGCAAGACTCCTCCTTTCCTCCGGCAGGCAAGCTCCTGATAGCTTTGAAAGCTCAAAAGAGTTTTTGGATATCTATAGAGAACTTAAAACAAAGGAGCTGAAAGACGGGCGAAGTTTTAAAAACTTTGTTTATGAGCTAGACGCCCTCCGCAAAGAAATGAATGACCTGATCTTTCAAACACATAGGCAAGAATTTCGAAGTAAAGTAGCCTCGGCGAATGGAAATATCTATAACGAAATCTTGCAGCTTGTGACACCGACAGAATTTCCCCTCCTCTATAAAGTTCTGACGCATATTGGAATAAAAGAGCCTCTCCCCTCAGCAGAGCTCATGAGACAGCAGCATATTGTCTCTGATATTAGACACTGGATTAATTATGGAGTAGCTAACATCTCTACAGAGTCACTAGAGAAGTTATACAAGCAAGCAAATAATTGCCAAATTGATGAAGCACTGGAAGTAGGCATACTTCTTGAAGGAGAGCTCAAAAAACGAGCGTCTGTAAGAGAGCGATACGAAAAGGCAGCTACTCTAGAAGAGCTAGCAACTGCCTATGCCTATATACCCAAGGTAGAGAGGCAGATACAGGATTTTCAAAAACGGGCGGAAAAATTCCTAGACGGCGTGCCCCTACTTGATGCCCTTGCTAGAAAAATCGAAGGGCTCCCCGGCACACACCTACAAGAAGCTCTGGTTGTCCTTGTAGATCTTGAACATGAAGAGCTCCTTTCGCTCTACAAAAAAGGCGCATCTTTTGAGACCCTTCTCGAAAGGGCACAAAACCTGCTTGCTTCCTACAAAAAAGCCAGCGAGCTTTTTCGCTCAGATGAAGTGCAGACCACATTATCGATAGTTTTTTCCCACCTTGCTAATGGCTATTTACAAAATAACGAAAATGAAAAGGCCAAATGGATCCTAAATATTGCTGCAACAGAGCTCCAGATAGAGCCCTCCAATAAATTTTATGATCTTAAGGGACTCCTTGCAAAGGAAAAGCAAGGCGATGCAATCCTTTATGAAACTCGAGATTCTATGGCCCTCCGTAGAAGAAAGCTTGGTGTTCAAGAAAAAAAGGTTACAGGACAGCAATTTTATGAACTCAGCTTAGAAATACCCAGGGGAGCTCGAGAAGAATTCCAAAAGAGGCTAGATGCCCTTGTAGATACAAGCCAAAAAGAAGTGGTTCCTTCGAAGTTTTATCGAAAAAGCGGCACTGAATTTGTAACTCAAGGAGCAGTTGATATTGGTGAAGATCTTAAAATCACCATCGAAGATGGAGTTGAAATCTTCATCGGCAACACAAAAAAATGGTGTAACCAGTACCACTTAATGCGTATACGCGTAGCCGATGGAGTGTCTAGTCAAAAAGTTCATAGCGCCCTTGCCAAGATAGGTCTGCCTATGGCTCTTATGCCTTCAAGAAAAGAGGATATACTCCTTGAACTTCGTGCAAAAAGTATTGGGTTTCGCTTTCCGCAAATTGTCCATAAGGATCCATCAAACCCTCCACCGCCTGATGTTTTGTATGAATCGCTTACAGATGCTCAAAAGGCTGTCGTTGACGAGGACTGCCGAGCGAGTTTTCTCACTCATGTCGGCAACGGACACTTTGAGCAGGTAGTCCCTTCCATTGCAGAACAAGCCTGGAAGCTAGGCGTCCGTTCTGTAGCTACTTTTATTTGGGGCGGTACAACAATGGAAGATACAGCAACTGTTGTAAAAAACATCATAAAAAATGGACTGCTCTCCTCTCAAGAGCGCTTTAAATGCGGTATTTTAGGCAATGGCTGCTGTCCCTTTTACAACTATCAATCAGGCTCTGCCAACCAGGTATTTACGCGCATTCTCACTCAAAACCTCTTTGAAGATGGCTTTAAGCTCGATAATTTTGCAATTAGGGGCCGCGTACTTGTCATGCTCGATACCAAAGTATTAGAGCGCATGCCCTATTCATATACAGGCGATAGAAATGGTGTGCGCAATCCCGATTTTTATGAAAGCTATTTTCATGCACAAAAGCAAGACCCTATTTTTGGATTCAAAGGCAAGGAGATGATCCAGCAGCGGCTCGGCTTTGAAGAGCATGTGAGTGAGCTCTATCGAGATCCTTTTCCGCTCAATGAGTCGATGTTTGATCTGAATGTTGGCGGTAATTATATCCAAAAGCTTGTTGTGCAAAATGGTGACGATAGGATTGCTCTTATTGCAGCGCTCCAAAAATCTGGAGTCTATGAGATTGGCGGACGTCCTATAGAAGAAGTTGTGGCGGTCGCTGATTCACTAAAGCCTGAGCTTGTTCCATCATTCTATGACCCTAACCCCTACATGGAGCTACAAAATGGTGCGGCATATATCTGACCCGAGAGTCTTCTTTGTAAATATGAAGGATGCGAGCGGTAATATGCTCTATGAGATGGTAAATCCCCTTGCACATGAGCTCAAACTGGTAGAAGTCAAGCATAAAGCAGTACTCTCCTGGTTTGACATGGCAAACCAGACTATGCGGAGCATCGAAGTAAAAGAGGTCCGTAAACCTGATGAGAACAGCTATGAAATTAAAGACAGCTTAGATAATACCTACATATTTCAGTACATCAATAAACAAATATACGAAACCTATATCCATCCAATCTGTGCAGGCTCCCCGCTTACCTTTGATAGTGATGAAGAGGTACAGCACTGGTTAATAAAAATGCAATAATGCTTTCCTTTTTTACCTTTGCCTAGCTGATTCGCCCGTCTCAACTATATAAGTAGAAAGCTCACAAATTGAATCAGTTGACCCCTTACAGATTATAAAAATAAGTTTACAAATAAATCTAAAGGATATAGCATTAGGATATGGGGCTTGGGGGCGGTAAGGAGGGTAAAAAATGGGGATGGGACCTGTTGATTATAGCCAAGAATCTGCATTTATTGGAACGAGTGCACCTGCGACTAAAAAAGAAATCGCTGAAGTAAAAAAACAGCTACATGAACTTGAAACTCAGCTCAGTAACACTGAAAATATCTTTGATAAAATTGTATTGAAAGTAAGAGTGTATAATTTAAAAGAGAATCTACTGCAATTTGAGAGCCCTAATAAATACAGGGAAGGCCTTCACCGGGAGGCAAAGGCCGCAAGCGACATGTTGGTAACCATTGGTAAATTCGAAAAAGCACTCCACGAGGCGACAGAAAACCTTGATGCTAAGATAAAAGCTGCAAAAGCTGATAAAAAAGGCGGTATTTTTACCCCTGAAGGAAGAAAATTGCTGGGAGAGGTACGTCAACTCAAGGAATTAAAAGCCGAAGCAAAAGGTCGTTTGGCTCATCTAGCTTCATGTACGCACCAGATATGGCAAGATCACGGTCTGCAGATGCAAACTACAGGCATTAAACCTGCAACCCAAACAGCTTCAAATACCAAGTAGAAATCCTTAAATTTATTGCATGTCTTCACTATGGCATAAAGGGCCGGGCTTAGGGTGTTGATTCTAGCTCCTTTTTCCCGAGATACTTACTGTCAAAAATTGTCC
>CAYWZU010000026.1:0-8051 GCA_964462925.1 uncultured bacterium
AATCTCTTATAAAAACTATACAAAAAACACTTAATTATTTATTATATTTGCATGAGTTTTTTAAGTATTTTACCATTTTTTAGATCAGAATCAACGAGTGATTTACTAGAAAGTGGGGGGTGCCGACTCCCTGACGAATTGAAAAAATTCCAAATGGCTGAGCCAAACTGCTCGCGTGCTTTATATGAGGTATTTAGAAAGAATTGGGAGAGGCTTCCAGATTATGAAAATCTCTCGCAAAAGATTTTTAAATCGCTTATCTCTACTGTAGCAACTCATGGAATTCCCCCTGAGTTTACCCTAAAGCGTCATCCGGTTGTTGGCTGGGGCTTATTTGTTGCTCCTGGACAGATGATCGCAGCCAAAAAAATTATTGGGATCTATGCGGGAAGAGTAATGCTTGTGAATCCGCGAACCCCGAAAGAAGCTATGCGTTTTAAGGACGAGGAAACATATAATTTTCTCATAGACAGTGACCCTATCCATCTTGATAAAAAAGAAATAAGGGCCCTTTCTAAAGAGGGAAGCATAAGAATTGATCCGGGATACAATGTTTCAAAAGGATTTGAAATTATTGTAGATGCCTCAAAATCTGGCAATTTTACCCGCTTTGTCAACCATAGTGAAGAGCCCAATCTAAAAGCCCGCTGCAAGCTTGTTAAGTGCAAGGGCGGCTCTCAGATTGTCGTAGTCTTTATTGCAAAACGTACTCTATTTGAAAATGAACCCCTTTTACTCAACTATGGGCCGGGATACTGGAAGGGCAAAGGCATTCTTCCAGAAAGGCTCTTAGCCAGTGATTTTGTCTAAAAAATCAAAACGCTTGCAAATAAATCCAGCTTGCTCGCATAATGAGTATCAACTCAATGAGTTTATACTTAACAAAGGAGAGGATATGAAAACCGATAACAATTTATTTTGGTTTGAAAATGTAGAATTTAGAGCGCACCCATGGCCAGGCCTGATGTGGATTACGCCAAGCCTTCAGGTGTCAGATGTAGAAAAGGCTAGGGACTTATACGTAGAGACATTTAATTTTGTTTCTATTTATGAACAGCCAGGTCCTCAAAACCCAGATGAGCTTATAATGACTCGTCTGAGATATAGAGGAACAAATTTTGTTCTCATGAAAGAGGGCCCAGGTTACTATGAAGGAGTATCCCCGGCAACAAGTAATTCACAATCGCCATTTGTCTTTTATGTCTATGTCGATGATGTTGCAGAGACCTACCAAAAAGCCCTCAAGGCAAATATGACATCATTAATCGAGCCGAGCATGACTCCATGGGGTGATTGCAGGGCCCGCCTTAAATGCCCTTTCGGCTACATTTGGGACATTGCAAAGAGAGTAAACTTCTAGAGGCTATGTTTTACATTCCTTTGGATTTGCTGGATTGCTTGTCTTAAGCCCTGTGTGAGATAGGTCAAAATCTTAACACAAAATTAATGAATCCTTTGCTTTGTTTTTACATGGGGTATGTAAAGTGGTGTCATAACAAGGAGAGATTGTATGACAACATTTATCGTACCAATAGGACAAGCGCCAGCCTTGAACATGCAGATTGGAAGCTCTGTAAAAGATTTGGCTCAGGGTGCACAAACTTCTGCAAAGCGGGCTCATACTAATGCTGTAGAGCGGATTACTGTTAAATTTAATGAAGATATGGCAGCTTATGAAAGAAAGCTGCCATCGCTATTAGAAAAAAAGCTTATTGCTGAACGAGATATTGGTGATGCCAATTTCAAATCAACTATTGCTCTCATAGTTAGTATTGCATCCGTTATTGCAACAGTTGGCCTTGCAATCACAGCTATGGCTGTTCGAAGCACACCAATTGGTTTTGCAGCTTTTGCGTTTGGACTGCTTTTTATTCCTGAAATGATCGCCTTAACCCATTTTTCATCTATTGTAGCTCGGCTTCAGACGGATATTGATGCCCCCACATCCCTAAAGCCCGAGCTACAGCTTCCTACATATAAACCAGAAAAGGATCTTGAGCTTAAAGAGACAAGGACTAAAATCTTACATGAGCTTGCCCAAAAGAGAGTTCTTAACAAAATTGCAGATAGCGGCCTTAGCAAGGAAGAACTTGTCTCTTTTGCTCTTTTAGATGGCCTTGCTCCAAAAGAAGAGGGGAGAAGGGCGGCATTTTATGCAAAAACTGTACAGCTTATCGATGTCTGTGCGGAAAATCAAAAAAAACATGCTAAGGCAATAGAGAAAGTTAAAAAAAGATTTGAAGAACAGAAATCAAAGCTTATCGAGCCTTCTTACCGGTATCATCGGTCTCGTCTACTGGATAATTTGATAGATACCGGCAATCAAATTAATAAAGCTTGGAAAGAAGAAGCAATTGAAAGAATAGATGCACAGTATAAAGAGGCAAAGAATCAAGTAGAACAACAGTTTACTTTATTTTTATAGAATATTGGGGTAGACTAGATGCATGAATCCACTCTACCCCTATACGCTTACCGACGCTCTGCAAGGTCCTTTATTTTATAGAGAAGCCCCCATTCTTCCGGAGGCAATCAAAAAGGAGCATGCATACCTCGCATCACAGCTCGAAAATAGCTCTCATGTGAAGCTTGTTTCAAAGGTCTACTCCTTTGTTTTACAACTTGCATGGGATCAGACTCTCTACCTTACACCAAAATCTGTTGGTAAAACAAAGCTTTCTACATCAATTGCCCTGCTGCCTCACGAAGGAGGCTGTACAGTTTTTATTTTACTTTGCAAAACACTGAAAGAGGCCGTTGGTGCTCAGGGATGGAGGTTTAAAAAATACCTTATGCTGAAGCTTAACAAAGATTTTACTATTGTGAAGGATAGCATTAGTCCGGTTGTTCGGCTCTCTAAGCCAATGGATGAGCGAAATCCCGATATTGAAGACTCTCGTCGCCGCATCTCGATTATGCAAAGACTTGATGGATCGCCCTATGTTCCTACAAATTTTGCTTATATGCTTTTACCCTCAAAAGGGGGCAAAAAGGCTGCAATCTTTCAAGAGCTTGCAATATGCGACCTGCAGGTATATGATGCAAAAGTCGAGTATCTTTATAATCTTTCTCCAGTTTTTATTACTGATATTATGAAGCGAGTAATTGGTGCATTAGCGCTTTTTGCTGATAAAAAAGTGCTCCATCGAGATCTCAAGCCAGAAAACATTCTCGTATTTAAAAATCGAGATCCTGCAGCAAAAGTCACTCGAATCGTAAAGGTTAGCGATTTTGGCCATGCATGTGATGTGAATGACTGGGAAGCTCGCAAGATGAATCCAGGAAGTTTTAGCTGGGCTTCTCCTGAATGTTTTGTTAAAGGTGCAAATCCTGACGCATCTAGTGCTATTTGGACTCTTGGGATCATGCTTTATTACATGAGCCACAAAGAGATGCCCGCTATTCAGCTCTCATTTCAGGAACTTGAGCGTATTAATCCTAAAGCAAAAGAATGGAATAAAATTTGTAGTGAAAGCTTTGCAAAATATAATGAAGAATTAAAAAAGCTTCCGCTACCACCCAAAAAAATCACAAGCTTGAAAGACCTTGCTATCGCCATGATGCAGGACCGCCAAAAAAGAATTTCGCTGCAAGAGATTAAAAACTATTTCGATGCACGCTGAGGGGATAATTTCAATGAGTTACATGGATAGCGATCGTTTTGCAATAAGTCGTGCAGATGGATATCTTCCTCAAGTTGTTTTTTCACTGCCCGCTCAGCAGCGGCAAAAAATTGCAAAAAAGGGCAGCTACGAAAGGGCCCTTTTTGGAGCTCTTTTTGGACGGGTTTTGCCACCTGAAGCAAATATGTTTACATGGCTTCCACCAATTGAGGAAGATGATCCGTTCGCTAAGAGAGAATTGAATGAAACTAACATCATACGAAAGCTTTGTCAGAGAATTCCAACTTCCCCGGCAGTAACACTTGACCTGCCCGACATTTCTGATGATTACTATTCGCACTCTGTTGCTCTTCGCGGTAAAAATGCAGCAGTTTTACTTGGCAGTGATTGCTACGTTGTCTTAGATATTGCTCTTTCAACAAGATGCGTAAAAAAAATATACACGCATCAAGACTCCTTTGGTCTTGCTTGTATAGAGTGGCTAAATGATACTACGTTAGCAGTTGGACGAAAGCGTTCATCTTCTTTGTATCTTATAGATGTTAACAACCTTCGAGAGCCTAAGTCTCAAGAAGCACTGCACCACCTTGCTTTGGGACAGGTCACAAGAATTACTCGGCTAACAGACACCGTTTTTTTAAGTGGCTATACTAATGGCGAGGTTGTTTATAACGATGTGAGTACTGGGGAGTCGAGATCTCTTTTGGGAATGCGTAGAAGTCCTGAAATGATTTGTAATATTGTTTTATCAAATCGCGCTACACATGTAGCGCTTGGATATAATGACGGCACTGTTTGCGTGTATCAACTGATTGCTCAAAAGACTCTAAGTCTTGTTCGCTCCTATGAAAGCACAAGTCCTGCAGGAAAGCGCGCCCTTGCCTTTCTGCCGGAAAGTGAAACTCAGTTTATCTCTGGAGGAGGGATAGCGGACCCAGTTTTGCGCCTCTTTACAATTCACGAACAAAATCCAATTTCAAGTTACAAATTACCAGCTGCAATTACTAATATTGTCTTTACGGATAAGCGCCAATTTGTAGCAACGTACGGTAATCGCATTGGCCATTTTATTTTGCTCAAGAACACTATTACGCTCATCAAAGAAGTGGTCACCTCTTCAGATAAGCGACTGCTCGATGCTGTGTACAGCCCGGAGACAGGTCTTATAACATCATCTGCAGGTGAGTTCTTATATATATGGCCTCTCATGCCAGCTCAAAAAAGTGAAAGTACACTCTCTAAAATAGTGTTAAATGAGATTAGATAAGTACACGTATACCAAAAGGGTAGTATGTTATTTGATACAGCTTTAGTGTTCTATGAATTTGGAAAATACATAATTGATAAGCTTTCACCGCAAGATGCGAGCACTCAAACGCATAATTTATCAGCGGAATCTGCACAACATGTCAATCAAATTGTTCAAGACCTGCTGAATCACTTTTCAACGAGAATGAAGGGGCACGATATAGCGCCTTGCAGGGTAGTCTTTAGACAATCAAAAGCTTGGCAGCATGTGATTAGTATGCTTGATAGGCATCAAAGCTTGCCTCAAAGTAGAGACTGGAAAATGAGATTCTACAATGCGATAGCCTCCATAAAGTTTTGGCATGAAAGAAATGAGCCTTTGCAAATTATGGACTCATTAGGGCAAATTCGTCCGCTGCTCGGGCACTATCCACAGGACTGTGAGAAGATAGTTACCTACGTACAGGAGAATTGGGATGGACTATGCTTGCTTGCAAATTTTCCTAATATTCCCTTTGATAACGAAAAGGAATTTGTACAGGTAACGACTGAAAAAAGAAAAACACTTCCTTTTCCTGCCTCATAGAAGCTTCTTTCAAAATAGGCGAAGCAAGTTCCAAAGAAGAGAGGGGAATCAACAGCCCTCACACATTCATCAGCACAACAGCGGTTACTATACTCAAAGAATACTACAAACCCGCTCCTTCCAAAGTCGTAACTAACCCTTATGATTTGTATGACAGTACTATGAGCGCGCAAAGTGCACAAAAAATCTACTCCTGCCTCACTACTATCGCTAAAGATAGAGTTAATAATGTCCTCTCTAGCAAAAAATAAAATAGCAGATTGATTACTATCTCTTGAATTAGTATGATACGATGAATAAGAAAGGAGAAAAGTATGATTCCATTACAAATGAGAGCATTGATTCCAAAACATATCCAAGGATTAGGTCCACAGGAAGAAATATACATCCCTCTTTTAGAACATATTGGCAATGAAATCCCAACCCTTAAGGAAGCCTGTTCTTTATACAATAAGTCAGTTGTAAATTCAGCTGAAAATCCTCGAAATACCTGTGCCGGTCAGTGGAGCACCCTTCGAGAGATGATTTTGCTAGCAGCTGGAAATCAGGCAACTGTTGCACCCGATGGTTTTCTTAACAAAATGGTTTTTGCGACAAAAGCACATGATACAACTCAGGTGTCTGCCATCATGCATCAGTGGCACCAATTTATGGAAGCAAGCGGCGTCGATTATGGTCCAGGCGGCAATACCACTACAATAAACTGGCTTGAGCGCCGCATGGCTAAACCTTGGTAGACTTACCAGTTTCGTCTTGAAACGGGATCAGGCCTGGCATTCGGGCATTTGTCGCTTTTATTTATGATAAGGGCCGGGGGCTGCGATGCGCGAGAAGTACGCTACGTAAGAAGAGCTCCTCCATGCAGGAGAGACATTACGGATACTTTTCGTTTGAATTCCATCGGTAGTAAGAACAGATAATAGATCACAAGATAGGTGCCTGCCTATCTTGTTTTTTTTCTCGCCAACATATCGTAGTCTAAGTATACCTATTTTTCATATTATATAAGGAAAATGGTCATGGTTTCTGCTGTATCTCAAATAACTCATGCAATTGCTGATGAAATGGTTGCTCAGCCTGAATGGATTCAAAATGGTTTGAAGCAAATTGGAGTGATGCCGCTGCAAGGACAAAATGATCTTGAGAAGCAAGGCGACCTTCTTCGAAAGATAAGTCCGTTTTGTAGTGAAATGGATTTTTCCATGGCGGGATCGGCTATTAGGTACATAAACAGTCCAGAGGTTCTTCAATTTTTACTTGCTTCTAGCGAAAAATTGCCTAAATCTCGCGAAATACAACTAGCTGCAGTTGGTCGCTTGTTTGCTCTTGGGGAAGTAAATAATCCTGCTGTCCTTGCTGCATGGAGCAGGTTTAAAGGCGAGTGGCAGGCTATGGATGCACCCCTGCAGGTACAGAGCCTTTATATTTTTGGAGATATATTTTCAGTTGTTCATAGACCACTGCATCCAGCACTTCCCCTAATAAAAGAATTTCTTACTGATAGGGGGATTTTTTGGAGATCAGAGGGAATGAGGCAGGCATCTCTACGTATTGTAGAGGCCCATGTGTCAAACACTAAAACTAAAACAGTATGGAAAGCCCAAGATCTGATGATTAGGATGTGCCATGATAGTCTCCTATCTCGCTACCAGCCTCTTTTGAAGGTCTATGATGATGCACTACTTAAGCTTGACGCTTCTTTTGAAGAATTTCAAGTAAAGCATCTACGTGTTTACCTTGAATACCTTGAAGAGAAGATGCAGGCCATGTCCTGCAGAGAGCAGATTCGCCATATTCAAACTATCGGCAGATTTTTAGACCCTATCAAGGATCTAAATCATCCAGTACTCTCTGTTATTCGATCATTTCTAGCAGACAAAACAGTTGCCTGGGCAAATAAAGTGCTCTCCTTTGCGTGTTCTCATGTAGTTGAATATCGCGTAAAAGAGCTTAGGGGACACCAGACTAAATTAGGTAGCCTGCAAATGTATGCAATTCTAGAAATATTCAAAAAGATGGAAAAGGAGACGCGTGATCTCGATTTTGCTGCACTTAACAACATTCTTGCCTGCACAAATAACGAGCAGCTTAAGGATGTTTTGGAGAGCTACAAGGATCAGCACATCAATTCATGCCTTAGCAGTATGAAAGAGGGCTGGAATAGGATGTCTCTAATTGAACAAGCCAAATCCCTTTGGACATTGGGTGAGCTCTTAGCAACTATTACAAACCTCGATCACCCTATTTTGCCAGAACTACGGGAATTTCTTGCAGATGACTCATTCGTTTGGGCAAATCCAGAAATGCAAAGGGCTGCATCTTTTGTCTTCGAGACAACGGTTTCAGCACTCCAGGGCAAGTATGACAAAGAAGCAAACGAGCGCAGGAGAGCAATTATTGACAGTGTTAGAGAGCTCTCGAAGCAGTAAAAGTAAGCTTACTTATAAAAAGGAATAAAAAACGGGGTCAAAACGAGGTCAGGCCTGGCATTCGGGAATTTATACCTTGTCTTATGTAAGAGCTGAATGATGAAATTGCTGAGCTGAGAGATTTCTTGTCTCAAATGCCCGAATGCCAGGCCTGACCCCGTTTCA
>CAYWZU010000026.1:8151-18308 GCA_964462925.1 uncultured bacterium
CAGGCCTGACCCCGTTTCAATTGAATAGAACTCTACTAATTATTATAATAAAAATTGGGGAATCAAAATGCCTAAATTTACTATTGTTAATTCATTAAATGATATTGCTATACCCGAGGGCTGGAAAAAGGCAAAATATACTAACCGACAGGTCTATTATCAAGGTCGCTCTTACGAGATTATAGCAAAGATTGAAAGGCCACTTACCTCTCAAGAGCGAGCAGTGAGGTTTCTTTTTGCTGCTACTGCCACCATCTTTAGCCTTGGAATAGCCCTACTCAGTAAAACGGTTAGAGATAGCTTTACCAAACAAGTGGAAAGCATACGCTTTGCAATCAAGGTTGAAAAACCAGGCGCTCCTACGCCTAGGCCTTTAGAAACCGATCCTCTGAGTAGAAATGTAGCCTCCACATCCCCAATAGCTTTTGAAAACTATGGCAATTCCTGTTGGTTTGCAGCGGCCATGCAGATTTTACTCGCAAATCCAGCCTTTGAACAGATTGTTCGGAGCCCTTTGAAAGAAGAGGCGCTTGTTAGAATTAAACGTTCCCCAGAGGATAGTAGCATAGGCGTAGCCCAATATAGACGTCTATCTCAGGAAGAGCTGGAAAAAAGCAGAAAAATACAGATGGCTCTCATTGCACTACTAGATCGCATACAAGAGAAAGACTCTGCACAAGTCCGCGAAGCTTTGAGCCACTTGCATAATACGATCCTTTCACATAAGCGGACAGAGATACCCTTTCCAGCGCGAGGGCAAATGGCTGATGCTGCTACAGCAATTAATTTTCTGAGTAAAGTTTTTGGGTTTGAATATTGCTGTTTCCAAGGCATAAAGAACAAAGACATACTACATACATGGTCTACTAAAAGACATGAAGGAGTACAGCTCAAACTTAGTACTCAAGACAAGATGCCAAATCTCATCGCATTCAGTAGCACGCATCCTGTTGGTAGAGAAGAGTTACCTGAAACTATTGACATAGATAAAACTATCGACTTCTCAAAATACGCAAAAAATGGAGCTAAGGCAGACTACCGTATAGTCGGACTAGCAGTACATATACCTGGTCACTGGTATTCATATGTTAGGCTTAATGATGACTGGTACTGCTGTAACCATGGCATTGCCACGAAATGTGATAAAAAAACTATTGATCTTAAACTAATCGATCAGATAACGCTTCAGCGCATAGATATGCCCGATTAACTTCAAGAGCTTGGCATAGTTAACTATATTAATTAGAGGAACTTTATGGAACCACCTTCCCTTCCCCCTTCTTCTAGGCCTCAAGAGGGTTATGAAGGTGCACGCAATCAACCTGTTACCAATTTAATTAATCAACTTACGCACATAGTTATGTCAAGGACTTTGAGAGCGAGGAGTGAGGATGTAGGAATGCTAGTTACTGGCTTGCAGCATAAGGTAACCATGCACGAGCTGAGGGCCTTACCAAGGGATGCACTCAAAGCCCTAAAAGTCACCCTGAAAGAGTTGAAAACACAAATCCAACCTGATACGCATCATGAGATTATTACGGGCATCAGCAATCTCGATAGCTACCTTCAAGGTGCCATATCGCGCAACTTCACTGTAGTGACAAAGGACAATTGCCAACTGAAGGTTGATCCTGAACCGCTAAGGATGCGTTCGGAATACTTTGGAGTGTTACTTAGCGATCGTTATAGAGAAGGTGCCACATTACAAATACACTTCGATGGCACTGCCGAAGAATTCAACGAACTGTATCTTCTATGTAAACTAGATGAAAAGGAGCTGCCTAAATATATCAGGAAAGATGATGTAAAGCGCTATTTAGAGCTCGCAAGTAGATATCTCATCCCCAGTTTGGAAATGGCGACGGTAGATTGGCTAGCAGACCACCTTGACGAATTAGGTATAAATACAGGTGTTGGACTAGTAAAGGAGTACTCACCAGATTCGCAGCCGCGTCTCTCAAAATGGTTAGCAAAAAGATATATACGAATGGAATGCCCTACCTCGGCAGCACTTCATAGGGCAAGGGAGAGCCTTCGCCGTCCATATGACCCAGTAACTCTTCTTAATAAGGCTATTGAATTCAATCTTCCCGAGTGGGCTCCACTATGTACGCAGTATTTGTCACTTGAAGAAATCGAAAAATTTCGATGCCTAGCGAACCAGAAAGGTTCAAAAGAGATAGAAAAGTGGTGCACCTTTGTTTTAAACCATGAGCACAAGTTTGGTTTTAATGGTTATCATATGAATTTGGATGGTTCGCTTGTTCACTATCCAGAACTAGAAGAAGCTTGGCTTTATCGAATTACTGACAGAGGTATTAAGATTGACATCGGACATTGGGCCAGATACCATAGTGCGAATTCACAGCGGCGTTCAGAATATGATGGGCTGCTCACGTGGCCACTCGGTAAAGATGCAGATAAAGTGTTTCCTGGCATATTTGTTGATATCGGTCCGGTTACCGAAGTTACCCTACCGGCAATTATACATTTTCTACCTGAATGTGTGACTGGAATTTCAGTGAACTTACTTAATTGCCCTGAAATCGATCTAAAACCCCTTTTTGATAAATTACCCAATTTATCGAGTCTTTCGTTTCGTTTCAGCCGCTCTCCTCATGTTCTAGAAGCCCTTTCTGCCAAGCTTAAATCAATTTCGAGTCTACCCAACCTCACTGAACTATCTCTGCAAACTTTCCATCCAGTTTCTAATCCACTCCAACCCGAAATTCCTGTCTCTCTATCCCTTCTTCAAGCAAACGACAACAAAGACATTACTCGACTTGAAATCTTCGACGACATCAGGCCACAGCAAAGAGAGTTTTTTACAGAGCTCCAAAATTATGATAATCTTACTCACTTAACACTTTTAACAACCAAAACAGCTGATGATTTGCTGAAGCTAATCCCCATGTTTGCGCTACTGCCCCGCCTCGAAATGGTAGGACTCTATCAAAAACGCCTTGAAAAGGAAGGCAGGGCAACAGTGAAAGACCAAATAACTGAAGCCATTAATGCAGTGAACGCCACGCGCGAAGCCATGGGCTATTCGCCAGTCCACATTGAAATACTAGGTCGCGAATGGAGCGAATATCGAAGGCTTTCTCGAAAGAAATGATAGAGTTTGTGATCTTGGGGCCGGCCTCAATGGTATCAACTTAATTGCATTACTCAGAAAACCACAGTTTTGCATTAGCACACCCTTCTATATAAATGCTTTTCTTTCTCGAAATTCATTCATAATAAAACTTATACTTTGTGCCCTTTCCCAAATGGTAGTAAATCTTTAATTTTTTATCGTTCTAATCGTTTAGATTTGCCATAAGTCTTTATCAAATTTCAACGGTAAGCATGATAGAATGATAAAAAATCATTTAAATCTACACCCTTAGGATTCTTTAGTCAGAGCCGTCTTTTAACGTCTGATAATCGACTAGAGAAAGATGAGTTACTGTATGGCACAGACACTGCCAGAAGGTGGATGGTCTGGATCCTTAGGATTCTCTATGAACGAAAGAGCCGTCTTATACCATAATTCTTGGGCTTTATTGAAGACGGTATCTTCGATATTTTTTATACGTTCGATAACCTTTTTAGCGTCATCCTTTAACACTGGAATCGTAAAGGTGCTATCAACAGCATCGCCACGCGGATCGTCAAGATAAAAATCGCTTTGATCGCGTGCGGGTGTTGGACGACGGTCTTTGATTTTTTTTTCCGCAGGAAATAGTTTCCTAAGATCGCTTTCTGTTTTTTCGACATCTTGGCCTAAAGTCTGGAGGTATATCATACAAATAGCCGTGTCAGTAAGAGGTGCGATACTACCTCCCTGCGGCATGATTCGTAAATAGCCAACGCGCTTATTTTCGTCTAATAGAGTAATGCCCAGGCCGGTTTGAGGAAATGGGCCATACCAGGAAATATCTGTGTGTACTGAAAACGTCATCTGTATCTCATAAGTTTACTATATAGAAAAAACCCACTCACGCTCGGTGAGTGGGTATAGCTATTACTGGCAAGATTCGCAGTTTGGATCGGCAAGGGAGCAAGCTTTTACGGTTTGCTGCTGCATCTCTTGCGTTTTGCGCTTGATGTCAAGGCTTGCGTCCTCAATATCGGTTGCAGACTTATTCTTGAGGTAGTAGGTGGTTTTAAGACCCATCTTCCAGGCAAGAAGGTAGATGCGAGAGAGCATCTTTTCATCCGGCTTATCAAGGAACAAGTTAAGCGAAAGCGCCTGGTCAATCCACTTTTGGCGAACTGCAGCTTGTTTCAGAAGCGCCATTGGATCGATTTTAAAGGCAGTTTTAAACTGCTGCTTAATCGAATCCGGGATGCCTGTCATATCGTCAAGCTCGCCCTTATGGTATTTGAGGTCTTCGAGCGTATCCTTATTCCAGATGCCAAGCTTTTTAAGGGCTTGTACAAGGTACGGCGTTACGCTGATGAACTCGCCAGAGAGGTTAGACTTGCTATAGATATGGCGATAATCTGGCTCAATGCACGCTGAGCAGCCAAAGATGTTAGATATTGTCGCAGTTGGCGCAATAGCGAGCACATTTGAGTTTCTCATGCCGTGCTTTTTAATAAGCTTTCTAAGCTCATCCCAAGGCATACGGCTTGTGCGGTTCACATCGATTGCTACACCTCTTTCTTTTTCAAGAAGGTCAAGCGTATCAAGCGGCATAAGGCCTCTATCCCACTTTGAGCCTTTAAAGCTTGAGTAGGAGCCCTTTTCCTTAGCAAGCATGCAGGATGCATGGTAGGCATTGTATGCAATAAACTCCATGATCTCATCAGCAAAATCTACAGCTTTTTCGCTGTCAAATGGCATGCCAAGCATATGGAGAGCATCTTGCCAGCCCATAAGGCCAAGGCCTACAGGACGGTGTCTCATATTAGCAGTTTCTGCAGGAATTGTTGGATAGAAGTTGATGTCTATCACGTTATCAAGCATGCGAACTGCTGTATGGATCGTTTTTGCAAGATCATCTCTATCGATTGTTCCATCTGCCTTTACAAAGGTTGCAAGGTTAATAGAGCCGAGGTTGCAGACAAAATGCTCTTCATCTGAGTCGTTAAGTACAATCTCTGTGCAGAGGTTTGAGTTGTGGACTACGCCGCAGTGATCTTGAGGGGAGCGAATATTGCATGGGTCCTTGAAGGTAATCCAAGGGTGGCCTGTTTCAAAGAGTGCGCTAAGCATCTTCTTCCAGAGCGCGCCGGCACGGATCTTACGGCCCCAAATTTTGCCCTCTTCTGCGAGCTTTTCATAGTATTCATAGCGCTCTTTAAATTTAGCGCCATAAGTCTCGTGAAGATCTGGTACATCGCTTGTTCTAAAGAGCGTCCAGTCCTGGCCCTTAATCGCTCTCATAATGAAGAGGTCTGGAATCCAGTTTGCAGTATGCATATCATGCGTACGGCGTCTATCATCACCCACGTTTTTGCGAAGTTCCAAAAACTCTTCTATGTCATTATGCCAGCTTTCGAGGTAGCAGCAGACAACGCCTCTTCGCTTTCCACCCTGATTCACAGCTACTGCTGTGTCGTTCATGATCTTAAGGAAGGGGACGATACCTTGGCTTTCGCCGTTTGTGCCCTTAATATGAGAGCCCATGCCGCGAACAGAGGTAAAGTCTACGCCAAGACCGCCAGCAAACTTTGACAAGAATGCGCAGTTCATAAAGGTTCCAAAGATACCTACAGGGTAGCTTCTTCCCTTGTCGTCAATTTTGATGCCGCCGATCTCATCGCCAGCTGTTAAGCCGTAGCAAGAAGAGAGCTGCGGACGCGCTGTGCCTGAATTAAAGAGCGTAGGCGTGCCTGAGCAGTACTTTTTGCTTGTATAGATGTTGTAGAAGGTAATTGCAGACTCTTCTTTTTCCTTTTCATTGTAGGAAATACCCATCGATACGCGCATCCAGAGATACTGCGGAACTTCGATACGTCTTTTATTCTTTGCATCGATAATAAGGACGCTTGGATCGCGGCACTCGTCGCGCTCGTGTAGGAGGTAGCGATCGTAGAGTGTCATTATGCCCAAGAAATCAAACTTAAGGTCTGCCATTGGGTTGATCTTTTGCGCGATTGCCTTAATATCAAACTTTTTGAGCTCTGGGCTTAAGAGGCCAATTTCGATACCGCGGTTCAGGTAGCGTAAAAAGCCTGCTTCATGCGCTTTTTTGAGTTTGCCCATGCCATCTTCTACTCTCCAGTCAAGCACCTCTTCATAGATGTAGGTAAGAAGGATGCGCGCGCAGAAGAATCTAAAGTTGGTATCTGTCTCCATAAGTTGTCTTGCATTAAGGAGGATGGTGTTCATCTTCTCCTGTGCTGTAAGGCCAACGTCCATACCGTAGATAAGCTTTTGAGCAAGCTCTTGACGTGTGAGCGGAAGCTCAAGGTCAATCATCGCAAAGTCAATACGTGCTAAGAGATTTGGTGTGACAAGCTCTGGAAGTACGATGATGGTGTCAACTTGCGCCTCTTTGATCATACGAAGGCGAGCACGCTCTAAACGATAGTGCGAAAAGCGCTTTGCAATTGAATCATGGCCCATCTCTGAGAGGTACTTCTCTACAAGGTCTTGTATCTCTTCGATGTGGATTACTTCGCGCCCTGAGCTTGTAATATAGTGGATGACGGCTTGTGCTACAAGCTCTGCTTTTTCGTGCGCTTCTTGCTGGTCTTGCTCAGAAGGCTCGCCTGATTTTTCCATCACTTCAGCTAAGAATGCTTTATAGATAGCTTGTACGATTTTATCGCCATTCCAGGATACTTTGCTGCCGCTACGGCGTATCACTTCTAGCTTTTTCACCGTCTGATGGCGGCGCTGCTTCTGGGTGCGATAGAGAAGGTATCCTTTAGCTGCGAGTGTTTCACCTTCGTCAAGAAGGCTGTTTTCGCAGATTTCATGAACCTCTTCGCTGCCAATAACCTGCTTTTTGAGCTGGGCAAGCTTAATCAGCACGCGGTTTACTGTACTTACTACTTTAAATTTTGTTTCTGGCTCAAAAATATCAAGAGCAGTATGTGCGCCGTGAGCAAGTCTCTCGTCTGCAATAGCTGCGCCGATAGCACTTAAGAGCTTTTCTGGCTGGCACTCAACAAGACCCTTCGAGGTCTGAATCTTTGGAAGATGCGAAGGGATGATGAGGTTGCTTTTGAGCGAGCTCCAGTCAATTCTGGGCTTTAATGATTTTGGCGTTTCTACAAAAACGCGTATATCTTGTACTGTGGGTGCGATAGCCATAAAAAACCTTCTAAATTTATACTTCTATACCTTCAAAGAGCTCCGACTCGCTCTTAGCTTCTTGCAGATTGGAAAGTTTTCCATACTCTGTAACCGTAGTCTCAAAGAAGTTTTCATTCTTCTTGAGGTAGATGATCTCTGCTGACCATGGGAATGGGTTTTCGAGTACAAAGTTGCCTTTGCCATCATCGATTGGTTCCCAGCCAAGTGCCATAAGGCGGCGGTTTGCATTGTAGCGAACAAAGCGCTTTACTTCTTCTGGTGCAAGACCAGCAATTGATTGTGGAAGGAGGTCATCAACAAATGCGATCTCCGCCTCTACGCCTGCTTTCATAAATTCGACGAGGCTTTGCTTAAATTGCGGTGTTAAGATATCTGGATTTTCTTCGCAAAGGGCTAAAAAGATCTTGCGGCCAAGCTCGATGTGGTTAGATTCATCGCGCATTGTATAGCGGAACATCTGGCCGATTCCAGGCATTTTGCCGCTTCTGCCAAGGTGTAGAATTGGCAAGAATAGGCCAAAGAACTGTGTGCCTTCCATAATTTGTGTAATGCCAAAAATTGTCTTTGCAAAAAGCTGCTTGTTTTCTGTCTTTGAAAGATCAATATCTCTTCTCATTTCTGGAAGGTGCTTGCAGATCACTTCATTTTTGCGAATTACTGATGGCATCGACAAAAAGAGCGCTGATACTTCATGCGGATTGATTCTCAGCGATGAGATCATATAAAGAAGAGATTCAGTGTGGATGTTTTCTTCCTGTACATGGCGACCAACTGCCATTTTGAGCTCAGGAGCTGATAGATTTTCGCGGATGATGGTTTGCGAGCAGTCGCCCACAATGCCTTCAGCAGAGCAAAAATAGCCAATACCTACACGGATGATATTGCGCTCGCGATCGTTAAGTGTGCGATCGTCGCTCCACTGCTTGATGTCGTCATACATCGGCACTTCTTGCGGGAGCCAGTGGTTTGCTTCCATATCGCGATAAATCTCGTATGCCCACTTGTATTTAAGCGGCATAACATTAAATTCTGGGCTATTTCTGCCAAGAATTACGCGCTTTGCTTCGAATGCTTCTTTTGCTGCTTTTGCGTCGAGGACAAATTTTCTGCCGCCGACTTCGTATTCAAAAATGTCTTGCATAGTTTTCCACACTGTTAAGTTAGGCGTGATCTTAGCACATGGTTTTGCTTTTTTGCCAAGAGGTATTGAAAATGAATTAAGTCTTTGTATGTCAAATATTTATAAAACTTCGGGCTTCTTTTCTGTAATATCTTGAGTCTTTGTCAGATAAGAAACTGCAAAGATCATGATAAGGCTAAGAGGGAATGCCACGATCATTGAAAGGACAGGACCCATAATTCCTTCACTCATCAGCCATCCATTTATTTTTGGCCAAATAACAGACGTAATACCGCCTGTAAGTATGCCAGCGAGTGCTCCATAGTAATTTGGCCGCTTAGAATAGAGCGAGGCAAGGAGAAGCGGCCCAAAAGTAGAACCAAGGCCTGCCCATGCAAAGTAGACAGTGTCCATGATAGTCTTATCTTTTCCTAGCGCTATCCAGAATGCAATAAGAGAAAGCGCAAGAACGCTTATCCTAAAGACAATCACTTCTTTCTTGCTTGAAAGCTTAGGCTGCAGCACGTTTTTATAAAGATCTTCCGTGATGCTTGATGCACCCACCAATAGCTGAGAATCCATTGTAGAAATAGTTGCCGCAAGTACGCCGCACATTACAATGCCGGCAGCTAGTGGGTGAAAGAGCACTTTTACCATCTCGACAAAGATAAGCTCTGGATTCTGAATGCCATCTTTAAAGAAGGGGATAGCGACAAGGCCGACAAAGATGGCAGCGCCAAGGGCAAGTATTTGCCAGCTGATGCCAAGGTTTCTTGCTTTCTTAAGCTCTGATGCGTGGTTAATGCCCATAAATTTGATGAGGATATGCGGCATGCCAAAATAGCCAAGGCCCCATCCTAAAAGTGGTATGAGAATGTCCTGGATGCCGGATGTCTTGTTGAGCGAGAAGAGATCTAGTGAGATTTTTGCCTGAGCTGCTTGCTCATAGATGCTTTCAAAGCCGCCGACGTAGGGCAGAGCAAGTATTGGAACAATCATGATGGTAGCGAGCAAAAATATGCCCTGAAAAAGATCTGCCCAAGCGACAGATACAAATCCTCCAACAAAGGTATAGGCAACCATTACGACAAGGGCGATTGAGATGCCGACCATGTAATCCATGCCAAAGAGCGAGCCAAACAAAAAGCCAATAGCAATGAGGCCGCTTGCAAGGTAGTAGGTCATAAAGATAAGGAGTAGAGATGCACTAGATATGCGTATATAATGTTTTGGATCTCCATATCTAGTCGCAAAGAATGATGAGAGCGTGTAGCAGTTGTAGGTTTCAGTAAGTGTGCGAAGTTTTGGCGCTACAAACGTCCATGTGCAGTACATGCCGACAATGAGTGAGAGTGCAGTCCATGCAAGAGGCATGCCGCCAATAAAAATACTCATAGGAAATGCCATAAAAAGCCAGCTAGACATATCGCTAGCTTGTGCAGAAAGGGCAGTTACCCAAAAGTTCAGTTTGCGATTTCCAAGCAGCATATCTTTGCTTGTCGCATGCTTTTTTCGAACGCTAAAGGCGACTAAAAAGAGCAAGCTAAAATAGACGATAAATGAGATGTAGTATTCTGGTTTCATAGGACAAAAGTATACTGCAAAGAGTATTTTAAGGAGAGAGGTTTGTGCGCTTTTTTTTTAAGGACATAGAGGACAAAAGCGACATATAGGACCGAAAGGACGGTTTGCTAAGGTCCTTTATGTCCTTTGCTTTTGTCCTTTTTTGTTGTCTGAAAAGGCCCGATAGGACTACATTTTTCCTTTTCACATCTTGGG
>CAYWZU010000026.1:18408-31727 GCA_964462925.1 uncultured bacterium
TTTTGTTGTCTGAAAAGGCCCGATAGGACTACATTTTTCCTTTTCACATCTTGGGGACAAATTTCATGACAGACAATAGCGACAAAAAAAAGGTCATTATTATTGGATCTGGACCTGCTGGTTATACCGCTGCAATTTATGCGGCACGTGCACGCCTTGAGCCTGTTATGTTTGAGGGATTTTTTTCTGGCCCTTCAGGCGGCCAGCTTATGACGACGACTGATGTCGAAAATTTCCCAGGCTTTCCGGAAGGGATAAGCGGACCAGATCTTATGACATTGTTTAAAAAACAAGCTGTGCGGTTTGGTACGACCTGCCTTACAGAAGATGTCGTAAGCGTAGATCTCTCGAGACGTCCCTTTGAAGTAAAAGGAAATCAAACCAAGTTGTATGCAGATTCAATTATAATCTCTACCGGGGCTACCGCAAAAAGGCTCGATATTCCCGGTACTCACGATCATGAATTTTGGCAAAAGGGAGTATCTGCCTGCGCCGTCTGCGATGGGGCTATACCAATTTTTAGAAATAAAGATCTATATGTCATAGGTGGAGGCGATGCTGCATGTGAAGAGGCCACATTTTTGACAAAGTATGCATCTAAAGTCTATCTTGTACATAGACGAGATGAGCTAAGAGCTTCCAAAATCATGGCAGAGCGCACTATCGCAAACCCCAAAATCGAAGTGCTTTGGGATAGCGTCGTTGAGCTCGTAGAAGGAGATAGGGTTGTGACTAGCGTCACTATTCGCAATCTAAAAACAGACAAAGTTGAAAAACGAGAAGCTGGTGGGCTTTTCTTTGCAGTTGGCCACATTCCAAATACTGGCTTCTTAGGCAATCAAATTGCTCTTCACGACAATGGCTATATTAAAGTTGTGCCAGGAACTACTCAGACAAGTATGGAAGGTGTTTTTGCTGCTGGAGACGTCCAGGATCATGTCTATCGCCAGGCAATATCAGCAGCTGGCAGCGGTTGCATGGCTGCATTAGATGCTGAGCGTTATCTTACACTTCATGGTATCCATTGATGAGAGCGTTTCTTGTTGTTTGGCTGATTTCCAGCTCGCTTGCTGCAGATCCTTGGCTTGGCAACTGGCTTGAGTTTGAAGCAAATGTATCTGAATCTCATACTCAGTCTAAGAGCGTTGATACGGTAAGGGGAGTAAAGCATAAAAAGCTCTACCAGGAAAAAACGACAGCAAATCTAGCCTTCATGCCAGATGTCAATATGTCTGCAGCACTTTCTCTAGATTTTGCAAAAACACAAAAAAAAGAGTATGGATTTGATGCTGCAAGGGCAAGTTTTGCTTATCGTATCTTGAATGATCTGGTAAGTGATCCTGTAACGCTTACTGCACGACTAGAGAGCGCTCTTTCAACCCCATCTCGCGTTAAAGACCTTAGCTCAAATCAGCATGGTGTGCTAGATACAAAAGCATCACTTGCGGTCGGAAGAGAGTTTATTATTCATGAAGGAAACTACTATAAACCCTGGGCAGTTCTCTATAGCGGGATTGCATCAAGCGGATCGCCCTGGATTGGTTTTGAAGCTCACTTTGGAAAAGTATTCTCACATGCTAGTCAAGCCTTGGACCTCTTTTTTCGAGCAGAAAAGGGGCTCTCATCACATAAACTTTTCCACCTTTCACACTTTCATAGCTACTCCCGCATTGGCTATGAATACGAAGAGATTGGCGCATCCTACAGCTACAAAGAAGTTGGCCTGGGATCTCTCTACCTTGAAGGCACCTATCGCCTTCATGCCAGATACTGCCCAAGACATGCCTGGAGTGTTCGTCTTGGACTACTAATTCCGTTCTCCCCATGGTAAGCGCTTCGAGATGCTTTTAAGGACCAAAGGGACATAAGGGACATAAAAGACTTAAAGGACCAATGCCAGCGTCCTTTATGTCCCTTATGTCCCTTTGGTCGTTTAGGTCCTTTAAAAAGCATCGCGAAGCGCTTGAGACTAAGAATTAGCTCTTCCAAACAGTCACTCTGTATGTAACCGGAATGCGAAGCTCTGGGGCTTGTTCGAAGCGGTTTGCAAGGCAGGCCCTTACTTTGGCATCGGTCTAGGCAATCTGGATAGGCCTGAGGGCCTGTTGTATCGTAAGTTGATCTCTTTTCTTTGATGTCATTGTATGCTCAAATTTGAAAAACTATACGCAAGAGAGGTAAAACTCGCAAACTTTATCAGATTTCTCTTTGAAAAATCTTTGTTGTATGGTATCAAACCTTAGATGCTGCTATAGTTATTGCACGAGGGTGAAGATTATGGAATCTGAAAAGAAAGAGTCACAAGTTGATGTAGTAGGATCGCATGCGGCTATGCTGTCGATAGCTGAGATTGGGCTTGGAAGTTTGCTCCATAGTCTGCACATCCCTTTTTCTGGTTTTTTTCTCTCCCTAAATCAAATTCTTCTCTTATCAAGAGCATCGAGCATCGCAGGAAAAACAGGCTCAAGGTTTATTCCAGGATCTATTTCTTTTGTTGCTGCTGCTCTCAAAAGCCTATCTCCCGCAGGAAAAAAGCTAAATCCTATGCTTGCAATTAGCATGCAGGGGCTTACCTATAATGCTGGAATATTCTTATTTGGGCACACTCTGCCAGGAAGGGTACTTGGCGCCGTCTTATCTAGCCTCTGGGGCTTTTGCCAGCCATTTTTGATCTATTACTTTATCTTTGGCAAAATGCTGATGCAGATCTTACGGGATATAGATGAATATCCAAAGACGCTTTTTTCCTTTGAGTTTCCATCTGTCTGGTATTTTGTTGGTGCTGTAATTACTATCAAGATAGCACTTGCTACATGCATCGCCATCTTTGCACCTAGGCTCTCTAGCGAGGTCATGGCAAAGTACTTTGGTCAGCTCACTTCTGTTTCATCTAAACGAAAACCAACGACATTTGTGCCAGCTGGGCCTGGCCGCTATAGAAAGATAGCATGGCTTGCAGCAAAAGATATGTGCGTATGGCCATTTATTGCCTGCGTGCTTCTCGGCAGCGTAAGTTTTTGGTTTGTGGAAGGTGGATTTAGCACACTGGTTGTGATGAACACACTTCGTCCTATTGCAGTCGGCTTTTTGCTCTTTTTTGCAATGAGAATACTTCCGATGGAAAAGGTAGCAGTATGGTTAGAACGCCAGCATCTCACCATTGGACAAGCCTTTCGCTTCGCTCTCCAGAAAGTAAAACAGATGTAAATATATCTGCAGTCTGGTATCATTTTATTTTAATAATAACTAGAGAGGTTTTTTATGCAACCAGTTACTTTTGGAGCAGCAATAGATTCATCATGGTTTTATGAAGCTGATAAACGAATACAAGATGCGATAAAAGACCGAAGACCTGACATAGTTAAAGCAATTCTTTTAGATTGGCATATTATTTCAGCTGATACTTTAGTTAAAGTCTGGCATGCATTTCCAGAGCTCTGTTTTGAACTTCTTGCCAACCGACCAGATATCGCAAGAAAATGCCCACTTTCTGTTGCTCATCAATATATTACCGACACAGCAAAGATAGCAAAGTTATTCGAATGTGGATTTGAGATTACACGAGAGGAGTTCTTGGAATATGCAAAAAGCCATCCAGAATGCGTATCTCAGATAATTATGGCATGTCCCCAATTAGCAACAGAGTGCCCGCCTGAAGCATTAGAACAGCTTGCAGATCGCAATTGTGAAAGAGTCTTCACAACCTTAGTTGAAACCGGCGCAAAAGCCGACCTGGATGGAGAAGTGCTTACAACTGCAGATGGACGCACTGCTCGAGATGTTTACGATGCAGTAATCTTCGGCAGAGTTGGAAAGCGAATCAAAGGCCTCGACCTTGGCGAGGATTCCGAATAAATCGGGAAATCGGGGGCCGGGCCTGCATAACTTTGCGTAACTTCCAATATTTATTTTTAAATCAGCCGATTCAATTCTGAATTTTTGCTAAGAGATCGGCTGCTTCATTTCGAAGAAATTCAGATTCATTTACTTTATCAATAAGTCTTGCAACTGAAGTAGGATATCGTCTGAGCAGGTCAGACAGCGAGCTTGATTTACCAAGATTTAGTTTTGTGTAAACCCAAGCAAACAGAGCTCTTGCTTGGACGATTTCTTGAGCTTTATTTGTTGATTGTAGTTCTGACAAAGAAGTATTTAGTGATCTGCTTATTTCATGGATGATTGTCTCTATGTTTAAAGCCTTTTCTTCAGGTTCTATGGTGATCATAGAGACGGCTGGCTCAAGAAAACGTTGATATTCTTCAACAAATGGCGCGCTTCCATATGCGCCTAAAGACGTGGCCTTTCGGATCTCATTAAGTTCATCTTTAGCTTCATTATCATCTGATGAGATGTAGGATTCGAAAGCCCTTTTTGCAATTGGGGCTGTGTCGCCAAATAATGACATAATAAGGTCGGTATTTAACCATGTGTATGTTGTTACATCTTGAAAATCTAATAAATAAGCACAATGGCTGCTCCAGCGATACGCTTCTGGACTATCGACTAAATGTGCACGTACAGGGTTGCGGTGGATATAACGAATGAGTCGTCGTAAATAAATTCCACCTTCAACAAAAATTGCTTTAAAACGACTTTGAAATAGATACCCTTGTCGTTCAATTTTTTTGTTGTAATATTGGGCATATCGAAATAGTAAGCTGTGCATTCCTGTAGAAAGAGCTTTGCTTTGAGCTTGGACTAAAAGATGAACATGATTGCTCATTAGGCAAAAACCATGGATACTAAATTTGCCTTGGAAAGCTGCATATTGTAGCAACAGACAAAAGCGTGCTCTATCGAAATCGTCCTCAAAAATATCCCTTCCTCCGATTCCACGTACAAGTACATGATAGCAGTAGCCGGACTGAATAACGCGTCTTTTTCTCGCCATTTGATTACTCACTGTATTTGACAAAATAAAATATGAGTAGACGGTGTATTTGTAAAGAAAGTTTCGAGCACAAATGAATAAAAATATGATTTGGAAGTTACGCAAAGTTACGCAGGCCCGGCCCCCGAATACGGCCCCCGAATACAGGCCCGGCCCCCGAATACTGCTAACCAAGTAGATGGCTGCGTGATTCTATAATAAGAGATGAGGGAATAAAGGTATTTATTCCCTCATTTTCTTTAGTCTTTTTTTACTTCTGTGAGCTTGAAGTAGATTTTTTCGTCGTCGGATGAGACGACCATGTTGAATGTCTTTCCGTAAAATGGATTGTATCCAATCTTGGTGTAGGCGACAACGAGACATTCTGTAACCATTCCACGAACTATACTGTCGAGCTCGAGGTTAAGAAGAGTTGTGGGGGTAAGCCAGGAGATAATAAGCCCATTATCGACTGAGAGGTAGTTAGAGATATCGGTAAAGATATTCTCATCATTTTGCATATTTAAAAATGATGCTGAGCAGATGCCTGATTCTACATCATTTTCGTTATACACCGGTGCTCTTCCTGCTAAATAGGAGGATCCAACGGTTGTGCTATCCACTAGCACATTAGATGTGGGAATTTCGATAAAGCTCTTTATGAAATCTTCAATATAGAGGTAGTAGGTTAATTTTTTTGGTGTACAAATCGCGCTATGAGCACTAGAAGGTACACATAAAAGCAGCAACAAAAGAAAGAGACATTTACACGATTTTTTTACTGTCAACATGAGTTCTCCTTGTTATATGTTGATTGTGATCTAAAACTGGCTACTTAGTCTAGGACACTTATTCGAGCGCCAGGTATGTGGCGGTATAGGTAGTTTTTAGGCTTTAAGAAAAAAAGCACGCATATCTGCACCAACTTTAGATTTTAGATGAAAATATAGGTAAAATTCGAAGAAGTGTCAAGCGCTTTAGTGAGTAAATTATTTAGTTCTAGCCAGAAAATAGCCTGAATCATAGTATGAGGCTAAAAATAAGGTCTGTCATCTATGAAAATCGCACTAAAAATTGCATGCGGATTTTTGCTTTTCTCATCATTTCATACCCTTGAAGCACGAAAGAACTACAAGCATTTTAATAAAGAAAATTGCAAGCTTGCAGATCTTAAATTGAAAGCAGAAGAGCTTAAGAAGAACAACTTCAAAAAAGCTAAGGAACTCATCCGGGAGATAAGACGACGTGCGCTCATTGATCCCAAAATGAAGGCCCTCACCACAAAAAAGTCAAAGGAGCATAAAAAAAATAGGGGAAGACTCCATCATCCCTATGACAAAAACCGGCTAGGAAAGCAAATTAAGGACTTATATATAAATGCAAGCGACGCTCGTCTAAAAGAGCAAAGTTTTATATTTTCTTCTTGTCCTAGATCGTACTCAGAAGTTCGTGACTATTTTGATGGGGCGCTTGCTAGAAAAACTACGCTCTTTGTTTCATGCTTAAAGTCGACAGAGGTAAGAAATCGTAGCAATAACTTTTGGCAAAATAAAGTTTTAAAACATATTCGACTTCGAAATGGCTCGAAAATCACCCAAACCTCTTCTCGAGTTTTAGAAATTTTAGAAAATTCTAAAAAGAAGACAGTGCCACAGATCATAGAAAGTAAGCTCTACTGCTCTAATGGAGACTGGGTGACGCACCTTCATTACGAAGGATGGAGAGACAAAGCTGAAATGCCTTCTGAAAGATTACTTAATGTACTCCTAGACAGAATTTATGAGTTAAATCCAGACCCTTCAGTTCCTGTAGCGATAAATTGTAAGGGAGGCATTGGCAGGACTGGAACAGTTGCTCTTAGTCTCTATTTACGAAGAATTGTAGATTCTGAGCTTAAGGCAGGAAAAGAGCTCAGTGAGATTGAAGTAAACATTCCTGAATTAATCTATATGTTTAGAAAAGAGCGAAAGCGCATGATTGGAGTGCCCAAACAGCTCGCACAGATTTACACTGTGCTCTATACCTACTATAAGCGATTACTCAAAGACGAGCAATCCACCACTTTTTTTCCTGAAAATACAGATAATGTTACTGAAGATAAGGGCTAGGATGAATACATGCAAACAGCCGCTCAAGGAGCGGCTGTTTGTCTGGATTTATTTACTTGCAGTGTTTAACTTTAAGTGTGATACCATCAGGGCCTTCACCAACGCCTGCTAGGTCGATGGATTTGCCATTGTTTGGCACATTGTCCTTAAACTTGCAGCAACGTACAAACGCTGATGCGTAATCAAAGGTGTCAAAGCTTTCTTCAGACTCTAGATCGAAAATTTCTCCAGTTGCGCCGCCGACTAAAATAGCGCCGCCATTTCCATGTTTTGCTTTATTCTTTATGAATGAACATTGAGAAATGTCTGCAACTCCTGCAAGAATTACAGCAATAGCTCCACCTCCAGAGACAATTTCTTGATCTACTGTACCTACAATAGGTATGCCATTAAGTGTTGGAGCAAGTTCAGCAAAAATGTTAAGAAACCCAGGTGGAGTAAAAAATGGTGGGTAGCCAAAAGGAACTGGCTGAACTCCTCGAGTTTTATTACCAATAAAACAGCAGTGATCTATTGAAGTCACAGGTCTATCAGCAAATGCAAGTGGAGGAAAGAGAAGCGCTACTCCAAGGTTGTCGCAGGCAACTGCTCCACCCCAAGCATCTGCACGGTTATGTACAAATTTGCAGTGAGAAATAACTGTTTCAAAAGAGCTGTTGTAGATAGCTCCACCAAGTCCGCCTTTATTTCCCTTAAACTCTGAGTGATGAATTTGGACATTGCTGCCAGGGTGCTGGCCTTGCCCGAAAATTAAAATAGCACCACCGCCAAAGGGTCCTGTAGTGTTTTCTTCAAATAAGCAATGTTTAACATCCATTACATAGGGATCTCCATCATCTAAGAATGTATGAAAAAAGATGGCGCCTGCGCCAATTAGTCCTTCGTTATTTACAAAGAGTGATTTTTCTACTGCAATATTGCCCTGAAACACATCGATCGCGCCGCCGGCTTCATCGAGGATGTTGTTGAGATCATTTGCGATGTTTCTTTCGAAATAGCTTCCTGACACCAAGGTGTCGCCAGCATCTTTTGTGCGTATAGCACCACCTGTTCTATTTGCAACGTTGCCAGTGAAGATAGAATCAAAGACGTTTAGCGAAGCTTCAAAATCAGAATTGATAGCTCCTCCACCTACGCCAAATGTTGTTGCTTGATTGTCTCTAAAGTAGCAGTTTTGAACATTTATTGTAGTTCCCTCATCAAAGGCACCTATAGCACCGCCGCCTGAAATTATTGGCATACCCTTTGCGAGTACGGAAGCATTTTTGCCGGAGCTTGAGTTGTCTATAAATTGCACATTATAGAGATCTACATTAGAGCCAAAACGTGCGTAGAGACCGCCTCCGGCATCATGTGCATAATCGAGAGATGTAATGCTAAAGATAGAGTCTAGTGTCCCAGAGTCTGGGCCGTCAGCATAGCCGCCTTTGATGGTAAGGTCAAACAACTTAACATTTGCACCTGTTCTCTCAATGTCATTTCCGATGGTAATGACGTGCCAAGACTCAGAGCCTGTCCCATCGAGAACTGTGAGCGCATAATTTGCTATATCTTTTGGAATATCGCAGGAGTTTGGCGGTCTCTTATCAAGTTCAAAAAGTGGATTTGGCACTTGGCATCTTTCACAAAGAGACTTTTCACAACCGCGAAAACCTCCATAAATTTCAACCCCATCAGGAATATCGAAGGTAAGAAGGCCTGAAGGTTGATCGCCTACAGCGCCGCCTGTAACTCCACTTGGGGAATAGGGCATGATAGGTGAATAAACACCAGCTGCTACCCAAAATACATTGTCTTCAGGATTGTCCTGAAGATTTGCTATGGCCCTGTCAATTGAGTTGAAAGCGGTTTTCCATGTTCTTCCATCGCCATCTGATGGTCCATCGCTTCTAATATAGACGCGATCTGCATTCATTACAGATGAGAGTAGTACTGCTCCCAAGAATACAGATAAAAACTTTCGAGAAACTGTCATAATGTCCTCCTGAATTTTTTAATACAGCAGGGTTTATAACAGGTATTGTCATGCTAAGTCAAATTTTTTATCTCCAGTCAAGGATGATCTTGCCAGAGGTGCCCTTTTGCATCAGCTCAAATGCTTTTTCGTATTCTTCTGGTTTGAAATGATGTGTGATGATGGGAGAGAGGTTTAGTCCCTCTTGCAGAAGAGCGATTGCCTTTTGCCAGGTACCAAACATTTCGCGGCCGTAAATTCCTTTGAGCTGAAGACTTTTGAAGATCAGCTTCGTTCCATCAATAGTTGTCTTTGAGGGGAGTATTCCTAGGAGAGCTATCTTTCCACCATTTGCTGCCGCGTCAATGCATTCGCTAAGGGCACTTTCTGCTCCAGACATCTCTAGGGCTACTGTAAAGCCCTCTTCCATGTCAAGTTCCTCCATAACAACAGAAAGCGGGGTGTCAGTTGTGTTTATCGCACGAGTTGCTCCCATCTTTTTTGCCATTTCAAGGCGTGATGCACTTTTATCGGTGATAACGACATGTCGTGCGCCAACTTTTTGGCAAACTGCAAGTGCCATAAGGCCTATTGCACCGGCACCTGTTATGAGCACATCTTGTCCAACAAGATCAAAGGACAGGGCGGTATGAACGGCATTGCCAAGCGGATCTAATATGGATGCGATGTCGTCGGCAACATCATCTGGAATTTTATATGCATTAAAGGCGGGAATTTTGACATATTCAGCAAAGCAGCCTGTGCGGTTTACTCCAAGGCCTTGAGTATTTGGGCAGAGGTGAAATGTGCCTCTTCGGCAAGATCTGCAAACGCCGCAGACAATATGCCCTTCGCCGCTAACCCTATCGCCTTTTGTAAAGCCTAAAACATTTGATCCTACTTGTTCAACGATGCCATAAAATTCATGGCCGATTGTCATAGGAACAAGCACAGTCTTTTCAGCCCACTCATCCCAGTTGTAAATATGGAGATCAGTTCCACAAAGTGAGCTTTTTACAACTCGTATAAGAAGGTCATTGGGACCAATTTCGGGGACTTTGGCATCATAGAGCGAAAGTCCCTTATTTTTATGCAATTTTCCAAGTGCTTTCATCAACTAGATGGGTAGCATTTCAAGAAATTGCTAGCAAGAGAAATGCTACTGATGCTTTTGTATTTCTCGATTGATAAGCTGCATTTGCTCCTCTATTCGATCGAGCAAATTTTGAGATCTTGCAAGGTGTTGAGTAAAAGAATCCTCTTGCAGCCTCACGTTCGATGTTGCATCTGATTGAAGCAGTTGTTTTTCTTCTGTGGAAAGTGTATTAAACCATCTCTTTTTGCCGGCTTGTATTTGCAAGTTAAATGCGCGCTGGTCGCTTTGCAGGAGCGTAAGTGCTTGCCTGCAAGTTTTTAAGCCTTTGAGCGAGAGGTGTGGGAGTATCTCTTTCTTAATGCCAAGTACATCCATAGCTGTGAGTGTGGCTGATCGAATAGGTGCTGTCATAGAGTTCTCCTTGTAATAAGTTTGATCGATGAATGTACATTATGGGATCTTTTTGATACAATTCGATTATGTCTCCAGTGAATATAAGACAAAATCTTGAAGAAATAAACGCAAGACTAAATCAACTAAGTATTAAAAAGGTTGAGTATAGATCAATAGTTGTACCTGTAGTGCCTTCTGAGTCTGACTATTTCAATGGTCTTCATACAGTACAATCCCTACAGCGCCAAGTTCAGATAATAAGCGAATTAGAAGAGCTAGATGCATCAATTCGTACTGCGATCCAGCTCACAAAGGGCAGAATTGGCGTGATCCTTACGCAATATGCCCAAGTAGCGCCGATTGTATTTATCAAAAGCGGCCGCTACTAAAATTATATGTAAGCAATTCAGTATCAAATAATATAACAAGATCCGCTTCGCTAGCAGGATCGGCTAACGCCGACAGGATAATAGAGAAAGCATGTATGATGAAGCAAATTCATTCTTCCGAATTCATAATTCATCCCTCTGTCTTTATCCTGCCGGCGTTAGCCGATCATGTATATCTTGTTAATTTTTTTCTGCTATTTGCGATTGCCTCCGACTACATGTCGACCAGCATGGGTCCCCCCGACTGGGTGGCGCACTTGATTCTGCGGGGCAGAGGGTGGCTGGCCTCCTCCTGCTTGGTGACGAGCTTGTGCTGCTGGAGCTGTTTGTGGTTGAGGTCGAACTTCTTCGCGAGCTTTCTTATGCTTTTTATCTGATTTATGATTCACGGATGGAGCTGGAGCATGTCTTGGAGGATTTTGTATGCCTACAGGATGGCGCTCAGGTACTGGCTGCTCTACTGGTATTCTCGGCTGCGGGACTGCTTGAGTCTGAGCTCCGACAGGGTGTCGTACATGAACCGGACTTGCGGGACGTGGTGGGGGAGTAAATGGTGCAGGTATAATAGGTGGATCCTGTCTTACCGGTTGCACAGGTACTGCCACAGGGACTATATGAGGCTGAACTCCAACCGGGTGGCGTACGTGATCTGGGCTTGGTTGTCTGTTTGCTGCGAGGAAGGTCGCTGAAAAAAGGGAAGGATCTCTTCTTGATGGTTCCTGTACGGCTACGCAAACAGGAATAACTTGGGGCTGAATTCCGACACGGTGGCGAGGTTCCGGAACAGGGATAACTCTCGGACCTGGAGTTGGAATCGGTGTTACAGGAGGGTGAGTTCTTCTATGATAAAAGAAGTTGCTTGAGCTTTTTCCAATTTCATCTGCAAGGTAGGATATCGTGGCAGAAACGAGGCAAATTATAAAAGACGCGAGAAGCACAGGGTGGCCAGTTGCTGCAAAGGCAATCCCTGAGATTGCAGCTGAGGTCATAAAGAAATGGCCGACTAGTGTGGAGATGCGTATATCTAGTGCTTTATACTTTTTTTGGCACTCATTTTTTAAATCATCAACTTGTACCCAGTTGTTTCTTGAGAGTTCTGGTATAGACATAGGGTCTTCCTTGTTTGTATATAATCTGCATTCTAGTAGGTGAATGTAAAGATTGTATAAATTATGGCAGCCATTGTACATTTTTGGGATGATTGTTGTACTCACCGAAAAGCCATCAGTAGCAAAAGATATTGCAGCGCATCTTGGGTCAAATAATAGATATGATGGCTATTTTGAGGGAAAAGGCTACCAGGTTACCTGGGCTTTTGGCCATCTTGTCTCCCTTAAAGAGCCAGACGACTATGATCCACTTTTAAAAAAATGGACTCTTGAGACTCTCCCTTTTATCCCAGAGACTTTTGAACTGAAAGTGATGGAAGATAAAGGAGTTCAAAAACAGTTTGGCATCATAAAGAAGCTCTTTCAAAAAGCTGATGAAATCATCTGTGCGACAGATGCTGGGCGAGAAGGTGAGCTTATCTTTCGCTACCTGCAAAAAATGACAGAGTCTCTTGAGAAGCCTTGGAAAAGGCTCTGGCTTTCATCACTGACTGAAGAAGCTTTGCAGCAGGCTTTTAAAGTCTTAAAAAATGGCACAGAATATAACAATCTCTACGATGCTGCACGCTCACGATCCGAAGCTGACTGGATTGTAGGGCTTAATGCAACGCGCAATATGACTGTACGCTATGGCAGGGGGCAAACCCTTTGGAGTGTCGGTAGAGTGCAGACGCCCGTTCTTGCGATGATAGTAAATCGTGATGATGAAATCCGTCATTTTAAGTCTGAGCCCTTCTGGGAACTCAAAACAAAATATCGTGATGTTGAGTTCAAAAGCAAAAAAGAGCGCTGTAAAACTCTTAAAGAGGCAGAGCTCTTAGTCGAAACTATCAAAGATCTTCCTTTTGAGATCGACAAAGTGCAGGCAAAAAAAGAAAATGAGCATCCACCCCTTCTTTTTGACCTTACAGAACTCCAAAGAGAGATGAATAGAAAGTTTTCGATGACAGCTGCAGATACATTGCAGTGTGCTCAAAATCTCTATGAACAAAAGTTTATTACCTACCCTCGTACAGATTCTCGCTACTTGAGTGAAGATATGAAGCCGCAGCTTCCTCAAATACTTACCCAGCTTAAAAAGCTGCGTGAAAAGGAAATAGAGGCGCTCGATCTTGCAAAACTTAACTTTTCGAGCCGCATTGTCAACGATAAAAAGGTAAGCGATCACCACGCAATAATTCCGACAGGAAAAATTCCTCAAGGGCTTTCCCACCAGATGCAAGGAGTCTTTGAAGCGATTGTAACAAGGCTTATAGCCGTTTTTTATCCCACATGCGTAAAGGAAGTTACGACGATTGAGGGGCATTCTGGAGAGATAGCCTTTCAAGCAAAAGGTGTGCGCATACTTGTGCCTGGATGGACAGTCCTCTATCCCAAAAAATCAGATGATAAGGATAAGG
>CAYWZU010000027.1:0-31506 GCA_964462925.1 uncultured bacterium
TTAGTTGCTTCTTGCATCTTTGTGTTTGTTCAGGCGCAGTCTGCCAAAGAATACAAAGGTTTTTTGCTCACAAAGTCTACTGCTATCCCAGAGCGTGATTGTAAAGTTTTAGAATTTGAGCATATTGCAACTGGCGCCCAGGTCCTCCATATCCAAAATGATGATCCTGAAAACTTTTTTTCAATCTGCTTTCGCACTTACCCAAAAGGTGCAAATGGCGTCCCTCATATATTAGAGCATTGCCTTATGCAAAGTGGATCTGAAAAGTATCCCGTTACAAATACTCTCATGCGCGTGAAAAATAGAAGTTTTGCCACATTTATCAATGCCCTCACGAGCTATGAAAATACATGTTATCCCGCCTCAAGCACTAATGAAAATGATTTTTACAATCTCTTTGATGTTTATTTTCACTCAATCTTTCATCCACTATTGTCTCCTACAGTTTTTAAACAAGAAGGGCATAGACTGGAATTTGAAAAGCATGACGATCCCACTACCCCGCTTATCTATAATGGCGTAGTCTATAACGAGATGAAGGGAGTCTTAGCACTGCCAGAGCGCCATTTAGTGCGACATGTTGTTGAAAATCTCTATCCACATACATTTGGCCCTTCCTTTGCAGGAGGCGATCCGGAAGTTATTACATCTCTTACTTATGATGAATTCCTACAATTTTACAAGGAACACTACTACCCCGGAAACTGCCTCTTCTTTTTCTATGGAAATATACCCGTAGAAAAGCATCTTGATTATCTCGCGGAGAATCTTGATGCATCTTTTACAAAGAGAGATCCACTCCCATTTCCTGCAGTAGAGCCACCATTTGCAGAGCCTCGCGAAAGCTCCTATTTCTATCCAGAAAAAAAGGACGGCGATCATATCGTTGGCATTAGCTGGCTTACTAGTGCATCAGATGAAGATTTCTTTGCTCTTCGCCTCCTCGATAGTATATTGATGGGCACGGATGCCTCACCATTGAAGCATAAACTTCTTACTTCCGGTCTCTGTAAGCATATAGATGCAGGCTTTGAAACAAATATGAGGCAGCTTCCCTACCTCTTTATTATGTCTGGCTGCCAAGAAGCGAACTTTAAAGCACTAGAGGCGCATCTTCTCTCCTCACTTTCTAAAATTTGTGAAGAAGGAATTCCTAAAGAGGTGATTGAACGTACATTGAGTAATTTAGAACTGGCAGAACTTGAAATTAAGCGAGGAATAGGCTCTCCTGTTGGTCTTTCTATGCTCTATAGCTCTGGATTAGCCAAGCTCGCAGGCAGGGATCCAAAAGGGCCTTTGCTTCTTCAAACACATATAAATGCTCTCAGAAAAAAAATTGTTGACCAGCCGAACTACCTTGAATCACTTGTGAAAAAGTATTTTGTTGATAATTCTCATAGAGTTTCAGTGCTGCTTCGTCCAGGCCTGGATGTTCCATCAGATGCTGAAAAGCTTGCTGCGATAAAAGATGCGCTCACTGATGAGCAAATTGATGAAATCATTATGGTCGCAAAAGAAATCAGAAAAGAGCCTCCGGGTGATGTAAATCTTCTCCCAACAATTTCTTTAAGCGATGTGTCTGAAAAGGTCTCTCACTATGAGGTGGTTCGAGAAACTCTTGGTGATCTTACGCTCTTTCACTATCCAGCTTTTACAAACCAAATAACGTATGCTAAATTGGAATTTCCTCTTCCGCAATTATCATACGATGAGCTCTGGCTTGCTGGACTCTATAGCCACCTGCTTCCACAGCTTGGTACAAGTGAGAGAAACTATCTTGAAAATATGGCATATATCGAAGAGCACACTGGAGGTATAACTTCTTCCATTGAGCTTAGAAAGGATAGACCGTATCTCTCTATTGTGGGTAAATCTCTTGATAGGAAGGCAACTTTTCTTTTCGACCTCTTCTACGATATGGCTCATTTTGCAGATTTTTCTGATAGGGATCATGTTAAAGTTCTTCTCAAAAGACATACTCAGGAAGTAGAAAATGCCATCAAAAATAATGCTGTGGAAATGGCTGCACTTGCATCACTTGCATGTAGTTCGCGAGAAATGCATCTGAGAAATAGCTTAGAAGGTCTTGAATATGCACATAATGTGCTGCATATGAAAGATCTTGATCTAGTAATTGATCAACTTATTATTTTGAAAAACAAGCTTGTGCCACAGTCTGCTAATCTCCTTATTATTCAAAAAGAAAAGCAAAAAAGCTTTGGAAAGCTTGAAGGTATAGCTCGAAAATCAACAGAAACCCACGAGCATGCGTTTCAGCCAAAGTGCATGCGTAATTTTTATTATCCTATAGCATCGCAAGTAGCTTTTAATGGTAGAGCCTTTCAAGCAACCAAACATAATCCCTACCTTATGCTTGCTGCAAGTCTCGTTACTGATAAACTTCTTTATCCGCGCATACGTGTTGAAGGTGGAGCATACGGAACAAGGGCAGCATACGAACCTTTGACTGGCAACTTTATCTTTTCTACCTATAGGGATCCAAATATTGGCTTCTCAAATCAAGTCTTTCAAGAAGCGCTCCATCTGCTCAAAGAGGGGAACTTTACTCAAGAAGATATTGTAAAGGCAAAAATAGCGGTGATTCAGAGGCTAGATCGTCCACTGCATCCTCATGCGCAAGCAGAGGCTGGCTATGTGCAGAGTATAGAAGGATTAGAGCAGAATCTGCTCGAAAAATTCCGTAAGGATCTTCTCTCTGCGACAAAAGAAGATATCCAAAATGCTGCGAGCTTATATTTGAGCGCTCCTTTTGAAACTTCTACTTTTGTAAGCTTTGCATCTAAAGCTCTTGTAGAGAAGGAAAAAATAGCACTGGAAGAATACTCTCCCTCTGTAGTACTAAGTGACTAAAAGGGTAATTATTTATGGCAAATAGTACGCCTCCGGTTGGATCTACTGGCTCCATAGTTCCTTTACCACCGGAAGAAGGAAGAACAGTAAAGAATATTGATTTGCCTCAGGGTCTTTTGCCAAGCGGTATTAGTAATCCTCAGCGGGCAATTGGGGAGCCGTTTGAAGCACTCGTCTATCAACAAGCTGCTGTCCTGAGAGGGCTACGCTATGACAGATAATGTGACAGATGAGCTTGAAAAGCTTGCAAATCAAAGCCTCGAGGCTACAAAGCACGAAATCGCTGCAAACTCATTTAAAGGCGATGATCCGCTTCAAAATTTTGAGCTTCATGAAGGCCAAGTTGAAAGGGAGCTTAGTCAGTGTATGCTACTTGCAAAAACTCGTATAAAGGATGGCTTTACCTACTGCGTAAAAGCTGTTGAAGAACTTGCTAGACTTGATACAAATATTGATTTAGAAGCACTTAAAGAGAATGTAAATAGAGCATTTTCTCGGTTTGATACTGTTGCTCGGGCTAAAGATATGTGTACGCTCCTGATGCAGGGGATGTCATGGAAAGAGCTTCTTGGTCTTGAAGATAAAACGATGGAGCTTCTTTATCTTGGAGCAAAACATCTTTTTGATTTAGGGCATCATCCAGAGGCAGAAGCTGCCTTTTTCTTTCTTACTACTGTTGACTATTCGCAATATGTCTTTTGGCTTGGCCTCGGCCATGCAGCCTTTCACCTCAATAACCTTAACCAGGCGCTCAATGCCTATGAAATGGCAGAGAGCTGCCAGCCAGGCTCTATTTGGCCAAGCATCTACATGGCAAATTGCTTTGAAGCTCAGCGTGACTATTCAGAATCACTGAACTATTTAACAGCTGCACAAAATCAGCTTCTCGCTTCCGGAGAAAAAGATCAAATTCTCTCCCAGGAGCTCAAAGCCCGCATCCTAGCAGCAAGTTCTCATAAGTAAGTTGCAATTTTATAAAGCTCTGGACGCGTTGTCTTGCCTGTTTTGTTTTTGACCGACTCAATGTAGTGCTCAACTGTACGGCTAGAGAGAAACAGTGTTTTCCCTATTGCTTCATAGGTGTAGCCTTTACTAAAGAGAATGAGGCACTCTTTTTCTCGTTCGGAAAGTGAGGCAAGAGGCGAGAGGCCGCAAAGTTTGAGAAGGTCATCGCGATCGACTACATGCTCATTCTCGACCCTTGGTTCTGTAATAAATTCAGAAAAAGGGAGGGCATCTGTAAGAATAGTAAGCAGTTTTTTATCTAGACCTGTAATAAAATGGTCCATAAAGGCATAAAAAAGTGCCTGTTCATTTGCGAAAAGGTTGTAGAGCGGCTTTTTATCGAGGCTTCCCGAAAAGTAGCAGTTTTCTAAATAACCTTTTTTGTGCCTGGAAAGAATCAATCCATGGTCCATGTTAAAGCGCTTTCTTCTTTCTGCATAAAATTTGTCCGAGCCAGGAAATTTTTTGTCGCAAAACCAAAGGCTTGCGCCCTCTTTTACATGCTCTTTTGTGTTGAAGGTAGGCTCATGATAAATAACATTTGAATCTAGCAAAAAATGATCTTGATCTGCATTTGAAGTAATCCAGCTTGCCCTGCCTTCGTCATAGATTCGTGAATAGGCAAAAACGTATATTCCTATCTTATCGCAAAAAGCTTTTGAGCATTTTTTTACGAGAGATTCTGCAGTTTCAAGATCTTTATAAAATTGTTTTATCATAAAAAAGTTATTATAGCAAAAAGGGGGATTTTCTCCCCTATTTTTCTTGCCCGCTCCTTTTGGATACTTACAGTAAAAAAGGAAAAAATATGTATTTACCAGAGCAGTATACAGTATCTGAAGTTCAGGAGATGGATAAAATAACTACGCTTCGCCGCCATTTTGCACTCTATTACCAAATTGCAGTAGATGCAAAATGCAGTTCAGATTCAAGCGCATTAGATAGTAAAGGGGTAAAAAGGTACTACACAGGTCTTGCCAACCCCTTCTGCAATGTAGTGATTGGCTTGCCAAAATCCCCCTGGGATGAAGAAATTTCGCACCATGCGGCATTTTTTGCTGAGAAGAAGCAGTCTTTTGTTTGGTATATTGATGAAAAGGCAAATCAGCATTTTAAAGAAAGGCTTAAAGGCATGGGCTTTACCTATGCAGGCCTTTTTCAGGGCGTGATCGGCACACTTACAGCAACGTACAACGTACCTCAAATTGATGGAATCCAATTGGAACTTGTACAAGATGAGTGTACTCTTGATGCATGTATTGAGCTTATTTCTCGCACATTTCACGTGCCGGATACCTATAAAAAGGCAATGAGTGGAAGAGGGGACTTGTTTCATTGGGCAGCAAAAAAGGATGGCAAGGTTATTGCAACTCTAACCACGCTAATTGATGGCCAGGTTGTAAGCTTTTGGAATGGGGCAACTGAAGAGCAGTATCGCAGGCGTGGCATAAGCACCGCACTTCGAAAGCTTGCTTTGAATCATGCAATTGCAAAAGGATGCCGCACCGGAACGTCCTATCTAATGGCCGAAGCGTTAGCCCTTGGCATATGCAAAGGCCTGGGGTATGAACCTAAATGGCGTTTTGAAGTTTATCTGAAAGAGTAAATGAGATAAGCTTTGGCTATATACCCATTCAAGTTCAAGAATGGGTATAACTTGGAGGATCTTATGCCCTTTACACTTGAACTTGGCTCTAATGCTTTAGATTTTACATTGCCTGCTACTGATGGAAAAAACTATTCGCTTCACGATTTTGATAAAGCAAAGGTCCTTGTGCTTTTCTTTACTTGTAACCACTGTCCCTATGTTACAGGATCAGATGAAGTAACAAGAAAAACTGCCCAGACCTTCAAGCCAAAGGGCGTAGAATTTGTCGCCATAAATTCTAACAGCAAAGAGACCTATCCTGAAGACTCATTTGAGCATATGGTAGAGCGCATGAAAAGCCATAAATTCCCATGGACCTACCTCTATGATGAATCACAAGAGGTGGCAAAAGCATATGGCGCGCTTCGCACGCCCCATTTTTACGTCTTTGATAAAGACCGCAAGCTCATTTACTGCGGAAGAGGCATAGATACGCCAAGAGATAGCTCAAAGATGACCATAAACGATCTAGAAAATGCCCTAAATGAGCACATGGCTGGAAAGGCCATTTCCCATCCTCTCACAAACCCAATCGGCTGCAACGTAAAATGGAAAAACCATGATAAACACTGGATGCCGCCTGAAGCCTGCGATCTTGTATAGTGGATGTCTTGCCAAATCAAAAAAGGGATAGATAGAATTTGACTATTCTCTTAAGGCTTGTTATGAGGTGTGAAAAAGGAGTTGCCACATGAAGACAAAACAAAAAAGCCTTGCCGAGCCAAAAGTCTCTGTTAAGGGACATATCTTGCAGCAATTTGGTACGGTCGTGAAGATGCCGATTAGCTTAAAGGAGCAGATCTGCAAAGAGAGTGTATTGATGCTCAATAGCGTACTTGCAGATACCATGATGCTTCGAGATCTGTACAAAAAGCATCACTGGCAAGTTGTTGGGCCAAACTTCTATTCACTGCATCTTCTTTTTGACAAACACTATAGCGAGCAGGTAGAGCTTGTGGATGCGATTGCAGAGCGCATACAGATGCTTGGAGGGGTAAGCATAGCAATGGGAAAAGATGCTGACAAGCTCACAGCAATACCTTCTCCTCCAATGGATCGAGAAGAGCCTTCAGTACAGCTTTCACGCCTTGCAGAGGCTCATGAAATTATCTTGAAAAAGGTGCGATCTTTTGCATGCAAATGCCAAGAGCTTGGCGATGATGGCACAAACGATCTTCTCGTAAGCAATGTGATGAGAACGAATGAAATGCAGGCTTGGTTTATTTCAGAGCATCTTGTCTAAAAGCATTAGAGGCAAGATGAGCCTGGCGCGTAGGCTCTGGCAGGCGATAGCCTCTTGCATGTTCAAGCACAAGTTCTATGCTTGTCTCGAGTGATATTTTATGGCCCGGAGAGACGATGAGGGGGTTGCACCCATCTTTTGTTCTGACAAGCATAGCAACTATCTTGTCTTTATGAAAAAGCGGCGTTTTACTCCCTCGTTTTTTGCCGAGCAGATCCTTTGGCTTTCCAATAAGTATAGTCTTTGCGACTCCGATTGTTGGAATATCTAGAAGAAGTCCGATGTGGCTTGCAATGCCGACACCTCTTGGATGGCATGTTCCCTGGCCGTCTACCATAATAAGGTCTGGCTTATGTTTGAGTGCTAAAAAAGCTTTGAAAAGGCTTGGCGCTTCGCGAAAGCCAAGAAGCCCGGGAATGTAGGGCATGGGAGCCTTCTCGCTGATATGGCTTTTGTCGATACATTCTTTGCCATCGAGCACCACGCAGGTTGCATAGACCATTTTTTCTGGATCGAAGCGGGTTGCACTTACATCCATCCCGCCAATATGGTTTAACGCCTCTAGCTGGTCAGTGGTAATAATTGAAGATGCCATCTCTCTTTGGAGTTGAATGGCAGCTTTCGGCGTATCTGGATAGAGACAGTTAGAAAAGGTATTCATATTGTTCTCAATATTTTAATAAAAAAGGTCGTTTTACTGGAAGGTTTTTACTAAAACATCTATACTTTCTTATTAATTTATTTGGAGATAATAATGAATCCTCTTTTACAATGGCATGCTGTTGCTGATGTGGCTGTTTCTAATCCCCTAGACCGAAAGGATATAGCAGCTACTTGGCAAAGGCATATGGACACAAGATCCATCATGTATCTTGCTTCATGTTCAAGGGGAACATATCATGCGTACAGGCCTCAGCTTGATAAAAGAATTGTTGCTTTGTTCGGTTTAGCGCCAAGAGATTCTTCACACAAAGCTGTGATGGAGGCGCTCGCCGCGCAAATACCAGCTGGTGAAACTGCTCATGTCGTCTCTATATGTAATAGGCTGCTTAACGAATATGGCGATTTAGTTGCTAGTAAGCTATTTAAATATTTTGACCTGAGCGAGAAGAAATTTGTATTTGAGATTATGGAGCCAACAAAAGGAAATTCATTAGAATTAAGAGAGGGTCTTTTAACTCTAGCCCTTAGGCTATGGCCTTATGTCTCTTTTTATACTCGATTGAGTTTGGAAAATGACCCTTCATTTCTTCGTTTCCTAGGGGTAATTGGCGCGCACTCAAGCATCCCAACAATTAAGAGACTTGAAGGAACAGCTTGTGCGGGATTGCTACTCGCAAATGATCCGACAGTGCCTGCCTACATGGAGCGATGGGCTAAAATGAACCCTCAGCAACAGGCAGCGTTTATTTTGGAGATGGGGAGGAGGTTTGCTCGTGTCACGAGAGTTGATGATGCGGATGTTCTTTTCGTGAAAAATTTTTTGGAGGCAACCACCAATTGGAGAAGCGAATCTATGAGACGGTGCTGCTCGGATATCGTTTCAAGGCACCTTACTCAGAATGATGGTGTACTCTATCTGAGAGTATATCTTTTTGTGGATCTTTTAAGAAAACTTGCTAGCGCTTCTCGTGAGCCTGTACAAAGAGCCATTTTTGACATGATGCAAAAAATGTGCGAAGCAACAACAACAGAAGAGATTCAACATATCCAAGAAGCCTTTCTAGAAGCAATTTATAGAGCTGAAATTGAATCAAGTGCCCCAAGCTTTGAGGCAATTGCCTATATGGTATGCAGATATCCAGAAGAAGAAAAGGTGAAAGAAGCGTTTAGCAATTTTAGAAAAAGCTGGAAGGACCTTTCATGCAAGGCGCAAGCAGAAGCTGTCTATGCACTTGCAGCAGAAGCTTATAGGTATGGTATTCGCGATCCTGAGTCTCCAGCAGGCAGGCTCCTTGTAGATTTTGCAGAGGCAGATCTCCTTGGCTGGAAGAGCAGGAGCATGCAAAGGGCTGCAGCGCTACTCGTTCGCAATCATGCTACCGAGCAAAAAGGTCCTGCAATTGTGACAATGGTTGAAATGCTTAAAGATCCAGCATATGTCGACTATCAGGATACACTATGCAGATATCTTGGGGAATTACTTGAAGCGCCTTCATCTGAGACTGTAGTTTCTTGGCAAAACTTTTTAGAAGAGCTTTTGGCCATAAAGCTCAAAGAGGTTTCACTTCTTGTAAGACCAGATTTGCAAACGGTTACAGAACAGCTAAAATCGACTACTTTGTAAGGAGGTTGCACTCAGGGCAACGCGAAAGCGGCTTTTCTGCATCTTCAATGTACGTGTGGCGGCAAAATTCGCAGGTGCGGCTTTGCAGGCTAAAAGAAAGTACTTCTTTTTTTCTTGTGGCGAGCCAAATTCCGCTTGCTGCGGCAAGGCCAATTGCAAGGTAGAGTATGCAGGCAGTCTCTGGTGCTAGCTCAATCATTTAAAAAACTCTTTATCTCATCTCCTGTGCAGGAGAACTTGAGCGTTATGCTGCCTGTTATACTCTTTTCTGTACAGGGGGCAAACTGGATTTTTGCCATGATTTGATCGGCAACCGCTTGGAGCTTTTTATCAAGAAGTTCGCATTTTTTTTCGAAGCGCTCGAGCTTTCCTGTAAAACCATCAACATAAACTTTGTATTCAATGCTAAAGTGGTGAGTTGCAAGCGTAAAGATGCTCATAGTCTCATAAGGTTCTTTATTTCGAAAAAGCGATGAGCCATCCTCTATAAGCATACACTTTTTTAGGGGCTGTGAAAGCTTTAGCTGGAGGGGATACATTTTGGCAGATTCTGGCTCTTTTGGCTCAAGCGCGATAAGATCATCATCGGTAAAGATATCTATAGGAGCCCTTGCTTCGATTGGAGGCAGGGTAGTTGTTTTAAGATGGGTAAAGTAAAGATCGTTTGGATCAAAGGCATCTTGGAGGTGAGCCTGTGTCATTGAATGAGGCTCTTCAAAATCGATTGCAACATCAATAGGTGCCATCTCATGGGCATGTTCTTGATAGTCATTGAGCTTGATTTTAAACGTACAAAAAAGCACGACGTGCAGGATTAGAGAGTAGATAAGTGCTTGCAGAAGCGCTTTATCTAAAAATCCAACCCTTTGCATCTTTATACCTTTGGTTTAAAGGCAAGACGGACTCGAGGAGAGCATTCCTGTACCTGCGAAAAGAGGTGCAAAAACTGGCCATAATCTACCCGTCTATCAATGCTTAGGACAATGGTAGGCATACTTTCTGGATGCTCTTCCTTCATTAAAGTAATATGCTCTTTTAGCCTATCCTTTACAGAGGCCATATCGCAAATCTCTTTTTTTGAGCCAAGGTAGATGACGTGGTCTCTATCCATAATTACAATAAGCTGGGCAAGCTTTGCAGGCTGCTCTTTTTCAAGCTGAGGCGTTTCTATGAGGAGTGATTTAAGCGGCAGGATTTCTGACGTGACAAGAAAAAAGATCAAAAGCAGAAAGATCACATCGACGAGCGGCGTAAGGTCGATGAGATTATGACAGGGTTTTAAGCGTGGTTGAAAGCGCATGATGATTCTAGTATGTCTATGATTTCCGCACTTGTTGCCTGCATTTCAACTGCCATTGCCTCAACTCGTGAAACGATATAGTTATAGGCGATAACTGCCGGGATTGCAACTACAAGCCCCGCAGCTGTTGTGATAAGGGCATATTCCATCGCCTCGCCGATTTGTGTGGCAGAGATTTCTACAAGGCTTGACACTCTCATCTCTCCAAAAGCTTTGATAAACCCAATCACGGTGCCAAGAAGTCCGATAAGGGGTGCAATGTGGGCAATGATCGAGAGAATGCGTGCATTTTTTTCTAGCTTCGCAATTTCTATCAGCCCTCTCTGCTCCATGGCATTTTCAATGTACTCAACGGGTCTTGTATGTTTACAAAGGCCGGCCCTTATGACGCTTGCGATAGAGCCTCCTTTTGCTTCACAGATGTTCATTGCTTCTACAATGTTTCCATCTTCAAGCTCTTGTCTGAGAAGTATAAGGAGTCCTCTTGTGTCTATGTCATTCTTTTTAAAGTAAAGGATTCGCTCTAGAAATATGCCAGCTGCCAAAATGGAGCAAAAAATGATTACGACAAGCACCAGATTGACATGCTGAAACCATGTTCCTATTTCTTGAAATAGTGTCCACAAACTATTCGTATCCATAACTATCCTCTAATTTTTTTGCTGCCCTTTCGCCCCATTCACCGCCTTTTTTTGCTGTAGTCTGCAGCTGGCGGAATGCAAGATCCCTTCTTCCTTTACTTTCATAGAGCTCAGCTCTTAAATACATCGCCTGAATTCTCAGGTTTGAGGCGCTCTGTTCATTAATGACAGTTGATAATAGCATCATCGCCTTATCAAATTCTCCCTTTTTTCGATGGAGCTGGCTCATGGCAATCAACCGCTCAAGAGTAAGTTCATCCTTTATGCCATCTACAGGAGCTTTTGCAAGAAGGGCAAAGGCTTCGTCGAGCTCACCGGTGCGAGCTTTAAGGTTTGCAAGTTCGATGAGGGCTCTAAAGTATGCTTCACCATTTGCGCTTTCATTTTTCTCAGCATATTCTAACAGATTGGCAAGTTCTTCACGAGCTTGTGTCTCATTTCCAAGCAAAAGTTCAGCTCTTGACTGTAAAAAAGATGCCTCCTGCCATAAACGATGCAGCCCACGTCCGTTAATGTGATTTTTTAATTCCTTGCATTTTGCTGCTGTTTCCTCATACTGCGCCAAGCGAAAAAGAAGAGCTGCTCGTGTGCTTTCAGCCTCTGCAATTTTTATAGCAAAAGAATCTGGCAACGCTTGCTTGAGCTCATAGCCATCATCAATTGCGCTACTCAGGATTTCAACTACTTCCTGCAAGGTTTTATTTTGTGAAGATTCATCACTTTCTCTTTTGGTCCAGATAAAGCGCCCAAGGATTCCATAAGGAGTTTTGTAATAGCTTGAAGGCATCTTTTTAAGGTGAGCTATAGCCTGAAGATCACCCGACGCATAAAGTTCCTCAGGGTAAGAGCGGTAGTAGCTTTCTGCAGCAAAGGGAGCGTCAGGAAATTCAGAGTAAAGCTCCTGAAACTTCCCAAGGGCAAAGAGCACATGAGAGCGAAAAGGGCATTCAGGATAGCTTGATTCAATAATAGAAAGCCCAAGGGGGCTATTTCCTCTTGTATATAGGGTCCAGCAAACCTCATATTTGAGGTTTTGATCATTTAGAAGAAGGAGCAGTCTTTTTGCATTTTTAAAGTTTTGCTCTTCGATATCAACGAGAGCTTCAAGCATGGTGCTCGTTTCTGTATCATCAAGCTGCTTTAAGAGCTCTTTAGCCCGTTCAATTTTATTTGCTTTGTAAGCTGCGTAGCAGGTTTCCCAGAGAATTTTATCGCTAGGATTTTCAATTTTAGAAAAAATTTCATATGCTTTTTCGAAGTTGCACTGCCTTTTCTCGGCAAGCCCATGAAGGAATAAAGCGTCATTTGCAGGGTGCTTTGCAAGAAAGGATGCGCATTTTTGGTATTCACCTTGCAGGAAGTAGCAAAGTGCTAAACGATAGGTGAGGGCATCTAGATGCTTTTTACAGCCTACTTTTGAGAGTGTGGGAATAAAGTTGTCGCAGCTTGCTTCAAAAAGGTAGCTGTAGAGCTTCTCGGCAACGGGATAATTCTTTTTGCTGAAGGCCTGCTTTGCAAGGTAGAGCTTTTGTTCTCGATGTCTTTCTATAGCTACATGAAAATCGGATACTTCGATGGCGTCTTGATTGGAGAGTCTTCTCGTCGGTGTACGCAGCAGGTCCTTTGATACTTTCAATGCCTGCATGATTTTATCTTGGTCGAGGTAGGAGTGGCCCAAAAGAACTTTGAGGCTTATCCAATCTGTGCTAAAGGCGGTTTCTCCAAGAAGCTTTTGTAAAAGAGCCTCCTGCTTTTGAAACTGCCCGAGGCGCCTGTATGCCTCAATTTGCATTTTGTAAATTTCAAGCCGCTCATCATTTTGCAGACGCCTAAATGATCCATCTTGCGTGATTTCTTCTAAGATTTTGCATGCCTCCACAGGGTTTTTAGATAGCTCCACTTCAGCTTTTCGAGCCAGTTTTTTTCCAGTCGATGAGCTTGATGCAAAAATGACGCTTGGATTGAGCGCTAGCAAGAAAATAAGAAATATGCCCATATACAACCTTGTGAGAGGACAAAGATACCTTAAGAAAAGGCTTTTGTAAAGCTTCGAATGCAAAAAAAATCGAAAAAAAATTGCGAAATATCAGAAAAGTGTTGCAGAATATAGCACAGGATAGGTAAGTAATATTCAAACAAACTCAAGAGCTGCGAGTTTTGCTCGCGCAAAAGCCCAGGGCTTGAAGATCAGTTCTTCGCCCAGAGTAAAATATGGGCGAAGAACTGATCTCTTCAATCACAGGATTTTGGAGCGCAAAAAAATTCGGCTCTTGAGTTTGTTTGAGTATAAGTACTGTCCTTAAAAAATTAAACGGAGGAACAATCATTATGGCACTAAACGATACAGTAAAACGCATGCGCGAACTTCTAGCAGGTATTTCTGTAGATCTCGAAAAAGCAGTGGGCGGCAACAAAGCTGCTTCACAAAGAGTTCGTACAAGCACAATCAGACTCGAAAAAATTGCAAAAACATTCCGTAAAGAATCAATCGCTTCAGAAAAGAGCGGCGGCATGAAAAAGCAATCTCAGAAAAAAGCTCCTGCGAAAGCAAAGGCTGCAAAGCCAGCTGCTAAGAAGCCACAAGCGAAAGCTAAGCCAGCTGCTAAGAAGCCAATGATGATGAAGCGTCCTACGGCGAAACTTCCCGTAAGAAAGTAAGCGGATTTTTATCGATATATGGTATCGTAAAGGGGAAATGAACAATTTCCCCTTTTTCGTATACGATGGAAAATATTGAACTTCAAATTGATGAGCTAGATAGCCATGGCTGGGGAACCGCCAAGTGGCTTCGCCCCGATGGGTTCGTGAAGACTGTAACTGTCCCACGCTCACTTCCCTCCGAGAAAATCATCTCAGATCTTCATAAATGTAAAAGTAAAAAAACAAGCGGCCTTATAGCAGAAGTGCGTGATGTTATCGTCCCTTCGCCATTTAGGGTTTCGCCTCGCTGCAAACATTTTTCCATTTGCGGCGGCTGTACTTGGCAGCATGTAGCCTATGAAAAGCAGCTTCAGCTAAAAGAAGAGATGATAAAAGAGCTCTTTCGCTCCTATGATGCACATGTTTATCCAATCATCGGGGCAAGCAAAAAGTGGCAATATCGAAATAAAATGGAATTTAGCTTCTCTGAGGATTTGAAGGGGCAGAAATTTTTGGGCCTGATGATGAGATGCTCAAAAGGGCGAGTATTTAACATTGAGGAGTGCCATTTAGTAAATCCTTGGATGGCAGATACCTTGCAGGCAATACTTGGGTGGTGGAAGGAGCGAGAGCTACAAGCTTTTTATGGACCTAAAAATAAGGGCCACCTCCGCACGCTTACAATGCGCGAAGCATCCACAGGAGACCGCGTTATCATTCTTTGTGTCTCTGGCAATCCAGAATATGCTATCAAGCGAAAGGATCTCGATCAGTTTGTAGAGGTCTGTAAGAAGACAGCGGGGGAGCAGCACTCCTCAATTTTACGCATACAGCAGGTTCATAAAGGGCGGGAAACTGAGTTTTTTGAGATGCGGCTTAACGGCCCGGACACTTTCAGGGAAACCCTCTTGATCAACAATAAAGAATTTGAATTCTTTTTGAGCCCAAGCTCCTTTTTTCAGCCAAATCGTGAGCAAGCTTCTATTATTTACGAAAAAGCTCTCGAGCTTGCAAATCTATCTCAAGATTTGGTGCTCTACGATCTGTATGCCGGAGTTGGCATTTTTGGTATGGTGGCATCTCCACTTGTAAAAGAAGTTATCTCAATAGAGCTTTCTCCAGATGCTGCCTATGACGGCACAGAAAATGCAAAACGGCTTCAGCTGAAAAATTACCGGATGATACGGGGTGATGTGCAGAAGGTGCTTGCGGATACTACGCTTCCTCGTGGAGATGTTGCAGTAGTTGATCCTCCGAGAAATGGCCTCGGGCGAGTGGCATGCGAACTAATTGCCGCGCTTGCTCCAAAAACAATTTGCTATGTATCATGCAATCCAAAGACGCAAAAAATTGATGTAGATATGCTTACAAAAGCTGGCTACAAACTTGTAGCGCTTCAGCCAATAGATCAGTTTGCGCAGACTATCCATGTTGAAAACATTGCTATCCTTTTATCAGAAAATGTGCGATAGTTTTGATAAGTAACGTAAGGATCAATAGATATGACTAAAACAGCTTTCTTCATTACAAGTCTTTTTTTAACAGGAATGAATGTACTTTCTGCCGCAGATCAGCAAGCTCCAGCTCCTGATCAAGGCATGACTCAGACACTTGTAATGGTGGCTATTGCTATCGCATTTTTTTACTTTATCCTCTGGCGCCCAGAACAAAAGCGCAGAAAAGCCCTTGAGCAGCAGCAAGGCGCCATGAAAAAAGGCGACCAAGTAATTTGCATGGGCATTGTAGGCACTGTAAGCAGAATCAAGGAACAGACAGTCGTCATCCGCTCTGCGGGCACAGAAATTGAATTTCTCAAAGCCGCTATCTCCGAAGTAAAACCAGGAAACGGCGCTCCAGAAGAGACAGCCTAGAAACCTACAATTTTGTTGATTGCAGCAAAAGCACTCTTTATTGATTATGAAAAAAAATAGGGAGTGCAAATGGCGACGGAAGTCGAGAGGCTTGCAGCTTTTATTGCTAAGACAAGATTTGAAGATCTTTCAGCTGAGGCTGTAGAGGCTCTAAAAATACGTCTACTTGACTCCCTTGGCTGTGCATTTGGCGCTCTTAAGAGCCCTGTTATGGAGATGCTTCGTCTTCATATTGAGGATTTTGGCGGAAATGCAGTCTGCAGCATCATCGGCGATAAAAAGTGCTCGCCAGATCGCGCCGCCTTCTATAACGCAGCGCTCATTCGATACCTTGATTTTAATGATAGTTTTCTCGCAAGGCATGAGACATGCCATCCAAGCGATAATGTCGCTGCAGTTCTTGCTGCAGTTGAATATAAAAAGGGAAGTGGAAAAGATTTTCTTTTAGCCCTTGCTGTTTCTTACCAGGTGCAGTGCCGCTTATCCGAGGAGGCACCGGTTCGTAAAAAAGGTTTTGATCATACAACACAAGGAGCTTTTGCAGCAGCTGCTGGGGTTGCAAAGGGGCTTTTGCTTGATGCATTGCAAATTGCACATGCCATCGCAATTTCCGGAGTGTCAAATACAGCTCTTCGTGTAACAAGAACGGGAGCTCTTTCTCACTGGAAGGGACTTGCCTTTCCTCATACCAGTTTTTCTGCAACGCATGCTGCTTTTTTAGCGATGCGCGGCATTACTGGGCCTCTTGAAGTGTTTGAGGGAAATAAGGGCTTTAAGGAAGCGATCTCTGGACCATTTCATATCCACTGGGAAGGTGAAGATCTAGAGCTTGTCAGAAAAACTATACTCAAAAAATATAATGCAGAAATTCACTCTCAGTCCGCAATAGAAGGTATTTTAGAGCTAAAGCTTGATGCAGATAGCATAGATCGAATTGATGTAGACATCTTCGATGTTGCATACCACATCATTGGTGGAGGTGAAGAGGGCGGCAAAAAAGTAATACGAACAAAAGAAGAAGCAGATCATAGCCTTCCCTACATGCTGTCTGTTGCCATTTTAGATGGCAAGGTCACGCCGGAGCAGTATGTGCCAGAGCGTATTGTGAAACAGGATGTGCAAGATCTTTTACATAAGATTCATATTCGCCCAAAGAAGGAATTTTCAGAACTCTTTCCAAGTGAAATGGCTGTCCACATTACAGTATCTAAAAAGGATGGCTCCCACGTTGCTATTGAAAAGAGAGACTACGAAGGCTTTTATACAAGGCCTATGAGCTGGGAGCATGCTGTGAGAAAATTTAAGACACTTGCAGGAGATAGGCAAGATATTATAGATGCCATAGCAAAACTAGACCATTTACCAATTTCAGCAGTAACAGATCTGTTAAGGAGCAGCCATGAGTGACTATCCGTTTGACTTTGTGAGAAAAAATGAACGTGCTAAAAAGCCGCGCTTGCGAGGTGTTACAGAGATTCGTGGTCCTTACTATTCTGTAATGGGCAAAAATTATCTGCAAGATGTGCTCTCTACCATGGAGCCCTATATAGACAGCCTCAAATTTGCAGGAGGCTCATTTAGCCTTATCCCAGAAAAAGAGCTCAGGGCGCTCATTGACCTGGCGCATAAGCATAATGTGCTTGTTTCAACTGGCGGCTTTATCGAATATGTCCTCACGCAAGGTCCTGATGCCGTCAATAAATACATAGAAACATGTAAAAATGTAGGCTTTGACATCATAGAAGTATCGAGCGGCTTTATAACCATTACTACAGATGACTGGCTCCGCATTATAGAACGAGTGCAAAAAAGCGGCCTTAAGGCAAAACCCGAAGTGGGCATACAATTTGGGGCAGGGGGAGCAAGTAAAGCTGAAGAGCTAGAATCAGAGGGAACCCGTGCGGTAGAGTGGGCGATAAAGCAGGCAAAAACATTTATCGATGCAGGCGCTTACATGATTATGATCGAATCAGAGGGCATCACAGAATGCGTAAAAACATGGAGAACAGATGCCGTTGCCAAAATTATCGATGCTCTTGGCCTTGAAAAGGTGATGTTTGAGGCTGCAGACCCTGATGTTTTCTCCTGGTACATAAAAAACTATGGCCCAGAGGTAAACCTCTTTGTCGACCATAGCCAAATTGTGCAACTTGAGTGTCTTCGCTCTGGCATCTGGGGTACCAAAAGCACCTGGGGCCGTATCGTCACCTACAAATAAAGAGAGCCGCGATCGAGCAATGCTAGACAAAGCAATACCGCTCGTTCAGTATCTATGATGTTTTAATCCTCTTCAACTTTGATTGTAAGGATGGCAGAACTTGATCGTATATACACATCGTCGCCTGAATAAAGGGCTTGGATGGTATGTTCGCCTTCATGGCTAAATGAGGAAGTTATTGTTGCAAAGCCGTTTTCATCGAGTAGGACATAGTGCTCAATCTCATCTATGACGAATGTTATAGCCCCTGTTGGGATATGTGCCGGGCTGGAGCCTTTAGCCTGTGCTGTAAAATCAACCTTGTGATGAGGCTTTACGTGCTTATGCGAGCTAGAAAGTCGTACAGATGAGGCGATATTTGCAGGGCTTACAAAACCTGTGGTGTCTGGGCTATTGCCATTCCAGATATAGCCTACGTAGCCATTAGTGTTGTCATAGATGAGTGTAAAGCCGTCGAGAAAGTGCCTTGATGTATTGAAAAAGACATCTGAATCTTGCACAACATGGGTAGAATCTGGCTGCATCTCATTATTTGCCTCTCCTACAGTAAATTTGTAGTAGGCGACTGGATTTTCTTGATTAGGAAGATAGACTTCAAAAGTATTTCCATCTGCGACACATTCAACAAGTTTTGCATTTGGACACTGAACTAATGAGCCTATATCAGCACCTGCTGGAAGGGATACAAATGCATCTCCAACTCCTGTATCCATTAAAATATTGCCATCTCCACTCACGCTATTAATAGCTAGAGTCATAGGAGCTGGATGCCATTCTGAAAGGGTTTTTGTTGAATGCTCCTGCCATGGTGCAAGTTTGACAAAGCCTGCATCTTTTGTGTTCTCCTGTGTAAGGCCAAGCTCTACGTGATCTCGAGCGACTACATACCCGTTTACCCATTCATCTGGAAGGCGCTCTTCATGGCCATTTTTCACAATCGTTTTGAGGTTTAAAAATGCATTATATGATGGCGTACCTCGAGGCTGGCTTTTGCTTTCTCTAGCAAAGCCTATTCCCATTACAGAAATTCCTTTAGGCGATCTGTCTGGAGTGCAGTCTCTTGCATGTTTTCCGCATTCTATAGAGGTTACTCTCAGCACTGGCACCTCAGCTGTAGCAATAAGATTGTCATTTTCATCATAAAACTGCTGGGTCGCTGTCCACCATGTGCCCTCTTCAATAATGCCGCTACTTGTGTAGTACTGGCGGCCCTTGCCGAGGTTTCTTGCGCCATGTTCTGGGGTGAAAAGATCGCTAGATGCGACGATGCCCACAGATCCTGTGTCCATGATAAAATCGGTATGTGTGCTGCTTCCATCAAAGCCCATTTTCACACGAGGCGATCCATCGCTATTTGTGTAGGGGATAGATACACTTGTATGACTTGTGTAGGGGCTGTTTGATGCAAACATGGATGTGTGAAGAGCTGCCAAGAGCAAGATGTTGCGAATATTCATATAAAAACCTCATAAAAGCTTTTTTATACAAAACTTCAAACAAAATCAACAACAAAAATAACCAGGGTGGATAGGATCCGCTAGCGCGGACAGGATAAAAAATAGTTCTTTATTTGGTTTTATCCTGTCGGCTTTTATTAATTTTTAGAATTTATCGGGAGGTGCCACTTTTTGGGTAAAGCTATCAATCACGGTCCCATCAAGTGCGATGGCTTGATAACTTCTCATTTCATTTGAGAGCTCAACGAGCAGAAACTGCCTGCAGGAGGCTGTTTTTGCAAGATACGTTGTCCGAAATGCTCTTTTTGGGATGCGGGGTTTTATTCCCCAGGAGCCATCACCAATATAAAGCACACCATCAGGATGTTCGAGGGCATCGATGAGCGGGTGTGTGCGTTTATAGGCATGCTCGTGGTTTTCAAATGCTGCATGAAGGCTATATCGTTCAAAAAGAGGCACCCAGTTGCGGCGGACAGAGGCACTTTCTTTGTTGCCATAGTAGCGTACAGATGGGTAGGCTGGTACGTGGTATATGGCAAAACGGTGCGTGCGCGAGTAGCTTTGTCGAAGAGCTTCTTGAAGCCACGCTGTTTGCGCTCCAGCGATTGGGTGGGTGTGATTTGTGTCTAAAAGGCAAATAGACATGTATTTGTTAAAGTGAAGGACTTTATACCCTTGCTCGCCTGGGCATGCAAAGAGGGCGTAGAAAAACTTTGCCTCTTCAGGCGTCTGGTTATAGTAGCCAATGACTTCATGATTTCCAATAACGGGTATTAATGGAATGATGCAGCCATCTGGCGCAATCATGTATTTAGTCCATCGCTCTAAAAATGCCTGCCATCTCGACCATTCATCTTTTCGATGCTTTTTATCCTTTACGCTATAGGCAATATCGCCGCCAAGGAGCACAAAGCGTGGATTTTTAGATGCCACAAGTTTTGCCATCTCATCAAATGCCTGAGAGTCGTCATGATAGGCATCTCCGCCAACTGCAAAACGAATAGGGTTTTTTAGATCAGATGGCATGGTGCGAAAAAGATGCACCTTTTCATCTTGAGGAAGATGAAAGCTATAGAGAGTGTCTGGTTCAAGGCCACTGCACTCTACTGTATGAACGATGAAGGGAGCATCGTAGGGAAGGCTTTTGTGGGCCCCCTCTACTTTCTTGTAGCTTTCCTCAGTTTGCTTTTTTACCTCAACTACACTGCTTGTTTTGCTAGGCTCTGTAATCCACTGAATCGTCATTGTTGTCGTAGGATCATTTTGCCACGTAAGGTAGAGCGTATCTTCCGCAGAAAGGGGGAAGATGGCGAGGAAAAAAAGTAAAATATATTTATGCATGCTTTTATTAGTTTTATTTTATGGCAAATTCGGCAACTTTTTGTAAAAGCTCTGTGCTTCTTCGTAAAAACTGCTTCATTTCATCCGCCCCAAGCTCCTTTTGTCCTAAAAGTGCAAGGTCATACACTTCTTGCATCATCATTTTGGCAAGGTCTGGTGCACGCTCTTTCATTTTATAGATGCTTGTAACAAGGGGGCTGTTAGTATTAAGTATAAAGGTCTTTTTTATCGGAGCAGAAGGCATCGGCTCTTTAGAGATTCTAGCAAGATAGTCTCTAAGGCGTCTTTCTTCCTCGCCGATGACAACAAGGCCAAAGGTTTCATTTCCTAAACTCTTTGCCTCTATTTCTACATTTTGGCCATCGAGGCTCTTTCGTGCAAAGTCAGCAAGTCTTGCGCTTTCTGTTTTGCCCTCTTCATCAAGGACTGTCTTTTCCTTGGAGCTATCGATGAGGCTATCGGCTATATGGGCATCGATTCTTTTAAATCGAACGCTGTTTCCTCGTTCTAAGCTTGACATGCAAGCGGCATCAATTGGCATTTTGGCGATAAGGACATCGATATTTTTTTGCTCATAGAGCTCGACTAGCGGGCTTGAAAGCTGATCTTCTGTGACGTAGTAGTAGGTAGATTCTGTATCTGGCTGCACCCATGTGCCTTTTGTTGTTTTCCAAACAAGGATCTCTTTTGCTTTTGCGGCAAATTTCTCGTCATTCAAAAACCCGAGCTTTACGATAAACTCGCAGTCATCCCACACCTTGTAAAAGCGCTCTGAATCTGTTTTGTAAAGGGTAGCTAGTGCATCTACCACCTTTTTTGCAATGTGTGCACTTAATGAGCGCACAGTTTTATCAACCTGGAGGTGGCTTCTTGATACGTTTAATGGAATATCGGGGCTATCGATGACGCCTTTCAAGATTGTGAGGTATTCGGGAAGGATGTCTTTACAGTCGTTTGAGACAAAGACTCTATTGCAAAAGAGCTTAATGTGATTCTTCGTAAAGTCAAAATCCTTATGAACGCGTGGGAAGTAGAGTATGCCTTTTACATGGAATGGATAGTCAACATTGAGGTGTATCCAAAAGAGAGGCTCTTCTTCAAATGGGTAGAGCTCCTGGTAGAAGTCTATATAGTCTTTTTCTGTGCAGGAAGCTGGAGCCTTTAACCAAAGCGGCTCTTTGCTGTTTATAACTTGATCGCCCACAGTAATCTCGTAGGGTAAAAAGAGGCAAAAGCGTTTAACAGTGGCGAGAAGGTGCGCTTCATCTAAAAATTCCTCATGATCTTTGCCTATGTGCAAGATAACATCTGTTCCAACTTCAGATCGATCGCTTGGGCTTATCTCATATTCAGATGAGCCATCACAGCTCCAGAGGATACTTTGAGAACCTTGCTTATAGGAAAGGCTACGCACTTCTACCTTATCTGCAACCATATAGGCAGAGTAAAAGCCAAGACCAAAGTGGCCGATAAAGGCATCATTTGTCTGATATGCCTGGACAAACTCTTCAGCACCAGAAAAGGCAATTTGGGCTAAATACTTTTCTGCCTCTTCGGCATCAAGGCCAATGCCGGTATCGCTGATCGTAAGTGTCTTTTTTTCTTTATCTATCTGAATGGTAATCTTGGGATGTTCAGCTTTGTCAACGATCGAGCGCTTGACAATAGCATCGCAGGCATTAGAGACAAGTTCCCGAACAAAGATGTCTTTTTCAGAGTAGAGCCATTTTTTGATGATTGGCAAAATATTTTGACTGTGTATTTGGAGCTGGCCTTTTGTCATAAAAATCAGTATAGTTGTGGCTTTATTTCATAATTTTTACCACAGAGACACAGAGGATAGTGAGAGTTTTTGAGAGAATCTGTTTTCATAATTCTCAGTGTGCTCACAGTCTCAGTGGTAAATGATATGTAACAGAGCCTATAGTTAGTAGGGTTTAAAAAAGAGAAATTATCGCTCGCAACCTGTTCAAAGTCAATCCCTTTTCATGGAAAACATATTTTTACAAATAGAGGAACTGGTACAAGATCTCTCCCTGCAGGAGCATTATGCGGCCCTTTCTAACCGCTATCGCACTGAGCAAAATAAAAAACTTGCCTCTTATGAAGAGCATCTTGCCTATCTAGTCTCTCGCATGCCCGCCACATTTGCTGCATGCAGCGAGGTTTTTTCACGTCTAAAGGAGATGCTGCCAGATTTTTCTCCAAAGACAATGCTTGATGTTGGCTCTGGGCCTGGAACATGTCCCTTAGCATTTGGCCCTCCAAAAAGTGTCACCATGGTCGAGATTGATGAGCATTTTATATCCCTTGCAAAAAAATTTTTAAGCGACATTTGTGAGTGCAGCTGGAGCAGTGCAGTCCCTACGGGCGAAACTTTTGATCTTGTTACAAGCTCCTATATGCTCTCAGAGGTTCACGATCTAGATCCAATGCTTGAGAGGATTGAAAAAGCTGTCGGCGAGGTGGTAGTGTTGCTAGACACTGGAACACCTCACGGATACAACACCCTCATGAAGGCAAGGGACTATTTTATTGATAAAGGCTATACCATTTTAGCTCCGTGTCCACATAATGCCGCCTGTCCGCTAGTCGGAAGCGACTGGTGCCATTTTTCGGTCAGGCTTCCAAGAAGCCGTCTTCACAGGCATATGAAGGGCGGATCTCTTGGCTATGAAGATGAAAAGTACTGCTACTTCATAGCGAGTAAAAAATTTGCCCGCGATTTCAGCTATGATAGAATTTTAATGCCTCCGCTTAAGCGCTCCGGCCACATGCATCTTAAGCTCTGCACCCATGATGGACAGCTAAAAGAAGAGCTCCTATCTAAAAAATCAAAAGAGCGCTACAAAGAAGCAAAGAAAAAAGAGTGGGGAGATAGGATTATTACATGAAAGTCTATATGGCACAGACGAACCCCATCATTGGCAACTTTAGCCATAATGCAGCGCTCATCATTTACGAGATAGAAAAGGCAAAAGAGGCAAAGTGCGAGCTTATTGTTTTTCCTGAGCTTGCCCTCTCTGGATATAATCCCGAAGATCTTTTGCTTGAAAAGAGCTTTATAAAGAGAATGGAAGAGGCGCTAAGTCTTGTTGTTCAAGCCTCAGATGGTATTGCTGTAATTGTAGGCTGCGTTCGCGAAAGCCATCAAAGCGGAAAGCCCCTCTGTAACTCTGCCTGCGTGATAGAGAATAAAGAAATTGTAGGCTTTCAGGATAAATACCTCCTCCCAACCTATGATGTTTTTGATGAATGGCGCTATTTTGAACCGGCAAAGTCTGAGCGCATTTGGCAAATTGGCGGAAAAAAGATTGGCATTACCATCTGTGAGGATATCTGGTTTTCTTACGAAAATTTATTAAATAACCGCTATAAAGATGATCCCCTCGAGCATTTTGAAACAAAAAATTTAGACCTGCTAATCAATATTTCCGCATCCCCATATGCTTTTGGCAGAATGAAGACGAGGGTTCAGGTCACAGCAAAAGTTGCGAAGAGACTTTCGTGTCCTATTGTGCTTGTAAATCAAGTAGGTGGTCAAGATGGACTGCTTTTTGACGGCTCAAGCTTTGCTGTGGGTAAAGATGGCGAGCTGTTAGCAAATGCAAAAAGCTTTCATGCAGATAGTGTAGTTTTTGATACTGACAAGCAAAAAACTGCTTCGTTTTTTCAAGCTGAAGCAGGAGATGAGCTTTTTCATGCCCTTGTAATGGGTGTTAGGGACTATTTTCAAAAATTTGGATTTAGCAAAGTCTCTTTTGGCTTATCCGGCGGCATCGATTCTGCTGTCGTTGCAGCAGTTGCAAAAGAGGCTTTAGGAAAAGAAAATGTGGAGGCTTTTTTTCTGCCCTCTCGTTTTACAAGCGAGGCAAGCAGGGAGGATGCCTACCTTGTGGCAAAAAACCTTGGCATCAAATTAGAGGAACTTTCAATAGAGCCTGCATTTGAAGCTCTCTTAAAAACATTAAATCTGACAGCCGATTCCAAAGACTTTACAATTGTGGAAGAAAACCTGCAGTCGCGTGTTCGTGGAACACTTCTCATGGCGCTTTCTAATAAGCGTGGCTCCTTTATCCTCAACACCGGCAATAAAAGCGAAATTGCCATGGGCTATACAACCCTCTATGGTGACTCCGTAGGCTCTCTTGGAGTGCTTGGCGATATGCTTAAGCGCCAAGTGATCGCAGTTGCTCGCTACATTAATAAGGATAAAGAGATTATTCCTAAACGTGTGCTTGAAAAGGCGCCAACTGCCGAGCTTCGCTTTAACCAAAAAGATAGTGATACCCTGCCAGAATATCCCATACTTGATACTATTGTGGATGCATACATTGTGCAGCATAAGTCTGCAGGAGAAATCGCCAAGGAACATGGATATCGGGAAGATTTTGTACAGCAAGTGATTACAAAAATTCATGCAAACGAATACAAAAGACGGCAGCTCCCACCGGCTCTTCGCGTTTCAGACAAGGCTTTCAGCATAGGCCGAAAGGTTCCCATTGTAAGTGTAATCCAATAACAATTTATCGAGGCCGAGACCGCGACCGTTACCGATGCTTTAACCAAAATTTGGTTATCCATCGGTCGCGATAATATTTTGGACAAAGTCGATCTTAAATGGTTCATAGTGTACACTGACTTAAAAATTGAGGGGACTATGAAGAAATTTTGGCTTTTTCTTGTTACTTTGATTGCATTTTCTGGTGTCATGCAGGGAGAGGTATTTAAAAAGAAGCTCCTTGTACTCATTATTGCCTCTGATAATCATCCTGCCTTTTTAGAGCTCCAAGAGATCTGGAAGTCCTACATGAATCTCTATCCCGAGAGCATTACGGCCTATTTTATAAAAGGCGATCCGCTACTTGATGAGCCTTATAGAAAATCTGGAAATGTCCTCTATACGAAAACGCAAGATAACTATAAGCCGGGTATCTTAAAAAAGACCATTCTTTCTCTTGAGGCTATGGGAAAGGAACTTGATCAGTATGACTTTATACTTCGAACGAACCTCTCTTCTGTCTATGATTTTCCAAAGGTCATGAAGTTTTTGGAAGCAATGCCAAGTGAAAGATGCTATGCTGCACGGCCGCTATTGCCAAGCTACGAGGTGCCAAGCGAATATTCCAAAATTCCCTTTGGATGGGGTGCAGGCTTTTTTATATCGCCAGATCTTGCCCATCTGATTATTAACGAAAAAGAAAAGCTCTTTGCTAGAATAAATGAAATACCAGATGATGTGCTGATCGGCGCTCTTTTTTACGAGCATAAGCTCAACATTATTCCTGTTCCTTTTATGACCTTTACAACGAGAGCTGAATGGAATGCACAAAAAGATGCACTTGCCGATCATGTCTTTCACTACAGGGCAAAAAGCCACTACCTTACCAGAACACTCAAAGATTTTTATGATGATGAGCTCTATATAGCACAGGAGCTTGCACAAAAGTTTTATCCTGGCATTGAGGGCAAAAAAGAGTTTCATACCTCATATCCTCTCGATATAGCCCTAGGAACTGTCTACGAGTATCATGCAGCCTATCCATCTCAAATAAACGACTACTTGCCATATGTCAATGGACTTGCCAGGGAATGCTCCTCATGTTGCGAAGTGGGGGGGGCTGATATGGTATGGACGTGGGCGCTTCTTCAAGGCCTTTCCTTTGGCCAAAAGGATGCTCGCACCTATGTGGGCATCTTTGACAAAATGCCGCCTGCAGAATCTTTGCTTCTCGCACATAAACTTGCCACAGATAATGATATTGAATTTAGTTTGAAAAAAGAGATCCCGCCTTGCGATCTCCTTTTTCTTAATAATCCGGCTCAACTTAATGAAGTTGCGACCGCTCATAAATATATTGTGATACATAGTAATCTGCCAATCTGCCATCCGGGATGGAAACTCAAAAATGGAGCTCCTCACGGACTGATTGTGCTCGAAAAATAGAAGGTACATATGTTTAAAGTACTTGGCGGCCCAGGGACAGATAGTTTTTATTTTGATATTGGCTGCAAATTTTCACTTGGCAGAAAAGAGGTGCAAGAGCGTCGTCCAGGTCAGCCACGCTACATTCTTGAAGGAACTATCTGTCGTTATACTATTGAAGGGCATGAGGTTTTTGCTCATCTTCCTCTTAAAATTCCCAAACTTCCACAAGAGATGCCTATCGGAGATGCTCTTTATCGAGAAAAAACGGTAAAGTGGCTTTTAAGTAACGGCTATGTTCCACAATCAATAGATGATAAAGCAATCCTCCTCGTCGAAAAGAGTTCGAATGAGCAGAGCCTTGAGGTGCAAGAGCTCCTCAGAAAATTTGTGAGCATGTCGAAGATTATAAATAAGTTTTTAAAGTACTCTGATAAAGATCTTCACAATGCTGAAATTAAAGGGGAGGAGTTTCAGGAATGGCATCAAATGTATGCCGGTGAAAAAAAAGATTCCTTTAGAGATAGGGTAGATCTCCTCGTTTTACTTCTCGAGGAGGGAAGGCAGGCAATTCGGCAAAATAATTGGGAGTGCGTAAAAGAGTGTCTTATAGCGTGCTGCTCTATTGCCCCTCAAAGTTTTGGCCTGAAGGAACTTTATGGTGATTTTCTTGCCTGTAGAGGGAAAAAAGAAGCCTCAAGCAAGTATATGGAGGTCTCTTGGAATAAATCGGGCAAGGATTCTGTCCTCTATTTAGAAAGGGCGCTCAGAGCAGATCCAGAAAATCAGGAGGCTCAAGAAAAGCTTAGGGAAGTGAACTGTTCTCAGGAATGGAATCTTCATTTACATACCACAGCTTATTTGGCATGTGCTGATAAAACATCTGATGCTGCGTCTAATTATGTGAGGAGTGCTAAACGATTAAATAAAGGCATTAGAGACCAAGCTGTCTCCTTAGTTGTCGCACAAAAAGATATCGATGATCTCGCGGCTCGAGGACGACTTGAGTCAAGCCAAAGCAGCTGGAAAGGCATTGATTCTGCAAGCCAAACTGCACCCTCTACACCAAAATCTCCGCGGCTCGGCCTTGGTAGATCTTCTCAGGGGACAAAATCTACTGTTAAAGAGCAAAAGGGAAGTGCTCAAAAGAAAAAGTTTTTATCTCAGAAAACAGATATGCATGCACTTGAGGGGCTGCTTTGGTGGTATGAAGGGAAAGAAAAATGGCTAAAAGCTGAGTATGTAGCACGATATTTTCTTGAACGAATCCCAGAAGGGCAGGAAAAAAGGTTTGCCGTTGGGTCATGCCTTGCAAGGGTGCTTCAAAAGCTTGCGCGAGGAGACGAGGCCGCAAGAATCTATTTTGAACTCGCAAAACATGAATATGCGTGCAAAAGATTTCATAATGCAAAGGAAGCACTTGAGCTTTTATCTGCAAATTTAGGTGCGTTTACTACGCAGGAAAAGCGCGTGATTTATCTCCTCCTGTTAGAGCTAAAAGTGGGGGTAACAACGCCCCGACTGCAAAAGGGTGTCGAACATGAAGAGGAGATTGCAAAGCAAAAAAACAGATGCGAATGGGCGTGGTTTGAAATTGAACATCCCGACTATGTAGCATGCGCCTATACGGCAACTTCGCAGTTTCTGTTTCGAAAACGAACAGTAGAGGTTATCTCTTTAGAGGCTGACAAGAAACAGATCTTCGCTATCGAAATACCGCCAAATACCGTTCCTGATGAGCTTCTGCTTTTTGCAAAAAAGCGAATTACGTGGCTCCTGGCAAAGGGCTATATTCCGGAAATATCGTCCTCTAGCTGCAAATTTAGCCTGCCATCTACAAATAGCCTCCTAGAAAGACTTGCGCATATCCAAGGTGAGGAAGTGGCACAAGCGAGGAGGTGGCTTGAAGAGGGATCTCAAGTCCTTGCCTATTACTATATGCAACTTGCGTTTAGAAAAGGCCCAAGAACAGAAGAACTTCAAGCTCTCTATGGCGAAATGGCTCTTCTTGTAAAAAAGCCTCAGCTTGCTTATCCCCTCTTTAACAATCTATCTCCGACACCTGCTAATTTAGAGCGAGCATTAAAAGCTGCATCTCTTATAAACGAAGATGCTGCACAAGAAGTTTATAAACGGATTCTTGGAACGCTCTCAAGGCTGCCTGGAGGCGATGCAATTATTCCTGTGACGGCGCTGCATGCCTATCACTACTTTCAAGATAAAAATCCTGTTTTTGCTAGTCGCTTTTTTAATAAAGCAAATGGCCTCCTCCTTCGTTTTGTTGAGCTTGCCTGCCAAAAAGATCCGGCACAAAGAAAAGAGCTCTACCAGGCGCTAGGTGAAATTACCTGCTATGACTTCTACAAGACAAAAAGAGCCCTTGTTGACCCTGTCTTCACTCCTACAACGCTTGATAGGCAAAGACATGACATGAGGGCATTTGTACAGTCTCAAGGATTTCAAAACGAATATCAGCAGATTCAGCGTTATCTTGCGAGAAATCAAGACGTAAATCTTACAGATTTTTTAGAGGCTATAAAGTTCGAGGAGTATGAGCGTGCTGAAAAGGCCTTTTTGCGTGCAAAGGAGAGGTATACAATTACTTCTCTACAATCTCATGTAAGCGCATTTCATAGATTGTGGTTGGAATTTACGCTCACCCTTACCCACACGGATAATGAGAGCATTGCCCCTTTCTTTTTGGCTGAATCAAATTTATCGATGCTGAAAAAAATAAAGGAGTTAGCTCCTGAATCAGTACACAATTTGCAGCGTGCACTAGATGCTAAAGATTATTTAACTGCGAAAGATTGCCTTATGGAGCTTCATACAGATCATGAAGCAAGAGATATTCAACTTGTGATGAAGCGTCTTTTTATTGCGTATAAGAAAATGCCCTCCCCACCTGGTTGGAGAGAGAATTTTGAATCGCTTTTTACAGGATCTCAGATCTCGATGGAAGTTCCAGAGAATGAAGATGTGCACTATTATCTCTCACAGGCTCAGGAGGCAAAAGGAAAGCTCGTAAAGGAATCTGGCATAGTCTTCAATAGTATATGCATGGAGCTAAGCAGCCTGGGGCTCTACAATTTAGAGTGCGCTCTTACGCTTTCTCAAACAGAAGAAGTCTATTTGGCAATTGCTAAAAAGCTTGAAGAAAGAAAGCAAACCGCCACGCTCTTTTTGCTCTACATCCATGCCTTTTTTTCTCTGCGAGAGCAGCATCAGGTGGCGCTTTCAAACGAGTTTCTCAGTAGAGCTGAACAAATTAATCCAGAAAGTCTCCTTTTCCTTGCTGCACAAATTGAGCAGCTTCCCTTTTGGGCAAAGTCGGAAAAGGCGGCTCTTTTTTCACGAGTATGTGCCGTATTAGAATCTCAAGAAGAACTTGACCGCTACCTAGAAAAACAAAAAGACTTTTTTGTGGCAAGCTCGCTTGAAGGGATGGTCAAAGAACGATGCTTTGCTATTTTTGAAGAGGTTGATACTAGAGAAAAGAGGCGATCGCTCCTAGTAGCTATCGATACACTCATTGACAATGGCTGTTTAGGGCCAGTTCCTGCTCTACTTTCGGATCTTAAAGGCAGCCCCAAAAGGGCCTTTATGCTCGCCAGCAAAGAAAATAAGCCCCTAGGGGCCGTTAAAGCGCTCAAGGAGCTTGCCGTAAAGTATCAAGGATCTATGCTAAAAAGTGCCGCTGCTTTACGTCTTCTTGAAAAGCGAGATACAAGGAGATCATCTGATCATTCAACAGAGGCGCTCTTTGCCCTCTTTGAATCAGGAAGAAAAGGAGAAGCATCAAAACGGCTCCAGGCATTAAAGGAGCTAGATCCAACCTTTATTCATCAAAACCCGGATGATAAACTCACTCTGGAACTATTAGAAAAGCAGCTTGCTTCACTAAGCCTATAGGCAACTTAGGAGCCAAGTTGATTTAGCTGCTCTTGGATCCAGGCGCTTGTGGGGTTTTCTAAATTGTTTGGCAAAAGCTTTGGGCTGCCAGTAGATGGAGGCTCATCTATTGGAATGAATGTTGGCTCATAGGGCATGTGGGGTGCGTAGTTATCGATTTTGTAGAATTTGCCGATGTCTATTTTGAAGCCAGATTCAAACTTTTCTAAAAGCTGCCAGGTAGAGATATTAATGTTTGCGCTTTGCCAGTAGGGGTTTACGACGTTTAGTGGAAGGTTTACGGCTTTCGAGGATTGAAAGGAGAGCCCTTTTTTATTCTTTGGCTGCCAGTTCCAGTGCCATTCGCTTTCCATGATATTGGGATTTGTATATTTAGCTTTTTTGAGAAAGCGCTTTATATCTTTTTTGCGGTAGATCGTTACATCTGTTGAATTGGGATAGTTCCAGCTTCCTTGAGCAGATGGGTCTGTAAACTTCCACGTAAAGACGCCATTTTTTAGATCTTTACCATTTGGTACGCCGGTATGGACAGGCTCTAGCGACTGATTCAGGGCAAGGGTGTTTTTGGTGATGTTTTTCCCAAGACGAAGAGAAAAAAACCATCCCTTATATTTCTTAAGGGCATCTGTGCATTCAGTAAGGTCTATCTTGTCTGTGAGGATGATGTCATCTACTGCAAACATGATGTAGGGCGATTTTGATTTCTTAGAAAACACCGACTTTAACACGTTTTTTTTAAAGTCTTTTTGCGGGTTTTTTCCTTGCTTGTGAGGTATTACATAGCGAAATCGAGTAAAAACCTTATCGTAGCCACTCGCAAAGCGATCATCTGTGCAGCGATATATCACATGGATGAGATGAGGATTTGTAAGGTATGCTTCAACGGATTCTAAAAATGCATAAAGTTGAAGGGGTCTGTCATAGGAAAAGACTACAAGATCAACTTGCTTTTTACTCCATTCAAGATAGGAGAGCTTTTTTGGCTTTGCATCCAAAAGTGAGAGAGCGAGTAATAAGAGGGTGAATAGGTATTTCATAGCTAAAATAGTTGTTTTAATGCCGGATATTTCGGCAGATTTTTTATATAGCCTGACACCTCATCCATAAGGGGTCTTCTCACAAAAAAGTCATTTATACCAGTATTTA
>CAYWZU010000028.1:0-31025 GCA_964462925.1 uncultured bacterium
GGTCATTAGCCAGTTCTTTTACACTTCTATAAAGTTTTTCTTCGTTCATCTATTCTCCTCATGTGATGTGAACTGATCCCAGTTCACGGTGGTTGTCTGTAAGAATACACATTAATCTGTCTTTACAGCTCTGTTTTTGAAAATTTAGAAAGAGGAAATATTTTATAAGTCACATATATTTAGTGTGATAGATGTCGATTATGCTTTAATGGAGCAAGGGTAGGTAATACTACAGAGAGATGGTAATTAATGCCTAATGGGCTGATTGAGGTTCTGGATTGCTTTAGATCTTACTGTGGCCATACAGGGCATTCCTAGTTTTGAGAGCAGCTGCCTTCCTGAAATCTCGCAAGTTTTTGAATCTAAATTATTCGAGCGTCTTTGTTGTAAAATTGAGTGTGGAATGCGTAAAAACCTGCTAAAAGGATGGGGAAAGGATGTGAAAGCATCGCCAGAAATATCTCCGAGTTTAGATTTTTCCCATTCATTTAGGGCATGTAGGAAATTATGTTCAATAATGTCTTTAGTTAAGTTAGGCATCAAGTATTTTCGATGGTGTGGTCCAATCAAAAGATCAATCAGGTCTTGGTATTCTGAGCCAATATCTTTTGGCAGTGAAGGTTGTCGGGATGAGCGTATTTCAGTGATACCAACTTTATTTGAAGGATTGATGTGATTTATCCGTAACACGATCCACATACAGATGAGGGCCTCAACATACTGGTTGTTATAGGGGAGCTTTCGCATTTTTTCAGCAAAGTAAAGAATAATCCTAGCAGCAGTTATTTGGTCGATGGAGTAGGTTGATTTTTTTCCAAATGTTATATTTCTTCTGCTGTGGATATTGTGTGTGTATTCTGTTTCTAATGCTCTACGCAGTTCATTAACATAGATTTTGGGCACTTTGATTTTGTCTCTAAGAGACTGTTCGATATGATCTAACCAAAAATCAAAGAGCTTTTTATGCTGCCGGTGCTTTCTACTGAGAAATAGAAAGAATGCTAGTTGATAGGCTTCTGCATATGTTGTAGAACTGTTAGGGCTGAATTCAGCTTTCAGAATTATTACGGGGTTTATTTTGAGGTATGCCTGTTGTATATATAGGAATTTTTCGTAGTCATCGCCGATGGGACTATTGAAAAAGTCTATCCATTTAGGAAAAAAATCATCGCTGTCAGATTGTGAGGGATATAAGTAGTCGAGACCTGGCGCAAGAAGAACAGTAAAAGCAATCTCAAAAGCTAATTCAGGGGCATCTGCTTCCAAGTCAAGAAGTAATTCAGAAAGTTGACCCGGACTTTGATAGTGGGGCAATTTGTGACTGCTTACTTTACGCACAAACTCATATGCCTCTTGAATGTACGTTAAGGACAGATTTACTGCTCTGAGGTTTCCTTTTTTCAATTTATGTGGCATTTCAGTGCTCCTTAAGCAATAGATTTTAGTTGAGTAAATTGGTCGAAGTCATTTTCTTGACTTGTGGTAGGGTCTAGAACGCGTTTTTCTACGGCAGTTGAGAAGCGACGTGTGGCCTTGGCATTCATGTGGGTGTACCTTTGGAGCATTTGCAATGTTTTGTGTCCCATTGCTGTGCCTAGTTCTAATGTGGAGGCACCTTCTTCTGCTGCATATGTTGCAAATGTGTGGCGAAGGTCATGGAAAAGAAAATTTTTAATACCTACACGCTTACGCAATTCATCCCACGCCTTTCTTATGCAAATGTGTCCAAAGCGCTTTTTAGCGGGGAATACGTAAGGACTATGTTGTGAGCGGGCTAGGTATTTTTCTTTTAGTAGTTTGAGGGCAATGCCGGTGATGGGGACTGAACGTGGTTTTCCATTTTTAGTGTTTTTCAGGATGATGACTTGATCTTTGAGATCTACACAGTCCCATGTTATTCCTGTGATTTCGCCTTGACGCATGCCTGTGGTGATGGCGAGGAGGATGATTAAGTAGAGATGTTCATTGCGGCTGTTTTTGCATTCCTCAAGGAGCTGCATACATTCGGCTTCGGTGGCTATGCGGTCGCGACCAGATGATTCTTTTAATTTGGAGACGCGCAGGCAAGGGTTATTAGAGATCCACCCACATTCGCGTACCCCATAGGTCATAACGGAGGAGAGAGCTGCTAGGTATCGATTTACAGTCCCGTGGGAACGCTGAGTTCCTTTTGGAGTAGTGCCATTGGCTAGTTCCATTCTAAGGTTGGCTATTATTTCAGGGGTGATGTTTTGTACGGCAAATTTCCCGATTCTAGAGCCCCACCATTGCAAGTGGCGTTTTGTGTCTTTTGCATTCTTGGGCTTTGTGGGGAGGATTATCTCTATGTAGAGATCAATAAGCTCATTTAGGGTGCGCTTGTTGCGGCTTTGTTCGGGGAAATAAGCACCTTGCCTGCGATGGGCCTCTTCTTGTGTTGCCCAGTCCTTGGCTTCTTGTTTTGTGGGGAAGGTTTTGTAGGCGGGTGGGTAGCCGTCGCTTTGGCGGATCATTACCTTGTAGCTGTAAGTGTTATTTTTGTTTTTGCGCTTTTGAATTGTTGCCATGTTGCTCATGCTCCAGTTGGGTGGTTAGCGTGAGCAGTGACAACGTCGAATTGATGCTGAGTGCTGAGATGTGTTGTGGTGTATAGGGTCTTACTGTGCCACCTGTGTGCCACGACCCTTATATTGGCTAGGGTTTCAAATGATTTATTGTTATCATCGTAAACCTTAAACACTTTATCACAACAAGTTACAAAAAGTGGGGCAAGCAGGACTTGAACCTGCGACCAACGGATTATGAGTCCGCTGCTCTGACCAACTGAGCTATTGCCCCTCGGTGGGAAAACTTCGATCATTATACAGAATTGCTTGCCTTTTTTCCCAGAAATTCAGTAAGAATCCTGTAATATGACCGATATTTACTAAGGTATTTCTCCATGCGTAGGCAGTTTTCATATGTTGGCACCTTGCTCTCAATCACATGCGCTCTTTTAGCCGGAAATAACAAGGCAGATAAAATAGTTGCTATTGAGGTTCCTGAGGATTTTGCTATTGCTCAGGCAGATAAAAAAGAATCAAATGTTTCTTTGGAAAATCACAATACCTACCTTCAGGCATATCTGCAGGGCTGTCTTGATTCAAAATTTCCAAATTCAGGCACAGTAGTTACGGTGCGAAATGGAGATGTGATTCTCTCTGCTTTGCCTCTTGATAAAGATAGGGCAAATAGAATCGAGCAGTATGTTAAAAATTTTGTTGCCGACTCTTTGAAGCATGATATTATAGGGCTTAATGTTGTTAGAGAATATGCAGGAAGCGAAAAAACTGCTCTCAATAACCAGGGACATAATGGCATTTGGCTTCCACAGTCAACCGTTCTCTTTCCTACGCAAGTTGCAAACCCTCGCCAGGTGTCATTTTCAGGCGGTATCAGGCTTCATGACTCTGTTGCAGGTCAAACTTGTACTCCTGTTTCCTTTGGCGATCAATTTCCACTCTACAGATGGTCTAACGTCAATATCTGGAAGACTAAGGGAGATCTTCAGCTGGAAGTGGAAGGCTGCGTTTTTGCTGTATTCAACCAAACAGACTACTCAAGTCCGTTAATCAATGCAGACTACTATGTAGCCGTTCCTTTAAGCTATGCCTATGATGAGTGGGCATATCGCTTAAGGCTCTATCACATCTCATCGCATCTTGGAGATGAATATTTAAAGCGAAAAGATCACGCGAAACGCCTCAACAAAAGCTATGAGGCAATAGATTTCTTCACAGCCTACAACATCACAAATCAAATACGAGTCTACGGCGGCCCTGGGGTCATCGGCCATAGCGATTCAGAGATGCATCTTAAGCCGCTTTATGTCCAATACGGTATGGAAGTTCGTGTAGGAAGACGTGAGTGGAAACAGCTTTACGGCACGCCCTATCTTGCCATGCACTTTGAAAACTGGCAAGATAATGACTGGAAAATAGATGCCACATTTGCCATCGGCTATGAGTGGGGCAAAATCAATGGCATGGGTCAAAAAATTCGCCTTTCCATGGAATACCACAATGGCTACTGCGATGCCGGCCAGTTTAGCCGCATCCGCGATGACTACCTCCAGTTCAGGCTCTCCTACGGGTTTTAATTTTATTTACCACAGAGGCGCAGAGACACAGAGAAGAGAGGAAGAAAATTAGAAATAATTTTCTCTCTCTTTTTCTCCTCTGTGCCTCTCGCGTGGTAAGATTTTTATTGCAGGAGGAAGGACTCGGTTTCGGATTGGTGTTTTTTTAGGTAGGACATGAACGGCGTGCCTCCTGTTCCCACTGCGGTGGGATTATCCTTGCTTGCTTGGTGCTGTTTTTGGATGTAGGTAGCAGCGTAGGTGAGGTGGGTTTGGCGAAAGCGGTTTATCAGAGTGACGCAGTCATTGTAGATTGATTTTAGTGATGGGTTCTTTTGGGCAAAGGGGCGGAGTTTTGAATGGGTCTCTACGTAGGTGAGGAAGGCGCGGTGTTTTTCTGGCATGTAGCTTCGCATTTCCTGTAGGTAGTGAAAGAGCTCATCTTGCGTGTGGGTTATCCCTAGCAGGCCATCTAGTGTTGGGATGATGGAGCTTTGGGCGCCTGTTTCTCCACGGAAAAATTGCGCCTTATTGTCATACTCACCTGTATAGAGCAGCCCATTTGGAAATGATGGGTGGTTTTTCCAGCCGTGGATGTAGGGACGGACTCTATTATAGTAGATGTAGGGGTCGCATCTCTCTGGCATGCGATCGAGCGTCTCACACATCTCTTCAAGGGATCTTTTAATCTGCAAAAGCGATTGCTCTGTTTTTTGTATATCGTTTGCATCGACAGCAGAAATGACATCGAGACATCCATTCAAGGCATCTTTTGCCTTTGCCTCAATTGCTACATGGACGAGAATAAACCACTCTTCATCGATTCCGCCGAGAAAGTTTTGGATAAGGACGATATTGCCAAGATCGATGGGGCCTGCCTTATCAAGACGCTTCCAGTTCGTGAGTGCATAAGAGGCGTAAGATAGTACTGGAGGGCGGTTTAAGGCTTTTGCCACTTCACACCAGGGCTTTGCAAGGATGGCAGGAATGCTAGATGGTGTATTTTTTTGTCCCCAGACATAGGCGTGGCCAAAGTAGGAAAAAATCTGCATAGCGCGCTCATATTCCTCTTCACTCTTCAGCATAGTTACAGGAAATGGTGCAATCTTTTGCAATGTTTCAGGAAATTTTGAGCCGACAAGGATTTTGGGAAGAGAGTGTGCAGCTATTTCCCATTCTCTAAATGGATCCCCAAGAGTCTCAAGTGGATCATTGGCAGGTAAAAATCCTCGCTTGAGGTGGCTTGGTCTATCGTTTGAAGAGGTGTGCAAGTTCATCATTTTGGACATAGTTATGGCTTTTTAGCTTCTCTATCTTTTTTATGATATCTTTATAACTATCCCTAAATGGGTCAATGTTTTTTTGGTTTCCGGGTGCATAAAGTATTGCCCATAGCGATTTTTTGTGCCCGCGTCTGCCAATTTTATAGCTCCAGAAGCTGTAGGAGATCTTTTTTTCATGCAGATGGGTAAGTACGCGCTTTAGTGCTTCAAAAGAGCCCTTGGGCGCTACGTTGAACTCTCCAAGAAAGTAGGGTACTTTGATGCTTTTTTGCTTTTCCTGCACTTTTTTGATGTGATCAGAGAGCTTTGACATATGCTCATCTGTAGAGTTTTCTTCAAAGATGTAGTGATGTGTGCTCATAGCTATATTTGACCACTTATTCTCTTTTGGATGCGGCATATGGTCTACACCTTTATAGCCATCTTGGAGGAAAATAATATGCCTTTTGTCTTCAGACCTAATCGCCTTATAGAGCTTGTCATACATCTTGTAGAGCTCTTTTCTGCTTGGCGTATCCATGGGTTCATTTACAAGGTCATAGCCTGCAATGACGGGATTGTCTTTATAATGCTTTGCGATTTCCTTCCAAATCTCGCACGTTTTATCAACATGTTTGCTTGATGAGAAAAATTCACTTTTATTGCTCTCGCCGGTATGCATGCTTTTACTTTGTCTTCCGGGCACGCCGTGCATGTCTAAGATAATGTAGAGGCCATTTTTTTTAGCAAGCTCTACAGCATGGTCAAGCCAGTAAAAAAGGCCTGTCTCTTCATGATGAAGGTCAAAGAGAAAGGGCAGGCGTACCGCGTTAAAGCCAAGTGCTTTTATATGTGCAAAGTCTGAATCGCGAATCCACGTGTTTCTATAGTGGGCTCTAATCTCTTCCATCTTTTCTTTGCCAAAACGCTTTTCAAAAGTTTTCCAGAGGCTTACATGGTCTTTAATGGGAGTAAATTCTGAATCTTGAGGAGGCTCTACTACAATTGGACACATCCACATCTCCTCTACGAGCCAGTTTCCTAGATTAATGCCTGAAAGTATAACTTCAGAGCCCTTTTCGTCGACTATATGCATGTCTTTTGCTGCAAGCCAAGGAAGATCATCTGCGTGCAGTTTTGCCAAAAAAATGAGTAGGAAAAATAGGTGTCTTGTCATAGTATCCGGATATTTTGACCCTTTAAGGATACTACCATGCGCTTTTTATATCTAGCCCTTGCTGCTACTCAAGCCCTTTTTGCATCTTCAGAATCAACATCTGACTTTTACTTTCTGACCTCAGAGTCAGAAAAAGAAAAGCATACGCTCTCTTGCGAATATGTCATCTATCCCTCGGATGTTGCTGGAGATGGCTTTGTGATTGATAAAGAAGGGGAATGGTGTTTTGCCTATGACATAGATTATGATCCGGTAAATTCCAATCCTGCAATAACCATTAAAGTTTCAAATGTCACACTTGATCTTAATGGAAAACAGCTTACGCAAAACTCCAAAAATCAGCCCTTTGTTGTGGGAATTGCCGTAGCATCTGATGTATCAAATGTCCATATTACAAATGGCGTCGTTTCAAACTTCTCTCAGGCAGGCATTTTTGTAAATCCTCCCGCCGCAACTACAGCAAAAAGAATGGTAGGCACAAAGTCCATCCAGGCAAAAACAGGAAAAAACCTTATCGATATGGCTGGAGAGAATCTATCGACTGAGCCTGTCTCTGGGGTGACGATTTCTGAGATTACAGCAGAAAATAACGGACGTCCCAACCTCCCTTTTGCAGGAATAAACGGCATGGGAGGTATTATTATCTTTAACTCCTCGAATGTAAGTATTTATGAATGCTCGTGCCTCAATAACTACTTTAGCGGCATCACAGGTCTAGATGTAGTTGATTTTTTCCTTGAAGACTCTGTCTGTGAAAACTCAAAAGCAAGCTTTTTAATTGGAACTAATAGCACATTTGCTCTTGGAGCGCTAATAACAAGCTATCTTGAGGGAAGTAGGGATATTCATATTAGAAACTGCACCTTTGCTATACAGCCAGAGGGGGAAAATAGTATAGGCCTTTTTATTAATAGAATGAGCGATAGTTCTATTCCTATAGATACTGTGGAAATATCTGATATTGAGGCACCTACAAACGAAGAGGCTGAATCCGGCGGCATCTTACTACTTAATGTTGATAATGTTTCACTTAAAAACATTTCAGTTTAATTGACATTAATTAGTTAAATTAGTTACTTATAAAGTTAAGAGGTTAATTCCTCTTTGTAACTAAAAATAAAGGTGGTTTATGGGTAAAGAGATGAAGCACCGTCGAGATGACAAGAAGAAGCCAACTATGTCTCTTAAAGAGCGTCGTGCTAAAAAGCATGAAAAAAAGCTCCAAAAACATGAGCATAGAATCGACGAAACTCCAGTTCAGTAAGCCCGTTGGCGCTTCAGGTTTCGACCTGAAGTGCCTTTTTTTAGTTCCGATCTTTTAGATTTTTTTTACCACAGAGTCACAGAGCTCACAGAGAAGAGAGAGCAGAGAGAGTTTTTTCGAAACACATTGTGATTTTGCGAGTTTGGATGTAGTATCTTTGGCTTTTTACAAGGAGATATTATGTCAGCAGGGATTGATAGATTTGGTTTTCCACAAGCGCAGTATTTATTCGAACCATTAAAAGAAGAGCTTCAAAGTACAAAAGACCTGCAATCGGCAGAGTTTGAAGCTTATTTCCATACTCCGCAGGAGCTTTTTCGCTATAGATATGCGATTAAGCAAGGTGTGCCGCCACGAGAAATATTTGATAGTATGCAGCTAAATGATGATGCTATTGCAATTACCAGGCAAGAATTAGAGAGAAGAAATACCATTCGAGATAGGATAGGGGTTGTTTTTTCGAGAGACTTTAAGGCTCTACAAGATGCGCCGGCTTATGAGAAGGTGGAGAGGGTGTATAAATTCTTTGTTGATGTTTCAAAAGAGGCATATAGTGCAGTCCAGGCGCATTGTGTGCGCTTTAAGATTGCTTACCTTAATTCCGAAGGAGGAGGTCTTCAAGAGGTAAATCAAATGTACGCTTGTTATAGAGACCAATTTGCTTTTGAATAAAGGGCAAGGGCTTGGGATTAGTGTAGCAGAGTGCCTTTTAGGATAAACATCGCTATACCAAAATAGATTGTAATCCCTGTAACGTCCACAAGCGTTGCAACAAGGGGAGCAGAGGAAGTGGCAGGGTCTGCCCCAAGGCGTTTTAGGAGCAGGGGCAGCATAGAGCCTGTAAGGGATCCCCACAGCACGACGCCCATAATAGAAAAGAATATGGTTATGGCAATCAAGAGCCAGTGCTCGCCGTAGGTGCCAAGGGCCATGTTCCAACCTGCTACCCGAATAAAGCCTATGGTTCCGAGCACACAGCCGAGAAAAATGCCTGAATAGATCTCGCGGTGCATGACGCGCCACCAGTCGCTAAGCTTTACCTCTCCAAGGGCCATAGCTCGTATAATTAGGGTTGAGGATTGCGAGCCGGCATTGCCGCCGCTTGAGATGATAAGGGGCAAAAAGAGGGCAAGGACTACAGCTTGCGAGATTTCTTGCTCAAAAAAGCCCATAGCAGTTGCCGTAAAGAGCTCTCCGATAAAGAGCACCACAAGCCAGGTAGATCTTTTCTTCATCAGCTCTAAGAAGGGGGTTTGCATATAGGGCTCTTCAAGTGCCTCCACGCCGCCCACCTTCTGCATATCTTCTGTGGACTCTTCAGCAGCAAGGCGCAAGATATCATCGATGGTCACTATGCCGATGAGCTTTTTTTGATCATCGATTACAGGAAGGGCGACTCGGTCATATTCCTTAAAAATGTTAATTGCATTTTCTGCTTTTTCGTTTGCATTAATAGCCACATAACCATCATGAGCCACTTGAGATACTTTAAAGGTTTTGGGTACGAAGAGGAAATCTTTAATGTTTACATCTCGTATAAGCCTTCCTTGATCATCTATGACAAAGATAACGTTGATGGTTTCACTGTCGTGGCCATACTTTCTGATATGCTCAAGGACGTTTTCTATCGTCCAGTTCATTTTTACAGCGATATAATCTGTCGTCATGAAGTGGCCAACGCAGTCTTCTGGATATCCAAGCAGTGTAAGTATCAGCTTTCGGTCAAGGTCTGGCAAAAGCTTTATATATTCATCGACAGTTTTGCGGGGCAGTTCTTGCAAAAGGCTCGTGCGATCATCTGGAGGCATCTCTTCGAGAAGAGTTGCAACCTGCCTAGTACTCATTCTGCTCAAAAGGTCTGTTTTTGTCTTAGTAGGGAGATAGTCAAAAACTTCTATTGCTACCTTTGGAGCAATCTGCAAAAACATCCGTTTTTGAATGTCTATAGGCTTTTTGCTGAGCTCGTGGGCAATCTCAGGCGCCGAACGAACGCTGAGGCGCGATGTGATCTGTTCAAGCTCTTTATCGCCTACTTTTGACATGTTGCCTTCAGGTGAATGTCTTTTGATGAGCTGCCTACAAGGATTTCATAGCTGCCAGGGAGTGCGCTCCAAGTTTTTGCCGAAGTGTCGTAGTAGGAAAAAGCAGATGCCGGAAGAAGGAGCGTACATCTTTTTGTCTCGCCTGGCTGCAGCAAAACTTTTGTAAAGCCTTTGAGCTCCTTTACTGGACGTTCAAGCCCTGTATCTTGGGCATGTACATAGACCTGGGCAACCTCTTTAGCAGCTACTTTTCCGCTGTTTTGTATATCAAAGCTTACGCGTATTTGAGAATCTGGCTGCCTGCTTACTGCAATATTTGAGTAGGAAAAGGTGGTGTAGGAGAGTCCATGGCCAAAACAAAAGCGAGGGCTGATTTTGTTTTTATCATGGTGTCTGTACCCTAAAAAGAGCCCTTCGCTGTAGCATACTTTCTTTGTGTTGTCTTTATCGTGGTAGAAGTGAAAGCAGGCGTTATCTTCTAGCCGCTTTTCAAAGGATACCGGCAGCTTGCCAGAGGGCGAGATTTTGCCAGTTAGTATATCTGCAAGTGCCTTGCCTCCTTCTTGGCCTGGATAGCCTGCAAAGAGAAGTCCTTTGATGTCATCGATCCAGTGCGACATATCGACATTTCCGCCGCTGCAAAGGACAACGATAGTGTTAGGATTTACGGACGCGACTTCCTTAATAAGCGCATCTTGTGCAAGAGGTAGTGTAAAGCTTCTATCCCAATCTTCGCCTTCAAACTGGCTTCCAAAGCCTGCAAAGATAATTGCAACCTCGCTTGATGATGCAGCTTCTTTAGCAAGCTCTATTGCTCGATTTGGCCCTTGAGCTATCCCAAAATGAATTCCCTGAGGTCCGTGGCCTACAATATATTCTATGCATATTTTGTAGGGCTTTTGTTCTGTAAGCGAGACAGTTTTATGGGAAAAATTTGCACTTTTTTCATCGATGAGGACGATATCATTGAGGGAGAGTTTGTGTACTCCTGCGCATGATATGTAGAAGGTGTGCTCTTTTGGCTCTTCAGGGGTAAAATAGCCTGTCCAGCGGATACTATAGTGATTTCGCGGTCCGCCTTGGCGATAACTTCGCTCTTTCCATTGAAAGGTAATGTTCTGATCGAGCCTTTTTACAGCAGGCTCGCCTGAAAAATTGGTGTTATCATAATACTCTGCAGAAAAACCAAGCTCAGTTCCTGCAAGATTTGCTTTTACGGAAGGTGATGTATAGGAAGGAATTCCGCTAGCATAGTGTATAGCTATTTCCTGATCTAAGGCGTCGCTTATAGCGCCTACAAAACTTTGCTTGAGGTAGGGGTCTGTTTCAGAGCTTCCGCTTCCATAAGGAATGGGAGTAAGTGCTAAAGGGCCAATAAGAGCAATTGATGTGCATTTTTCTTTGTTAATGGGAAGAATAGCCTCATTTTTGAGTAATACAATCGATTCTTCTGCCATCTTGCGTGAAATTTGATGGCCTTTATGGTTAAAAAGAGAATCTCTATAGTCTGTCTGAGGCCTATCTAAAAAGCCAAAAGAGTTGAGCGTGCGAAGGATGCGCCGTACTTTATCGTCGATTACTGCCATAGGAACTTTGTCTTCTTGGATAGCGTGAAAGAGGGTTTCTCTGTTCATGTAGGCAGCATAGGGCATCTCAAGATCTAGGCCGCTATTTGCAGCTTCGATACCATCATAGGTGGAGGTCCAGTCAGAAATTACTATGCCTTCAAAGCCCCAATCATCTTTTAAAAGGTCTTTAAGCATCGCTCTATTTTGAGACATTTGTATGCCATTTACCTTGTTGTAAGATGCCATAACGCAGGCAACTTTAGCCTCCTGAACGGCAGCTTTAAATGCTGGAAGGTAGAGCTCATGCATGGTTTGCTCATCAATATCTGAGCTTACCTGGTGGCGGTTCCATTCTTGATTGTTAGCAAGAAAATGCTTTACGCATGCGGCCACATTTTGGCTCTGGACGCCCTTGATAAATTCCACAGCCATTCGAGATGTTAGGTAAGGGTCTTCGCCAAAGTACTCAAAGTTTCTGCCGCAAAGGGGAAAGCGGTTAAGATTAATTCCCGGCGCAAGCAGTATGTGAACGCCCCTTGCTCTTGCATCATAGCCCATCATCTTGCCGACAGAATGGGCAAGCTCCTCATTAAATGAGGCTGCAATATTGATTCCGGCAGGATAGGAGGTCGACTGTCCATGACCTCGTACACCGACCGTTCCATCAGAGAGCTTAATTTCAGGGATATGAAGCCGGCTTATTGCGCGTATATAAAAGGAATTGTGGCCGCCAATGTAGTCGATCTTTTCTTTCAGCGTCATTTGGGAAAGAATTTGCTCAACTCGTGCTTCGTCTGCATTCATCGTAGCTGCTCCAAGACAGAGGGCAATAAGTAGCCAAAGACGCATTTTAGTTTCCTTGTGCCTAAAATTTGCACAGTACTTAAAAACAAATTTTTATACAAGGTTATCGAGATCGAGACCGTATGGGTTGCTAAAAGATTTTTGTACAAAAGATTCGTCACGGTCTCGGACTCGGTATCGGAGGCGAGCTCTACAGTAGTTCAGAAACCATCGATTGCCAGACTGTTTGGCGGAAGGGTTCATGTTTTGCGAGCTTTAGAGCTATAGGAGTCGCTGCTGAATACTCTGGTTTCCAGAGAAATTCGGGATGGAGGCCGCAAAGTATTGCTTTTCCCTCGCCTACGATAGAGCGGATGATGCAGCTGCCTTGGTAGGGTTTTTCATAGCAGGCAATGACGCGGGTGAGCTCGCTATCCTCGAGGATGTTAAAGCTGCAGCCGCCTTGGTAGTAGCATTTTCCTGTTTTTTGTGAGAGGAGGTTTATTTTTACAGCTAGGGCAGCACTTGGTGAGAGGTGATTATCAGAGGTTTTGATTGGTCCTGATGCTATGCCATCAAAGAAGGCAAGGGATCTTGTTTTTTTAATAGCAGCTGTGCCTGAGAGGCAAAAGATGCTCTCTCTTGCGGCAAAGTAGGCGCCTGCGCATATTCCGAGGTATCTTCCCCCGCGTGTTACGTAGCGTCTGATGCGCTCGATGCCTTCAGTTCCGAGCCTCTCATCCCAGCGCGAGCATTCGCCTCCTCCCATCACAAGGGCAAAAGTATTTTTTTCCCAATCATGGGTTTTTAAATACTCAGCACTCTTTGCTTCTACCGTGCAGGAAAAAAGTGAGGTAAGCTGAGATGCAATGGCCCGGATGCTTTCGGATGCGCAGCCAGCATCATCAAAGATAAGAATTTGTTTAGGACTATCAAGTTCAAATTCTTCGCGATCTCGTTTTAGCGGTTGCATGAGGTTCTCCTTGTTTTAAAAGAGAGGATGCATGCGCATTTACATCAATTCAAGCCTATAAAAATCATTCAAATGCTATAAATAGGTGGTGTAAACTAGAAAGTAGGTTAATAATTCATGTTATCGGAACTGTTTGGAAATAAAAATATTGAGCGCGTACTTTTTTTTCTCTTCATCCACGGCAAGTGTTATGGAACAGAGCTCCAAAGGCAATTTCAAACAGCACTTACGCCTCTGCAAAAAGCACTCGAAAGGCTTGAGAAGGGAGAAATTATCACAAGCTTCTATGAGGGAAAAACGAGGATCTATCAGTTCAATGAAACCTATCCACTTCTTTCAGAGCTTAAGCTGCTCCTCAAAAAAGGATATATGCATCTTCCTCAGGAAGAAAAGAGGGCATTTTTGCGACAAGCGCAAGATGTGAGCTTATTTTGGAAAAAGCTCTCCACTATATCTACACTTACTCTTACATCTGGCAAGGATTATGGTGAGGGAAGAGTTACAGTTTCTGCACTAGGAGAAAATATCCTGATTTTTTCTGAGAAAGGCAAGTGGCAAAATGAAATTGGATTTACAAACATTTTCCGCTGGACATATGAGGGGACGCGGATAAGTCTTGAGCATCTTCGCCATGGAATAGAGCATCCTGTGTTTCTTTTTCACCTTGTTCGAGATAAAAAAAATAGCCTGATTTCTCAAGATCCCTTTCTTTGTAGAGATGACTGCTATTCAGGCAAGCTGGTACTTGATAGTGAGGGCGCTACCTTATCTTGGAAGGTTAAGGGACCTCATAAAAATGAAGTGATTGAGATGCGCTACGAATAAGCGGCTACTGCCTGCTCGATTTGGCAGAGGACCTCTTCCTTAGATCTTAGGCCAATGTGGCTGTAGGTTCCATTGCAGCGATAAGAGCGGTGATCTCCTTGCGCAGAATAGGGTGGAACGATGCTGTCGGTTTCGCTATATATATGGAGGGAAGGGATTTCATTTAATCTGCCGGGGCGAGAAAATTCCTTCATAAATGTTGAATTTGGCTGCATATCCCTTGCGCAGTTGCCAAGGCCTATATGTGCGATATGGGTGCCTTTTAACGGAGTTCCAAGTGTAATCCAGCCTCTCACCTTTGCGGTAGAATTCTGAATAAACCTTCCGGTAGTTAAGCCGCCCATAGAATGGCCAAGTAAGATTGGCTCTGACTGGGTATCTAGCTTAATGCGATCATAGACTCGTGCTACATCCTTTGCATGCTCTTCAACAGACTGAAACAGTGATCGATACTGGACGATATAGACTGGCGAGCCTGTTCTTTCAGCAATTTTTCTTGCATCGTCTCTAAGTGATAGGGGCGAGTCTAAATAGCCAGGAGCGTAGAGTATGGGACCTCTTGATACTTTTTCTGGAGTAACGAGCGCAAATTGCGGGCTTCCTTGATAGTTATCTGCATACTGCACAGATTCTTTTGCTGGATAAAAACCGACTCTATAGGTGATTTTAACAAGCTCCCAGAGATTATCGACAACGGCGATCATATGCTCATGATAAGGAAATGCAAAAAGAATGCTTACAGCAGTGAGTGTAACAACAACGGCAAGAATGCTGAGTTCTATAGGTAATGCAATCGCTTTGGTAAGAATGAGGGCGCTAATTTGGAGCGCTTCCAGGGCCTTTTTTGCGACCTCTGTGATAAGAGATTTTGTCTTTTCTCTATTTACCCAGATAAAATTCGGAGAGGAATGTAGTGCCGATATTGTTTGCATAGGATATTAGTATACCAGATATATGTTTTTAATTCAACTTATTATTTTAAGCGAGGCAGCATGAACCATGAGACTATGTCCTATAGCCATAATGGCCAAAATCTCGAGGCCGATATCTATTATCAAGATGGCAATGTAAAGCGCCCATGCATACTTGTCGCACATGCCTGGATGGGAAAAGATGACTTTGCAAAAAAGAAAGCAGAAAGCCTAGCTAAGCTCGGCTACGTTGGTGTTGCAGTTGATATGTATGGAAAACAGGCCCATTCTGTAGATGAGGCAAAAGCGCTCATGAACCCGCTTTTTATGGATAGAGCACTTTTGCAGGGGCGTCTAAAAGTAGCCTATGATCTTGCTAAGGAGCTTCCCATGGTAGATTCCCAAAAAATGGGAGGTATTGGCTTTTGCTTTGGCGGTCTTGCCATTATAGAACTTTTTAGAAGCGGTGTCGATCTGCAAGGAGTCGTAAGCTTTCATGCAGTGCTCGGAAGGGGCAGCGCAAAAACTGTTCCCATTAGCAAACACATTAAGGGATCGCTCCTTATGCTGCATGGCCATGATGATCCGCTTGTTACAAAAGAAGATATTGACCAAATCCAAAAAGAGCTTAGCGATCAAAAAATTGACTGGCAGATGCATATTTACAGCAATACGTCGCACGCGTTTACAAATCCAGAGGCTCACGAAAAAGCTATGGGGCTTATCTACAACCCGTTATCTGAAAAACGCTCCTTGCTTTCAATGAAAAACTTTTTTGAGGAGAAGTTTGCATGAAACGATACAATCCGCTCACACCAGAAGAAGAGCATGTTATTGTCCATAAAGGTACTGAAAGGCCAGGAAGCGGGGAATATGAGGAAGAAATTCGATCTGGCGTCTATGTTTGCAGAAGATGCGACACACCTCTATATATGTCAGAGAGCAAATTTGATGCAGGCTGCGGCTGGCCAAGCTTTGATGATGAATTGCCGGGCAAAGTTGAGCGAAAACCAGATGCTGACGGCCGGAGAGTGGAAATTATCTGCAAAACCTGCGGCGGCCATCTCGGCCACGTTTTTGTAGGTGAGCATTTTACCAAAAAGAATGAGCGCCACTGCGTAAACTCCTTGTCGCTTCGCTTTATTCCCCTTGAAACAGCGGAAGGACTCCAGCGTGCATACTATGCTGCAGGCTGCTTTTGGGGTGTTGAACATCTTATGAAAAGCTTTCCTGGAGTTGTGAAGGTAACATCTGGCTATATTGGAGGCTCTGTTTCGAACCCAAGTTATGAAGAAGTTTGTTCCGGACTTACAGGTCATGCAGAGGCCGTAGAAGTGCTTTTTGATCCCAAAGCAACAAGTTTTGAGACTCTAACAAAGTTCTTCTTTGAGATACATGATCCAACGCAGCGTATGCGCCAAGGCCCAGATGTTGGAGAGCAGTATCGATCAGTTATCTTTTATCTGACTGAGACGCAAAAGCGAATTGGTGAGAGGCTTATCCAAGAGCTCGAAAAGGATGGAATGAAGGTAGCGACTATTTTGCAGCCAGCAGGGCCCTTTTACCCTGCAGAAGCATATCATCAAAACTACTACACCAAAACAGGCAAGGAGCCCTATTGCCACGTGAGAACGAAGCGCTTTAAATAAACCCTTAGATAGGTTGTCTGTAGAAATATCCCTCGGGGGATATAATTAAATAGCTGATACATAGTGATTTGAGTTGTTCTTCTAAAATAATACTATATATGTTATGAAGAGGAAATGGATCAGCATGGGGCCAGAAACAGGGTTGTACTCTCCGATCTTACTCCTCAGGTTGATGGAGGCAGGTTTGCGATTAAGCGCATTATCGGAGACGAAGTCGTCGTAGAGATAGATGCCTTCTGTGATGGGCACGATAGTCCAACATGCCTTCTTTTATGGAAAAAAGAAGCTGAAGCTGATTGGAATAAAGTTCCAATGGAACCTATAGGCAATGACCGTTATAGGGCAGCCTTTCAATGCGAAACCCTTGGTACATACTTATACACTGTTCAGGGCTTGGTGAGTAAAGAATGGGTAACTGAGGATGTAGAGTACTCATGTGTGGTAGAGCCGCGGCTTGCTGGATTTAGCGCTTGGTATGAGCTTTTTCCAAGATCTTGTGCAGATACTCCCAATAGACATGGGACTTTTCAAGATGTCATAAAGCTTCTTGATGAGATCGCTCAGATGGGCTTTGATGTTTTATATCTTCCGCCAATTCATCCTATAGGTTCTTCTTTTCGCAAAGGAAGAAATAATAGTTTACAAGCTGAGAAAGAAGATCACGGAAGCCCCTGGGCAATTGGTTCAAGTGATGGTGGACATAAGGCAATTCATCCGCTCCTCGGCACTATGGATGACTTCGAACAGCTCGTAAAAGAGGCAAAGGAGCGAGACATCTCACTAGCATTAGACATTGCCTTTCAGTGCTCACCCGATCATCCCTACCTAAAGGAACATCCAGAATGGTTTAAAAAAGGCCCTGATGGAAAAATCAAGCATGCAGAAAATCCTCCTAAAAAATATGAAGACATAGTTCCCTTTAATTTTGAGTCTGATGAGATAGACGCCCTCTGGAGTGAGCTTCTTAGCATCGTGCTTTTTTGGGTAGAAAGAAAAGTTACCGTATTTCGTGTAGACAACCCACATACAAAGTCATTTATCTTCTGGAAATGGCTGATTGAAGAGGTAAAAAGAAAAAATCCTGAAGTTATCTTTCTCTCAGAAGCCTTTACCCGTCCAAAGGTTATGCACCATCTTGCAAAGGCAGGGTTTTCTCAAAGCTATACCTACTTTACCTGGCGCTATACAAAGGGGGAAATGACGCGGTTTATTACAGAGCTTACCGGGGAAAATGTTAGAGAATACTTTCGACCTAACCTTTGGACAAATACGCCAGATATTCTTCCTATCGATCTTCAGTATGATTCTAAAGCTGCTTTTATGATACGGCTTATTCTCGCAGCTACCCTCTCCTCAAACTACGGCATCTACGGGCCGCCATTTGAGCGCCTCCTCAATGCTCCCTTGGGTGAGTCTGAGGAATATAGAGATGCAGAAAAGTATGAAGTAAAGTACTGGAATGCAAATGATGAGATGCCTCTAAAAGCTCTTATGACAAAGCTTAATCGTATACGAAGGACAAATCCCGCTCTTCAAAAAAGTGCAAATATACGCTTTTATGATACATCCTCGCCCACCCTCTTATGTTTTGCAAAATTTGCATCCGTGAGCCTCTTCATTGTAGTCGCTATGAACCCCTTTGAAGCAGTCTCTTGCACCATAAAAATTCCCTTAGATGATCTTGGTATCAAACGCGATTCTTCCTATCGAATGCACGAGCTGCTAGAGGATCGTCATATCATCCATGAGGGAGATGAGCTTTCTGTGACAATTGATCCAAAAGTGATGCCTTGCCGGATATATAAAATCCAGACTCCAATGCGGAGGGAAAAAGGTTTTGAATACTTTATGTGAGGAGCATGGAACAGAATAATCCGCTCTGGTTTAAGAATGCTGTTATCTACCAGCTGCACGTAAAAGGCTTTTATGATAGCTCAGGCGATGGCGTGGGAGACTTTGCAGGTCTTACAAGCAAGCTTGACTACATCGAATCTCTCGGTGCAACAGCTATCTGGCTGCTTCCTTTTTTTCCATCTCCATTAAAAGACGATGGCTATGATATTGCAAGCTATCTCGATGTTAATAGCCAGTATGGCACGCTTAAAGATTTTCGCATCTTTCTAACAGAGGCACATAAGAGGGGTATTCGTGTTATCATCGAACTTGTGATTAATCACACCTCTGATCAGCATTTTTGGTTTGAGCGGGCAAGGCGTGCGCCAAAGGGCTCAAGTCTCAGAAACTTCTATGTCTGGAGCGACTCGCCAGATCGCTATAAAGATGCGCGGATCATTTTTAAGGATTTTGAGACATCCAACTGGGCCTGGGATCCTGTTGCAGAAAGCTATTATTTTCACCGCTTCTATTCTCACCAGCCCGATCTTAACTTTGAAAACCCGCTGGTTCAAAAAGAGGTATTTAGAGCCCTCAATTTTTGGCTTGAGATGGGAGTCGATGGCTTGAGGCTTGATGCTGTGCCCTATCTTTTTGAGAAGGAGGGGACAAATTGTGAAAATCTTCCAGAAACCCATGCCTTCATTAAGCATCTTAGAAGCCATGTGGACAAAAACTTCAAAGACAAGGTTTTGATTGCAGAGGCAAACCAGTGGCCAGAAGATGCGAGAGCCTATTTTGGCAATGCTGATGAGTGCCATATGGCGTTTCATTTTCCTGTCATGCCGCGCCTTTTTATGGCTATTCAGCTTGAAGATCGCTTCCCTATCGTAGATATTCTGGAACAAACACCTGAACTTGATTTTCGCTGCCAGTGGATTATGTTTTTACGAAACCATGATGAGCTTACGCTTGAGATGGTATCTGATGAAGAGCGAGACTATATGTATAGGATTTATGCAAAAGATCCAAAGGCGCGAATTAATCTCGGCATCAGGCGGCGCCTTGCGCCTCTTTTAGATAATGATAGATCAAAAATTGAACTGATGCATATCCTCCTCTTTTCGCTCCCGGGAACGCCTGTCATCTACTACGGCGATGAAATTGGCATGGGCGATAATTACTATCTTGGAGATAGAAACGGCGTACGAACCCCTATGCAGTGGAATCCTGATAGAAATGCAGGATTTTCACATGTTAATCCTCAAAAGCTCTATCTGCCCGTAATTATTGACCCATCGTATCACTACGAGCTTGTTAACGTTGAAAATCAGGAGCAAAATCCAGCTTCATTTTTGTGGTGGATGCGGCGGACGCTCATTGTGCGCAAAAATCACCTCCCATTTGGATGTGGAAGCTTAGAGTTTATCCAAAGCGATAACCATAGGGTGCTGAGCTTTATACGATGCTATGAAGAAGAAATCGTTTTAGTTGTGGCAAACCTGTCGCGATTTTCTCAAGCTGTAGCACTCGATCTCACAAAATATGCTGGCTTTCTGCCCTCTGAGCTTTTTCATGAAAACGGCTTTCCAGCTATTAAGAATGAGCCCTACATCCTCACCCTCGGTCCTTATGGCTATTACTGGCTTAGCTTAAAGCCAAGCAAAGCAGGAGAGCAAAAAAAAGATTCTGAAATTCCAGTCCTCCATACGCGCCATTGGCAGCAGGCATTTACAGGGATAAATAAGCGAAAGCTTGAACGAGAGGCTTTGCCACTATTTTTGAAAAAGGCGCGCTGGTTTATCCAGAAATCGCTTACCATTCAGCATACAAAAATTCGCTGCATGTTGAACCTTGCTTCATCAATACTCTGCATTATTGAGGTCTTTTATTTAGAAAAGAAGGAGACAGAGCTTTATTTTCTGCCGATATCCTATATGGCTAAAGGTGAAAGTGAGCCTCGCGATGTACTTGCAACAATCAAGTATGACTCAAAAGAAGGCTATCTCTATGATGCCATTCATGATGATGAGTTTCGTATATCGCTTTACTCTTTCATGTACAACCAAAGAAAAAGCAGCTCTAATGGCAGCATGCTTATTCCCTACATGCAAAAAAAGCTAGATAAAGAGCAGGGACAAAATGCAAAAACACTTTATGAAGACCAAAGTAACTCCTCCATACTCTATGGAAACAAGTATTTTCTCAAAATCTACCGAAGACTCGAAGATGGCACCCTTCCAGATGTTGAGATAGAGCGCTTTTTGACTCAAAAAGCAAAATTTGCCTCCATTCCTCCTTACCTTGGCCATATTGACTGGAAGGTTGATGACAAGCTCACAACAACCATCGCGCTTTTACAAGAATTTATCCCAAATGAAGGATCGCTTTGGAACTATACATGCGACCTTCTTGCGCAGTATTACGAAAGGGTGCTGACGATTAAAGAGGGCGAGAATCCTATAGGTGCAATCTCAATAGAACTTGCAGAGCTTATCGGAAGGCGGACAGCTGAAATGCACATGGCTCTTTCTTCCAATACATATGACCCAGACTTTAAGCCAGAGCCTTTTTCCTACCTCACTCAGCGCTCAGTCTATCAAAGTATAAGAAGCAGCATAAGACTTTCCTTTAGTACATTGCGAAATAGAATCAATAAAATCCCCGATGGCATTAAGGAGCTTGCCAAGGAGGTTTTAAAGAAAGAAGGCGCTATCATAAAATACCTTGGAAAGCTGGTTGAGAAGCCCTACTCACTCAACTTGATACGCATCCACGGTGACTATCATCTCGGACAGATTCTCTACACAGGTAAAGACTGCATCATCATAGATTTTGAGGGCGAGCCTCTACAGTCCTTTAGCTTTAGGCGAAGAAAGCGATCATGCCTTCGCGATATAGCAGGCATGCTGAGATCATTTCACTATGCAGCCTATAAAACGCTACTCTTTTCTCCCTCAATCACAGTGGAGATGCAAGAGAAGCTCGAAAAATGGGCAGAGCTTTGGTACGACAAAGTATCTTATGCCTTTTTGAATAGCTACTACCAAGGCATAGGCAAGGATTTAATTCCGGAAGATGAAAAAGAAAGAGCCTACTTTCTCAAAGTATTTACGCTAAATAAGGCTCTTTATGAGCTGTCATACGAGCTCAATGCCAGGCCGGAGCTGCTTATCATCCCGCTTAAGGGAATCCTGCAGCAGTGTGATTTTGATCATTTTCCTTCCTCTGATTAAGACAGATTCTCCAAAAAAATTGGAGAATCTGGCGGAAATAAAAGCACTAAAGAGCAGCGCGTTTGGATAGCATGACTTACGATGACCTTAAATAAGCCCTAAACATAAGGGTATAAGAAACCAATAGGTATGATTTTCTCATACATATTGGAAAAATGTAGAAAATAAATATTCCCAGAAAGTATGATAAAATCATACATACTGGAGTCGTATGATCGACGATTTGCGCCAAAAAATTCAAGGAGAGTGCTTTGATTATACCACCTTGATGGGATTTCTTTCTGAGTATAGCTCTCCGAGGGCGAAAGTAACGCAGATGATAAAATTTAAAGAGATCGTTAGAGTAAAAAAAGGGCTTTATATTTTTGGTCCTAAATATAGACGATCAATTATCAGTCTGGAAGCTCTTGCTAATCAAATTTACGGTCCTTCCTACGTTTCATTAGAGTACGCTCTGAGTTATTATGGGTTTATTCCTGAATTTGTAGCAGAAGTGACGAGTGTCACTACTAAACGTCAAAAAGAATATCAAACACCAATTGGAAGATTTTCTTATACCCCACTCCCTGCTAAACTTTTTTCTGTAGGATTTACATTGGCGAAATACAACTCTTTTGAATCAGTTTTGATTGCCACGCCAGAAAAGGCACTTGCAGATTTATTTTATTTAAGAAAATATGACGTCTCTTCTCTGGGTGATTTGGAAAATTTACTCTTTGAAAATTTGCGACTAGGTGATGTTTTAGTAAAAAATTTACGCCTCGGAGTGCTTACGGACATCTTAAAAGCGGGTGGAAGCCCAATATTATCATTTTTAATTACTTGGTTGAGGAAAAATAAATGAGAGCAGCTGTTGAAGAAATGCTTGATCGCTACAACTGTGAGACAAGGCCTGAATTCGAACGTGCGCTTAAAGAAATTCTACAAGAGTTAGCGTTGGTTGGCTTATGGCGTTCTAAGTTTTTTGAATATGCTGCATTTTATGGAGGAACATCATTACGTATTTTATACGGCCTTGACAGGTTTTCAGAAGACTTGGATTTTACGTTGCTAGCCCCAGATAAGAACTTTTCTCTAGGATATTATAATTCATTTATAAAAGAGGAGCTTATAGCATACGGTTTTGAAGTAGAAGTTGAAACCTCTAACAAAGTTTGGCAAACGCCAATTCAATCTGCATTTATTAAAACAAATACCTTGGGTGAACTGCTTAAAATTGGAGTTCCAAAAAATTTAGTTAAAGGCTTTCATCCACAAACACAGTTGAAAATAAAGTTCGAAATAGATACCGACCCGGCACCTGCGTATCGAACTGAAATGCAATTTCTTAAAAAACCTATGAATATTGCGATTCGAGCCGTTATACTTGAAGATGTTTTTGCCGGAAAAATGCATGCTCTGCTTTTTAGAGAATGGAAGGGGAGAGTTAAGGGACGTGATTGGTATGATTGGTTATGGCTTTTACGTAAAGGTGCGAAGCTTTCTCTAGAACGACTTGCTATTCATATGCGTTCATCAGGTTTTTTGCAGCAGGACGAAAGTCTAACAAGAGAAAGATTTGAGGCTCTTATGTTTGATAAAATTGAAGCCATGGATCTGAACAGTGCTCTTAGCGATATCAAACCTTTTATAGCTGATTCTGCATTGATTGCTGACTGGTCTAAAGATATGTTCCGCCATTTCGTGAAAGAAACTCCAATCACTGAGTCATAGAGGACTTTTCATGATAACACTTTTTTTACAAGACATTCAAAGAGGCTTGATTGGAGCTGAATCTTGCCATCCTCTGTTGCTACGTTGTACTTGAGCATTTCATTGGCTATATCGGATAAAAAATTCTCTTTTTGTTCATCACTAAGATGGCTGATGTAATTGACAAAGCCTTTAAGCCATGAGGTAAGGGCTGTTTTGTCTGAAAATTGCAATGAGTCGTAGCTTACGTTAAAGAAGATGGGAGAAAAGCCTGTTTTTTCAAGAAGGGTGATATACTGATCTTTAGTGTAGTAGACTCTTTGCTTTTGATACTCTGGGAAAAAGGGCAGCCATTTGTCAGAGGTTGCAAGATTTGCGCTAATATTTCCTACGCTTGTTCCATCAAGGCCAGGGCCTACAAAAAGTAGATGACCGTCCTCTTTTAGGCTTTGATGAATTCTTTTAAGAGCTTCTTCTTGTTCAACAACATAGTGTAGAGAGCAAAAGGCCGTGGCAAGATCAAATTGCTCAACAAATTCGATCTTTGCAATATCAAGCTGCTGGTAGAGAAGGTTTTGTTTTTTGAAGGCATCTGATGAATAGGCGATCATATTTGGGGAGATATCAATGCCAAGAACGAGTCCCTTTGTATAGATGTCTGCAATTTCGGCGGTGATTTTTCCATCGCCAGACCCAAGGTCTAGCACACGCTCACTCCCAATCCAGGGATATTTTTGAAGCGCATCTTTAGCCCACTGCCACTGTATGGTAGATGCTTTGTTATATCCTTTTGCGTCCGTAATTCCCTGAGCAAAAAGTGTTGCCCCAAAACCAAGCAGTACTAAAGACAAAAGAGCTTTTCGCATAATGGCCTATAAGTTATTCGGCAGGTATTGTACGTTCTGTAGCAGTTCTTGAGGAAGCAAAAAATAGCAAACTGATAAGGGTTGCAAAGATGACAAGCGCAATACCGTAGGGGATGCTTGAGGTGATGGGAAAGAGCATGAGAAGTGATCCTGCGATTGCAGCGATGCTAAAGTCCATGCAGCCGAAGGCTGCAGATGCTGTACCTGCAATGTGGCCAAAAGGCTCAAGTGCTGCAGCTGCAGATCCGCCAAGTAAGAACATGGCGCCGATGCAGGCAATAGCCATTGGAACTAAGAAGCAGAAAAGCGTCTCCGGTGTGAGGAGCATTGCTAGGCCGCCAAGGGCAACAAGAGCGGTTCCCATAGCAAGCGTTTTACGGATGCCTGCCTTTTCTACCACGTAGCCGCTTGCAAAACCGCCAATAGCGATTACAAGGCCAAAGAGGGCAAAGTAGTAGCCAAAGGCATGGGTTTCAATCCCGTGGATATTGATGATGATAAAGGGAGAGACAGAAAAAAAGCAGAAGAAGACGCTTTCAGCAAGCCCTCCAATCAAGGCATGATTCATAAATTGCTTGTTTGAAAATATGCCAAGGTATCGAGACCAGATATTGCGATCTATCTTGACGCGGGCTTCTTTTGGATGTGTCTCATCGATGAAGTAGTAGGTAAGAAAGCATGCTAAGCCGCCAAGGCCCGCAAGCACAAAGAAAATCGATGTCCAGCCAAAGTAGAGAAAAAGAAATCCACCAATAATTGGTGCAAAAGTCGGGGAGACTCCAGTCGCGCCATTTAAAAAGTTATACATTTTGGCGCTTTTTTCACTTGAGAAGAGGTCCCTCACTACAGCAAATGAGGTGACAAGCATTCCGCATGCACCAAAGGCGGCAAGTATCCTTGCAGCAATGAGAAAGGAGATCTCTCGGGAAAGTGCGCAGCCAAGGCCGCCAAGTCCAAAAAGAAGCGCTGAGGCAAAGAGGATTTTTTTTCTGCCAAATTGATCTGCAAGAGGGCCAATAATAAGCTGTCCTGCTCCCGTGATAAACAAAAAGAGGCTTAAGGTGAGCTGGATCATTTCCTTTGAGGTAGAAAAAATTTCTACCATATTAGGAATAATGGGAATGTAGATATCTAAACCAAGGGCAAAGCTAAAGACAAAAGGCGTAAAAAGAAGTACGAATTGATAAGTTTTGAAATTTTTCATATCTCTTAAGTATACCTGCAGCAGAGTATAAATATCAAGTTATTTATAAAAAAACTAGACAGCTATATAGGGTTTTACCTATAAAGCAAAATTTATACTATGTATAGGTGCTGCTATGCGAAAGATTGCCCTTTTATCGGTCATTTTACCCCTCTTTTACTCATCATGTTCGGGGCCTGCTACTAATGACTGCGGTCTTACCCCAGAAGATGTCAAAATCGAGCGCTCAATTGTGTTAAAGATAAACGACAAACTTCATGAAGAGATGCGAAAAGATGGCTTTTTTAGCACCGAATCCAAAGGATGCGTAGAGCCAAGGCTTTGCATATGTGAAAAATATGATACAATTTTATATCACTATACAGAAATCGATGATGTCAGAGACCTCATTTGCAAAGTGGTGAATCAGTATCTTATCGCCTATAACAATAATGAAAGCATTCGCCCATACCTTTGCCACTATCCAGTAACAGCAAAAAACATACACCTATCTATCTACTTTTTTGACAAAAGTCATGATACGTTGCCTCGGCCCTTCATTTCTCGAGTAGACTGCAAAAGAGGCAAAATTCACTACTACATGCTAAATGATGATGAAGTAAGCAGGGTTGTACAAACTGAGGATTTTGAAGAGGCAGATGAGGACTTTCAGCAGCCTCATGACTGCATTGATTATTAAAAGGGATATGTGATACATAGCTATGCCTTAATTTGGATCTGCTATGAACATTCTTCCTCTTTCTTCTCAGTCTGCAAACTCATCTTTTTTTACCAATTTTTGTAGAGGTGTAAAGACCCTTCTCAAAGTGGCAGCAGTGGCTCTTGTAGCTCTTCCTATGGCAAGTTCTCTACCCCAAAAGAAGCTTTCATCTTATCTCGGAAGATTTCCTCTTATTGGTCATCAGTATTTACTTGAAGGAAGGCTCTCTTGCCCCTTCACGACTGCTAAAGAGGCAACAATTTTCTCCTGCGTCCACAAAGTGCGAACAACTCCTATAGAAAAACGGACTCAATGGCCATGTTATGAGCAAGAAGGTTTCATGTTTCATAATGACACAAGCCTGTTTAGTGCCTACAATCTTGCCCTCAAAAAGCTCTCTGATGCCGCTCCTCCTCGTGATCGAGTTACGCTCGTTAATCAAATTTGCTCTGTTGGAAAAATTTTATCAAAGAGCGAAATTTGCAGCTTGCGGACGAGCGAGCTGATGCTTCCACTCAAGCCGAGAGCTCAAGTTCAAAAGCAAAATGTCTATGACTATCTCATGACAGTAAAAAATGAAGTCGTATCTTATGAAGATCTTCTTGAGATCCAGCAAATTAGTCAGACTGTAGGTATGCTCTTTGCTATTCCTTCTCAGCTTGTCTCTAGGGAACTCAATGCTCTTGCAATAAATTTTGAACAAGGGCTTAGATCTAATGAGGACCCAATTTTGACTGCAGCTAAGATACATACTGGGCTTTTTCAAATAGCACCTTTTGCCCTTCCTGCCCGAACAGATATGCTTGCACAGCTCTTTACAAACGTTGTACTGTCAAGGATTGGGGGCCATGATTCTATTATTCATCCAAATGGAACTGAATATCTCGAAAGCACCTATCAATCAATTGTACAAAAGAATTGCTCAATCTTTGCAGACTATCTACGCAAGACGATAACCTGGGTTTCAGCCCATAAAGCATTCCTCAAGTAGGTGAAGGCTTCTACGAGCATATCAATATCTACACAGAGAGGCTTGAGAGATTCTTTGCCTAGAAAAAATGCCCGGATGAGCGAAATTGCGGCTACATCGAACGATCTAAGCTGTTGGAAGCACTCTGTGCTCCTCTGTTTCTCTGTTAAAATTTTTTAAGAGCTTCATCGCTAAGATCTAATGGGGTTTTTCGTAATCGCTCTTGTCTAAGATTTGTATTGCGGGGTTTTTGCTAAAATAGTTCCAGAGAAGATCTAAAAGTGTTTGAAGCTTTTGTCTGTAGGTTGCAAGCAGGCTTAGATGTACCCCAGTCCATGCTGCATAGGCAAAAACGCCTGTAAGCTCCTTTCGCTTTGTGCCAATTTCTGCAATGGCTGCATTTCTTCCGATCATTGCCATGATACCTTTGTCGTTATACTCAAAGGGCTTTCTTTCATTTTTCAAAATAGCATTTGCTGTCCAGGCTCCTGCTTGCGTGGCTACGGATGCAAGTTGTGGAAGGGGGTTTTTTGCAATGTTTGCAAAGTCTCCAAGTGCGAAGATGTTTGGATATCCCTTAACGCTAAGATCGGGATTTACTTCAATCCTTCCTCCATGACCTTGTAAAAGCCCGCAGGATGATGCAAAGCTTGCTGCATGTATGCCTCCAGCCCAAATGACTGTTTTCGCTAAGATTTTTTCATTATTCGAGAGAATAACAAAATCTTGTGTGACTTCCTGAACCCTAAGGCCAAGTTTTAGCTCTACACCCCGTTTAGTCACTACTTCTTGGGCATAGCTCCGAGACTCCTCTGAAAAGGTCTTGAGTACAGATGCATTGCCATCAACAATCACTATCTTGGCTCGCTCTACAGCTAAATCTCTAAATTCTTTTGGAAGGCTAAAATGAAGCATATCGGCAATCGCGCCAGAAAGTTCTATTCCCGTGGGGCCTGCACCTACTATAACGAAGTTTAGAATTCCCTTTTCAATAAGGCTTGGGTCATTATCAGCTGCTTCAAAGACGCCAAGAATCTGCGAGCGAAGTTTTCGAGCATTATCTAAGGTATAAAGTGGAAAGCTATAAAGATCTGCGCCTTTTATGCCAAAAAAATTTACTGCTGAGCCGCATGCGAGGACGATGTAATCTGCCTGGTAGCTTTGCCCTTCCTCAACATAAATAGTATTTGTTTTGGGATCAAGATACTTTGCAGTTGCCATCTTTATGTCGATATTAGGATAGTCCTCAAAGTAGAGCCTCAAGGGGGTTGCTACAGCATCAGAAGAAAGCTCTGAGGTTGCAACTTGATAGAGAAGGGGAGTAAATTTGCTAAAGTTATTACTGTCTATGAGGGTGACATGTACTTTGCTATCTTTGACAAGATGCTGTGCACATGTAAGTCCGCTAAATCCAGCTCCTACGATGATAACTTTCATATATGCCCTTTTTTCAGCCTCACTCCATAAGCGGCAAATGCTTTTGCTCCTGTACAAATCATAAAATGCATCTCTATTTTTCTTTTGTCTTATACAATAAGATATTTTGAATCCAGTTCTATTTTTGCCTTGACGGGTGTCCATTTTTTTGCGATAAGAATCGACTAACTATAAAGGTATTTCATGCGACTCTTTGCACTTTTTCTCATTGTTATTCCAAATCTATTTTTAGCAGCATCTACCGAAATGATCCAGAAGGAGCTTGAGCTTTTTAATTTGCCCGCCACTTCTTGGAGAGTGGAAGAAGATAGCGATATGGTGGATGTTGCAATTATTGGTGCAGGACAAGCTGGCATCTCTATCGCACATGCGCTTGCACTAGATGGGATTTCAAACGTCAAAATTTTTGATGCAGCAGATGAAGGAGAGGAAGGACCATGGCTTACAACAGCTCGCATGCTTACTTTGCGATCAAGCAAGACGCTTCGCGGCCCTGCGCAGCTTCCGCATCTTACCTTTAGGGCATGGTTTGAAGAGCTGTATGGCAAGAGCGCTTGGGATGAAATGAATAAAATACCTACAGATGCTTGGGGAAGGTATCTTTTGTGGCTCAAAGAGAATACGGGTGTTCATGTAACTAATAACAAAAAACTTGTTTCAATCAATCCAAATGTAGATGATTCCCTAACCCTTCTTTTTGAGGATCAATCCACAGTAAAATGTCGAAAAGTGGTGCTCGCTACTGGCAGGATGGGCTTTGGCGGGGCTGAAGTTCCAAATTGCTGTCTCAGCCTTCCAAAACAGTTTTGGGCTCATGCCTCTGAGCGATTAACCTCCGAATTTTTCAAGAATAAGCGAATAGCGGTAGTGGGCGTTGGCGCATCTGGTTTTGATGCTGCAGCCTTTGCTCTTGAAGCGGGAGCAAAAACTGTAGACATGATAATGCGCCGAGATGTCCTTCCCGTAGTAAATCATGGCAGCCAGTTTGCATACCCTGGTTTTTTAAGGGGTTTTTACTCACTAAGTGACAGAGAGCGGCATGACTTTACAGTAAAAGTACTTGAAGAGGGAATACCTCCTCCACAAGAATCTATAGAGCGTCTTAAACCTTTTTCTAATTTCACCCTGCTTGATTCCTGTACAATAGCCGAGACGCGCGTAGTAGGAAAGTTTGTAGAGTTGGAAACAAATAAGGGAAAACGCACCTATGACTTTATACTTGCTGCTACCGGCTATGCTGTTGATGTAGCGAAAACTGTCGAACTTAGCACAATTTCAGATAAAATTTTGCTTTGGCAAGATCGTTTAGCGGATATTTTGCCAAAGTTTGGCCGTTTTGCCTATCTTGGACAGCATTTTGAATTTATGGAGAAGGTGCCAGGAGAGGCTTCCTATCTACGAAATATTCACTGCTTCAACTTTGGAGCTTTGATGAGCCATGGAAGAATCTCAAGTGAACTCGATGGTCTTCATATAGGCATTGCTCGACTAGTGGATGGCATCATAATAGACCTCTTTTTGCAAGATACATGCCGAAATGGCGGCCCTACTCCAAATGAATGCCCAGGCACTTGCCAAATAGGTCTTTGCAGTCCATTTAGCCTCCAATCAGGAGATGAATAAACATGGCAGAATTTGAAACTATGGAAGATATATATACCCCAAAGTACTGCGAGCAGCTAGAGGCTGCATATGGGCAAGGTATGATGTCTGAAGGCGGCTCTGAAGCTATTGACTTTCTTTTTGAAGGGGTGCCAATTCGAGATAAGACAGCACTAGACATCGGATCTGGGCTTGGCGGCGTTGCCATCTATGTAGCAGAAAAGTATGGGACGAGCGTTACCGGACTCGACGTAAATGGCTGGATGGTGCAAGAGGCGACGAAGAGAATTCCAGCAACTTTGAAAGAGAAGGTCTCTTTTGTAAAAAACACAAGCGACTCGAAGTGGCCTTTTAAAGATAAAAGCTTTGATATTATCTACAGCAAAGGCGTTTTAACCCATGTAGAGCATAAAGAGGGGATCTTTAAAGAGTGCCACCGCATCTTGAAAGATGACGGCCTTCTTGTGATTGCAGATTGCCTTAGCTCTGAAGAAAAAAAATGGGGAGAACATGTAAAAAAGCTTATGGAGCTCGAAAAGCTTGTTTGCTACCCAGAAAGCATTACTGGTTACATTAAACTTCTCGAAGGATCCGGCTTTAGCATCAACTCTATCCGCGATGATACTCGCGATAGCCAGCACTGGAATATGAGGGTTGTTGACCGCCTCAAGGATTCCTTTCTTCAAAAAGAGCACCTGAAACATTTTACTGCTGAAGAACTTGCCCGTGCTATTGAAGGCTACGAGGCCATTGCAAATGCCTGCAACCTCGGTGAGTGGCAGGTGATACGGTTTATCGCCAGTAAAAAATTGAAAAGTTAACACTTCTAAAAAGAATGCCCAGGTCGCCTTTAGTGACCTGGGCCTCGAGTTTGGACATTTGGCCGGAGGCCTTTAGAGTGCGGCGATTATTCGCCGCTTTAGTTTCCTAGAAAC
>CAYWZU010000029.1:0-30415 GCA_964462925.1 uncultured bacterium
TTACGCAAAGTTACGCAGGCCCGGCCCCCAAATAGAGATCCTTGATTGCTGTAATCACACTACTTCGATATGCTCATCAGCCTTGTTTTTTCGGAGCTTTTATGACACCAGTACTTCCCTATGATCCAACTGCATTGCTTCTAAATCGAAGACTTATGTCCCCAGATTTGTTTAATGAACAAGTAGCAAGTGATGCTATTGGAACAGCTGAATTTGCTGGATTTTGTGACGATCTAACAGAACCGCGGCGAGCGCAGGGTGAAGTCTATTCTCGAGTAGCAAAAGACTTTAGGCTTTCAACAACTATTCAAGATATCTCAAATATTTGGCTTCCACAAGCTGTAATTGACAAACTTGGCTATAGCAATGTCCATACAGTCCTTGACTGGATTAAACAGCTACCTATTTCAAAACGAATTAACTGGGCTGAGTCAAAAATGTGCCGTGTACGTGCCAAAGTATACACAGCTGCAGTCCCCCTTATAGAAGGAAGCAAAAACGCGCCGCTCTATTTTGCTTTAAAAGGCCGTAGGGACGACACATGGATTCATCTTACATACTCTCCTAATGGCCAAAATATTGGAGAAGCTGTCGTTACCTATAACTATAAAGACTATCAACCTCTAGTAACAGGCCGCATCGAGGAGCAAAATAGCTACTCTATGCGTCCTGAGCGGTCTATAGAACATGCGCCAGTACTTGAGCCGTTAAGTGAGTGCTTTGATGATGAAGCGCTTGCAAAAGCAACCCTTGTTTCTCTAGCAATTAGGCTTCACAAGTCCCCATACAAGCCAAGTGATGCTTCTTGGGTCGTAGAGGCTTGCGAACAAAGCGCAAGGAGGCATGGCAATCCACCAGCATGGCCAACAGCACATTGCACGGGATTTCCGGTATTTGATTCTGGTGCTTTTTGCGTTGCAGAGGACTATAGCTATCTATCAGTAGTGACTGCAGTTGCAGTTGACTGTTCTGCAAAAACAGATAAGGAGGCCCTCACATACATTGAATCGCTCCCACAAAAAATTGAAAGGAGCTTAGATGCCGCATCTACTCTTTTCTATGGACCTACTGCAGAAAAAATCTACGCAATTATGCAAGCAAAACTAAAGCTGCCTCACTCAGAGCTTCCTCCAGCCATTACACGCCTCTATGCAGCAAATAGTGTATGCTTAGATTATACCCATGAAGCTACAAACCTTTTTGATGGCAAAGTAAGCATAGGCGTTCCATCAAGAACGCCACTTCCGACAGCAATGAAAGTGCAAGATGGTAACTGGTGGGAAAATTTTCCTCAGATAATCAAATTTTCTTGTGAAGATGACAAACACCTTAAACCCGAAGAAAGGCTACTTAGTATCTACAACTACAATCCCACGATAAAAGGGTACGAACTTTTTCAGATGACCTACTATCCGAGACCTGTTACTCAAATTCTATGATACCAACACTTCGCTGCACAATTGAGTCCTACAATATTAGCGCACACCTTCGCCACAGCTTAGAGCGCTTTCAAAAAGACCATACAGTAGCTGCACATCCCCAAATGTTTGCCCTCTATCGTCATGGAACTAAAGCTAATATCGTTCACTCAAGAATGGTTAAAACAGTCGAAGTAGAATCATTGCCAGCACTCTCACCAGACGAAAATTTTTTCTGCTGGATGCAAATCGATGGCACGATTGCAGATTATGAATCTAAAATACAGAGCGGCTTAGATCTCCTAGATCGCATACTTTCTAGTGCCGAAAAAGCTCTCCTGTGCACCCAAATAACAGATTGTAAAGATGTCCCAAGCGAACTAGGTGAGCTTTTACTACAACGAAATCAAGATCTTCAGGAAAAGCGAAGCAGATACACGGTAGTCCTTGATGCATCTGCACTACCTAGCAGGCGCTTTTCAACTACAACAAACCTTTGGATACGACCTGATCTTATCGCTATCGCGAAGAAAGTCGCCTCAATCCTTTCCTGCATTGATTCAAGCCGCATGTGTTCCTACACACTTGAGCAGCATAGCAGCAAAGATGCGCCAAGTTTGCAGATTACAAAAGCCTACGAATCAGCTGCTATCTACCAAAAAGATCTGTTTGCTCGGGATCTTGAAGATCCATCCCGAGATATTCTTCTTGATCTCCTCATACAGGTTCTTGCAACAAAATCTACACAAAACTATTGGGTAGAAACATAAATACGGGGCCGGGCCTGCGTAACTTTGCGTAACTTCCAATATTAAATACGGGGCCGGGCCTGCGTAACTTTGCGTAACTTCCAATATTCAATTTTAAGGTTAAAGACGTGCAAGCTATTTATAAATATGATTTGGAAGTTACGCAAAGTTACGCGGGCCCGGCCCCCAAATTGTGGAGGGCAGCGAGAATGGCGGCTTTGTCGGTGAGGGGCTCTTGGCAGCTGCCCTCTTGGCAGAGGTAGAGGGTTGTTTTGTTGTCCAAGCAGGGTTTTTGGTCGTATGTGATGACGTGGTGGGGGGATTTTCGCTTGAGCAGCGCCGCCTCAATCTCTTTTTTATACTGCTGTTTTGAGTTGTAGGCTATGGTTATCGTCTGTTTTTTTTGGTCGTAGTATCTTTCCAGTGCTATTAAGTGATAGCAATAGCCAAGCGAATAGCTATCGATAAAATGTTTTGCTGCTTTAAAGATATCTTCTGCTTGCTCGAGATAGTTTCTATCGAAGGTCATTTGGTAAAGGCGCAGGAGATTTTCTGCATGTATGGCATTTCCAGATGGCTCTGCGCCATCTGCAAATTGCGTTTTACGGATGAGAAGGTATTCATCATCACCTTCTGCCTGAAAGAAGGCTCCATCTTTTGCCTTAAAGTAACTTTGTAGGTAATTTGAAAGATCTATTGCGAAGTCTAGCCACTCCTTGCCCTGCCCTGCTTCGTAGAGCGAAAGAAGAGCTCGTATTAAAAAGGCATAGTCATCAAGTCCACCGCTAAACCTTGCATCGCCATTTATGAAACGCCTGTAGAGTTTTTTGTCTTTGTAGAGCGTCTCTTTTATAAAGCGTGCTGCTTGAGTGGCAATAGCAATATAGTCATCTCTTTGCAGATGCACACCAGCTTCAACAAACGCATGAATCATCAGGCCATTCCAGGACGTGATGATTTTGTCATCTCTAAGAGGACGGATGCGCTCTTTTCTTACGTCAAAGAGTTCTTTTTTACATGTTGAGATGATCTGCTGTACATCAGCGGGATTTAGCCCTCGCTTTTCACAAAATTCATCAAGTGATGACACCATATGCATCACGCTTCTTCCCTCAACAAGGCCATGCTCGTAGATGCCAAAAAAGTCTGCAAAGAGCGTGCCATCAGATTCGCCAAGAAATGTCTGCACCTCAGGGCGTGTCCATGTATAGAAAAGCCCTTCCACTCCGCCAGAATCTGCATCTTCAGCAGAAAAAAATGCACCTCCAGGATGCCTCATATCGCGAGCGACGTAATCTAAGATTTCTTCACATACTTGTTTATAGAGCGGGCGATGCGCAACGCGCCAGGCTTCTAAGTATCCATAAGCAAGTATTGCATTATCATAGAGCATTTTTTCAAAGTGCGGGATATGCCAGTGCTCATCTACGCTATAGCGGTGAAAACCACCGCCTAAATGGTCATATATGCCGCCTCGATGCATCATATCCAACGTTTTTTCAACCAAAAATAGAGCTCTTGAATCTTGCGAGCGCAGATAGTGCCTTAAAAGAAAGTTAGCCTGGTAGCCAAGGGGAAATTTGGGAGATCCTCTCATACCGCCCCAAATGGGGTCTGCAATGCGAAAGAGGATATCTGCTGTCATGGAGATAGGATCTTTTGTTGGAATTTCGTGTCCGAGGAGATGGACATGCGACCTTAAGATATCTACTATCCGATCTGCTTGAGAGAGAATACGTTCCTGCTCTTCACTTTTCCATAGCTCATCAATTTTCTCTGTAAGCTCAATCACTCCTACAAGGCCTCGAGAGCTTTCTTTTGGAAGATATGTTGCCGCAAAAAATGGCTTAAGGTCTGGTGTGAGGATAATATTTAGCGGCCATCCTGCAGAGCCTACAATCATAGTTTGAGCAAATTCCATGTAGAGGCTATCTATTTCTGGATGCTCTTCGCGGTCTACCTTTATACAGATAAAGGCATCGTTTAATGCTTTTGCAACTTCTGTATCTTCAAAGGACTCCTGCTCCATTACATGGCACCAGTGGCATGTTGCATAGCCTATAGATAGAAATATCGGTTTTTTGCCCTGGCGAGCAGCTTCGAATGCCTCTATCCCCCAAGGATACCAATCAACAGGATTATGGGCGTGCTGCAAGAGGTATGGAGACTTTTCGTTTATAAGTCTATTTGTGAACTCATGCTCGAGATTTTCCATAAATGTATAGAGCTCCTAACTTATAAAGGTTCCATATTGAGACTCTGTATAGTGCTTACTAATTTTTTGTTTTTCGATCTCAAGATCAGATTTTAGACTTTTTGCCCACACTGCTTTCTGATGTGCATTTGCAAATGTAAGGCCAAGATCACATATCTTTGCTGCCTCATCAAAGTCTTCCATAAGCATATAGCAGTCAGCGAGGGCAAGATAGCCTTGTGCCTCTTTAGGCGCAAGTTCTATAGCCTGAGCAAAAGCTTTAGTTGCCTCATCAAATTTTTCGAGCTTTGTATAGCAGTATCCTCGCTCGAGCCAAAATGCAGCATTCTTTTTCAAGGCTGGACCCTCCATAACCTAATTATACAAATTTCTTTAATTGATTATAAGCAGAAAAACTGTATAGTGAAGGGTACTTTAGAGAGGATATTCTATGCCATTTATTGCCCTTCGCACCCTTTTAGACTACGCTGCCGAGAACCACTTTGGCGTTTGCGCGTTGAATGTCAACAACATGGAACAAATTCAGGCTGTAATGGAAGCCGCCCGGAAGACAAATAGCCCTGTTATCATCCAGGCAAGCCGAGGCGCAAGAAAATATACCAATGACTCCTTCCTCAAGCACCTTATGCTTGCAGCTGGCGAGCTCTACCCAGAAATACCTATTGTCATGCACCAAGACCATGGAAATAGCCCCGAAACCTGCATAAGTGCTATAAAACAGGGCTTTACAAGCGTTATGATGGATGGATCCCTCGAAGAAGATGGCAAAACTCCCTCAAGCTATGAGTATAATGTTGCCATTACCCGATACGTTGTCGATATCGCACATACCCTCGGTGTTTCTGTAGAGGGCGAGCTTGGAGTTCTTGGCTCCTTAGAGCATATGGGAGCAGGAGATTTAGAAGATGGCCATGGTGCAAGCGGCAAGCTTTCCCTAGAGCAGCTCCTTACAGACCCAGACCAAGCAGTAGATTTTGTCAAAAGAACAGGCGTAGATGCCTTAGCGGTAGCTATCGGAACATCTCATGGCGCCTATAAATTTACCAAAAAGCCAACTGGCGATGTCCTCGTCATCGACCGCATCTTAGAAATACATGAAAAAATTCCAAATACGCACATTGTGATGCATGGCTCAAGTTCTGTCCCACAAGAGCTTTTGGAAATCATCAATAAACATGGCGGAAAAATTCGCGAAACATACGGCGTACCAGTTTCTGCCATCCAAAAAGGCATTAAGGCTGGCGTTGCAAAGATCAATGTAGATACAGATAGCCGCCTTGCAATGACCGGCGCAATCCGTAAATACATGGAAGAAAATCCTGGCGATTTTGATCCAAGAGACTACATGAAACCAGCTCGCGCAGCCATGCAGGAAGTAGCCGAAGCCCGCATGAAAGAGTTTGGCCAAGCAGGACATGCAAACAAAGTACCTATTATTACCCTTGATGAAATGGCAAAGCGCTATAAAGAGGGCCACTACGGCGAGGCTGCAAAACCTAGAAAGTTATGGTAGGAAGAAACGACCCCTGCTGGTGTGGAAGCGGTAAAAAATGGAAAAAATGCCACTTTCCGCAAGAAGCAGCAAGAACTGATATCATCATTAAGAGCCCTGAGCAAATCGCCAAGATCAAAAGAGCATGCCAGCTTGCCGTAAAAATCCTCGATGCTACCTGCGAGATGGCAAAAAAGGGCGTAACAACTCAGCAGCTAAATGACTTTGCCCATAAAATGCATCTAGAAGCCGGTGCAATCCCAGCTCCCCTTGGGTATGGAAGTCCCCCATTTCCTAAAAGCATCTGCACATCGCTCAACGATGTTATCTGCCATGGCATACCAGATAATAGACCTCTTGAAGATGGCGACATCCTCAATATCGATGTCACCTGCATCCTTGATGGCTACTTTGGCGATGCAAGCCGCATGGTATGTATTGGCAAAGTGGATGAAGAAAAAGAGCATGTAGTCAATGTCGCACATGAGTGCCTCATGCGAGCTGTCAAAATCCTTGGGCCAAATGTACCCCTCAATAAAATTGGCGACACCATCCAGACATATGCAGAAAAAGAGGGCTGCTCAGTTGTTACGCAGTTTGTAGGCCACGGCGTCGGCATTCGCTTTCACGAACCACCCCAAGTCCCCCACTTTAGAACAAATAATTCCTTCCTTCTAGTCCCAGGCATGACCTTTACAATAGAGCCCATGATAAATGCAGGAAGCTATGAAGCAGTAGTCGACCCAAGCGATCACTGGACAGCAAGAACAAAAGATGGCAAACCCTCAGCTCAGTGGGAGCACACCCTCCTCATAACGCAAGCCGGCTATGAAATCCTTACACCGTGGATTAGGAATTAACAGCTCGCTTTTTCATTTCTAATTTCGTAAATACCATTTTCAAAGTGTTTAGAGCCACCTGATCTTGATTATCCTAAAGAATTTGTTTTGTCATATTGGAAAATGTGGACGCTTCGCGAGAACTGTTTCCAAGATTAAACCTACAATTGATATAGTGTGGGACCAAAAAGGATACAGATGAACTGCATGTTTCGATGGCTTGAATATCTTGGGCTTTATGAACCGGAGCTTAGTTTTAAAGAGGCTCAAGACAGACTGCTTGATAAAGAAATTGAGTGGGAAAAGTATCAAGGAGATCGAAGTGATTTTTGGGCAGAATTCCAAGGACAAAACGTTGCCCCTTCAGTTCCACTCATAGACCAAGCAGTACGGATTCAGAGCTATGAGGGCGTCCATAAAGTGGCCGTTGACCTCTGCTCGGGCATTACTCAGTCTACTCTTAACCTTCTAGAAGATGGGTGGAAGGTAATAGCTGTAGATAGTTCCCAAGGAATTTTAGATCAATTTGCAGCAAAAGTAAGAGAACTTGGAAGAGACTGGATCGAATCTGGAAAACTAGAGCTTGTGCATTGCAAAGTTGAAGACTATAAGTTTCCCCAAAATGTAACCCTCATTACAGCAAGTGATGCCCTTCCCTACTGCAGGCCAACTGCAGTCTATGATATCTTTAGAAGAATAGAGACCTCACTTAGTACTACAGGCCTATTTGTAGGCAATTTTTTTGCCGCTGGCAACTATTTTGCCGATCTCATTCTAGAGCAGCAATTTGGCGCATGGATTACCACCAAAAACGTTATCGATGCCATAGTAAAAGATGCAAACCTCTTCGGCATTACCCAATATGGCAAAAGCCGAAGCAACATAGCCCCTCAAATCCACCTCATCTGCTGCAAAAAAACTGCTAGCAAACTATAAAGCAATTAGCACCCAGGGCGATGCCCTGGGACTCGAGTTTGGACATTTGGCCGAAGTAATTTGGAGTGACTCGCTTTAGCGAGCTTTTTGCCAGGCCGATTTATCGGCTCTCTTATAAAGCTTAAGGTAGGATGTTAAATAGAGCTGATAACAGTATACTCATTTAAAACAGATCTCGTTAGGATTAATGATAATTTTATATAGGCCGATGAATCGGCCTAGCAATAAACTCGCTGAAGCGAGTCACTCCAAAAAGCTTCGCTCATTGATTGTCTAATTACGTGAAATGTCCAAACTCGAGACCCAGGGCGATGCCTTGGGAAGGATTTAGACGACGGGATGTTTGGTTTTGGAGAGGGATTTAAGGAAGGCGCCATCGACTTTGAGGTGGGCTTTTACGATTTCTTCGGGGGTCACGGCAAGCCATTGGTTTAGGGAGACGTCGGCAAAGTGATCGCTTTTGAAGATTTCTAGGAAACGGAGCGTGTCGTTGCCTATGTTTTCGATGTAGTGCGCCATTGGGAATGGAACGGAGCCAACATCGCCAGCTTGGAAATTGAAGGTGCGTGCTGTGCCTTCAGATGCAAAGACGGTCATTCTTGCTTTTCCAGAGATATAGTACTGCCACTCATCGCCGTTTGTGTGCCAGTGGAGCTCTCTCATGCCGCCAGGCTCTATCTCTACAAGGCCAGCTGCTATAGTTTTTGAGATTGGAAAATTGCTCGAGTCTGTAATCCGAACGCATCCAGCTTTTGTTTTGATAGGCTTCTGAGCAAGCATGCGATAGGTGAAAGCGCTTCCTACAGAGGCTGTTTCGGGAATTTTCGAGGGGAAAATATAGAGCTCTTTTTGCGGGATGTTTGCAAAAGCCTTTTCATCTACGCCGAAATTTTTGGCTAAAATCTCCTTTGGAGTATGCGCAAGCCAGTCGGTAAGTAAAAATGTAGAGTCTTCCGAAAAATCGCCATCATCAAAGACAAGTAAAAATTCGCATCCGTCATCACCAAGCCCTTGGATAGCATGAGGAATGCCTGCAGGAAAAAACCAGAGATCTCCTTCTCCAACATCGCCTTGAAAGGGCTTTCCTTCAGCATCTATCGCATAAAGCCGCGCTTCTCCTTTTAACATGTAGGCCCACTCAGCTTCCTTATGCCAATGCATTTCACGAATAGCGCCAGCTTTTAGGCGCATGTTGACGCCAGCAATATGTGGAGAAGATGGAAGCTCGCGAATCGTTGTCTCTCTTGCCCAGCCGCCATCTTCAAGCCTCATATGGCTGTCAGAAAAGGACCAGCGGAGATTTTCTACTATTCCCCTATCTGTCCGTGGAGGACAGAGAATATCATGGTTTTCTTTGTCTCTAGCTGCATTTTTTGGGCCAAGGATATCTGCTCCAAGCTTGCCCATAATAGGTTCATTATTCATAGCATCTCCAAAAACTTGCTTTTACTTGGTTGCAATTATTAAATAAAGATTTTTTTGACATTAATAAATTAACAAGGCAATACAAGAAATTATGGACATACAGACACCAAAACCAAATCTTATTAAAGGCTCCTGTTTCAGCATCGCTGCATTTTTCTTCTTCGCATTATCTGGAATATTTTTAAAGGAAACAACACTGCATACCTCATCGTCATTCTTTGCGACGTTTCTAGTATATATAGCTGCAACAGTGATGCTTACGCCATTTGTTATTGTAAAAGGATATAAATACTTACAAACAAATCATATAAAGTATCATATTTGCCGTGCCGGCTACGGCATTATCGCAATGCTCCTCTATGCCTATGCCATGCAGTTCATACCCGTAATGAATGCAACGCTTCTCTTCAATACTGCTCCTCTCTTTATTCCAATCTTTGGCATCTTTTTACTACATGCAACAGTTACAACAAGAACCTGGATAACAATCTTTATTGGTTTTATTGGAATTACACTTGTTATTCATCCCGATGCAAAGACACTTGCAAATCCTGCAGACATCTATGGTATTTTATCGGGAGCATCCCTTGCAGTTGCGTTCATCTACATAAAAAAGCTCGAGTACAGCGATCCTCCCTTTCGCATAGTCTATTACTTTTTTCTGCTCTCAACGATTATGATGACACCCTTTGCTCTAACAAAATTTGAAACGCCATCCATGCAGGCAGTAGGTCTTGCCATAGCAAGTGCGCTATCACTTATTGCTATGCAGATGCTGCTCACTATAGCCTATAGCTATGCAAAGCCCTCTAAGATTGGCATATTTCAGTATACAACGGTCGTTTTTGTAGGGATAATAGAATGGCTGGTATGGAACCTGCAGCCATCTTTTTTGGAGATTCTTGGATTTTTAGTGATTGCCTCTTGCGGAACGGCAATCATTAAGAGCTCTTCTGATGCAGCTGATCGAGAAGACCTTGAATGACCTCCTCATAACCTACAAGCTCCTCATCATGTGCAGTTTTTAATGCATCGATTTTACTTTGGCACTCAACAAGCTCCTGCATAAGCCTTCTTTCTTCAATAGTAGGCTCCAGCAAATCACGCTGTACTAAGAGAAGTTTTTCTACCTCTTCCTGTGCAGCAAAAAGCTCTTTACGGCATGCATCTAATTTTTGCGCCTTTTCTTCAAACTGCTGCTTAAGTTGATGATACATAGCCTCATAGTGTGAAGCTTTTGTTTCAGGAGTTACTGGGCAAACAGGCTTTTGCAGGCACTCTTCTAAGCGGAGAACTTCTTGCCTAAGGGTTTCTTGATAGAGAGCCATTTCGTGCATATGGCTTGCAAACTTTTGCACATCCTGCTCTCTTCTTTCAGCATCTTCTAAAAGAGATTCCTTCTCGAGCCTTGCAGCTTCAAGCTGGTGCTGGATTAGAGAATAGGCATCTTCTCTTTCTTTTTGAATAACTGCTACCTTTGCAGCAGCTTCTTCTTTTTCTTGCCAAAGAGCTTTTATTTCCTGGCGCGCATCAAAAAGTTCCTGCCAGAGCTTGTCCTTAGGTGACTCTTTTGGCTCTTCTACGGCCGTTTCATGCTGATGATTGATGTAGGAGGCAAAGAGCGCAAGCGAGATGCTTGCCGAAAAAAGCGCCTGTTCTGTGAAGTTTTTAGGCTCCAGAACTGCTACCCACCCTAAAAAGGCAAGCTGCAGGCCAAGAGCAAGAAAGATTCCTGTTTTATCTATAGCCACAACAAAAAGTAGGCTCAAAAGAGATATTGCAGCAAAGAAAGAGGATGCGAAGGTGTCTGCAAAATAGATGTGGTGTGAGTAGGAAATGATAAAAACAACGAGCGGGCCGATGAGCATCTCTACTGCTTGGTAGAGGAGTTTAAAACGAGATAAAGTAGCTGCTATCATAAGGGACTCTCATATCAAATCATGATGTTTTCTTCTAGCGTAACAGATACGCGTTTTTTTGCCTCACTTTTGGCATATCCAACAAGCATAAGAGAGACGACAATATGATGCCAAGGGATATTGAGTGCTCGCTTTATCCGCCACTCATCATATGAATCAATAATTTTTGGAGAAAGCCCCATACTATGGGCCTGCCAGAAGAGTGTCATTGTGCTCTTCATTACCTGGCGCGTTAAGAATTCTCTCTTGTGCACCGCTGGAAGCTGGGGCATTGTGGTGAAAAGGTGTATTAATGGCCCACCTATAAGCTTTCCGATCCAGCCTATGCCAAGAGGACTTGTATCAAAATGAAGCTTTACAGCTCCCCTTGCTCGCTCTGCCTCTTCGGGGGATATATTTCCAGAGCCAAGTTCTGTATCTAAGTAAAATTCGTGTTCCTTTGCACAGAATCTATCGCCTGTTATAACGATGATAGCGGGGGCTTCTAAAATCCTCGGCTGCTTAAACGCTGCCTCCCACACCTTTTGCTTTGTATCGGTTGCAGTTGCAACAAAGTAGTGAGCAGGCTGTAGATAAAAGGCGTATGGTACTACATTTGAATCCATTATAAGCTGCCTGAGAACTTTCTCAGGCACGGCTTCATCTTTATAGCTAAGAGGTTCCCGCCACGTGTCAAATGACTTCACGAAAGAAGCTCCATGCCCAGCCCCTTCTCTTCTTCGTCGAGGTAGCCTTGGGCTCCCTCAAGTAGATAGGCGGCTAGCACAGGATCACCCTCATAGCTCATTTCCACCTGCATCTGTCCATTAGACTGCGGTTTTTTACAGGTGATTAACACAAAGCCGGCAAAATCCTTAGCTAAGAGTTTCTTAACTCGCTTATGGATCTCATTTTCCATTATTTCTCCTAGCTATTACAAATACATTTCCATACGGCCTTCTCCTGCGGAGTGCAGCCTATTTTTTCGTCACCTTACACAGGGCGTGATTTATTGCCAAGCGCCTTCAGAGAAAAAAAATATATTTGTCATTCTCTCGTCAATATTGTAAGGTACGCTTATATGGAGAATACTCATATGGATCACTATCTTCCCTACCTTGATTGGCTCAATCATCAAAAAGAACATATGAAAGACCTTGTAACAACATGGGGTAATATAAATTCACATACCTTCAACTATCAAGGGTTAGAAAAGCAGCTGAACTTGCTTAAAAAGAGCTTTCAACTACTTGAAGCTGAGGTAAAAGAAATTGATCTTCCTCAGCAGCATATTGTTGATGAACATGGAAGTAAGTCTACACGAGCGCTCGGCAAAGCGCTACATTTTGTAAAAAGAAAGGATGCGCACCAAAAAGTACTCTTTGGCGGTCATATGGACACCGTTTATCCGATAACTTCAAAATTTCAAGCGGTAACAGAAAAGGACGGCAAACTGCTAGGTCCTGGTGTATGCGATATGAAGGGAGGCCTGGTAGTGCTCCTATATGCCCTGCAAGCCTTTGAAAAATCACCATATGCAAAAGAGGTAGGTTGGGAGATTATCATTAACCCAGATGAAGAAGTGGGATCTCCAGGCTCTCACAAGCTCTATGAAGAGGCCGCGAAAAGATGCAAGCTAGGACTTATTTTCGAGCCGTCGCATAGTGATGGGTCGCTCGTCAGCTCAAGAGCTGGTTCTATGAAACTTTCTGTCGTCGTAAAAGGCAAGGCAGCGCATGCAGGACGCGATTTTGCAAAAGGACGCTCAGCGCTCTTTGCAGCAGCATCCCTTATCACGGATCTAGAAAAACTTAACACATTAAAACCAAATGGCGATGAAGGTGAAAACTTTGAAGATCAAGTTATTGTAAATTGCGGCGAAATCCATTCAGGACATGGCTACAATATAGTTCCAGATCTCGCAGTTATTCGAATAAATGTGCGCGCAGCAAGCCTAAACAAATTCCAAGAAGTACGAAAAAAAATAGACGAGCTTGTAAAAAAGCATTCAGAACGAGATGGCATCTGGATGGAAATTCACGAAGATGGAAAAAGCCCTCCTAAAGAACTTGATAGCAAAACAAAAGAGCTCATTGAGCATCTTAGCGTCTGTGCAAAAGACCTAGGATATGAGCTTAGGACTAAGCCAAGCCGAGGTGCGTGCGATGGAAATTTTCTGCATGCAGCAGGCCTTAGCACAATCGATGCACTTGGACCAATTGGAGCAAATATTCATACACCTGATGAATTTTTAGTAATCGATAGCTTACTTGAGCGGGCAAAACTTGTTGCCCTCTACCTGATGCGCCTCGGAGCGCACGAATTTACATTTGAAAAAGAGAAGACAATAGACCTGTAGGAGAACTTTTGAGAAAAGTAGATGCATTTTTAACAGATCCTCGGCTTATAGAAGCAAAAAAACTTATTTTAAGCGCGCTAAGTGATGCTCAAAAGGGATTTTCCGGAATTGAACCATCCCAAGCCGATCTTACTAAAGAGTATAATGAGCTTATCCAAAGTTATAATACAATCCGCGGCTTTCCCCTCTTTTTTCCCTATATTGGAAGCGGCCTTGGCAAAGGAGCCCTTGTAGAGCTTTTGGATGGAAGCTGCAAGTATGACCTTATTTCAGGAGTTGGCGTACATTATCTTGGCCACTCAAACCCTGGAGTTATTGAAGAGGCGCTTGGAGCTGCCTTGAGCGATACAATTATGGAGGGAAACCTGCAGACTAATGCAGATGCTATAGGCCTTGCCAAGCTCTACAGCGACCTCTCAGGACTTAAACACTGCTTTCTCTCTACATCTGGTTCTATGGCCTGTGAAAATGCTTTAAAGCTAGCCTTTCATAGAAAACATCCTGCCCAAAGAGTGCTTGCTTTTGATCGATCATTTGCGGGAAGGACGCTTGCCCTTGCTCAGATTACAGATAAGGCATCTTTCAGGGTGGGGCTTCCCCCTGTGATCGCAGTAGACTATCTCCCCTTTTATGATCCAAATGATCCGGATGCTAGTACAGAAAAAACGCTACATGTGCTTAGAAACTACCTGAGAAGATATCCTCACCAACATGCTGTTATGTGCTTTGAATTAATTCAGGGCGAAGGCGGATTCTGGACTGCTCCGCCACAATTTTTTAAAGCGATTATGGAAGAGCTCAAAAAGCACCACATCGCAGTTTGGATAGACGAAGTACAAACCTTTGCACGCACAGAAAATCTTTTTGCTTTCAAAGGCTACGGTCTTGAAGAATACACAGACATTGTAACTATCGGAAAGGTAGCTCATGCTTGTGCTACGCTCTATACAGATGAATTTTTAGCAAAAACTGGCCTGATTAGCCAAACCTTTACAGCATCCACAACAGCTATTCGGGCGGCAAAGTACATGATAGAATACGCAATAGGCCATGATTTTTTTGGGCCAAAGGGAAAAATTGCGAGACTGAATAAAGTATTTACTGAGGGCCTTATGCGCCTGCATGAAAAATACAAAGTGGTTCATGGCCCATATGGTGCAGGCACTCTAGTCGCCTTCACACCCTTTGATGGGATTGAATCAGTGACCCAGGCTTTTGTGAAAAAGCTGTTTGAAAACGGCGTCATAAGCTTTGTCGCAGGGCTTAATCCCACAAGAGTTCGCTTTTTGCTGCCTGTAGATGTGCTTGAGGAAAGCGACGTCACTACTATCATGCAAATCATAGAAAAAACCATTCAAGAGTCTATGCCATGATACGTGTGCGGCGAGCAAAAGATTCTGACTTTGAAGAGTATGTAACCATTGCCTTTGAATCAAACATCAACTTTTACACGCTCCCCAAAAATAGAGACCTCTTGGAAAATCTTTTTCAAAATACACTAACTTCATTTGATGAGGAGGTCCAGTCTCCTCAAAAACAGTTCTACATCTTTGTGGCAGAGGATCTAGAGACAAACAAGCTCCTTGGCGTAAGTGCCCTGGCAGCAACCTCAGGTGAAGATGAAACGCTCTATTTCTACAAAAGGGAATATTTTGTTAATGATTCCATGTTTGATCGTGTAATACGAAGACAGGAACTTTTAAAGCCTGTAAGCTATTCTGGCGGCCCATCTGAAGTATGTTCTCTTTTTGTTCGGCCAAAAGCTAGAGCAAAAGGAGTGGGAAAACTTCTTTCTCTTGCAAGGTTTCTTTTCGCTGCCTCTTTTCCAGAAAGGTTTACTAAAACATTTATTGCTGAACTTAGAGGTAAAATTGAGAATGGGACTTCTCCTTTCTGGGAATGTGTTGGAAGGCATTTTCTAGATGCAACTTTTGAAGAAGTGCAGCATATGATGAATTTCGGCAGAAGCTTTATACATGATTTTCTTCCTACATACCCTCTTTATGTCAGCCTCCTTCCAACGGCTGCTCAAGAAGTTATAGGCAAAGTAGATAACGAAACTAAAGGTGCCTTAAGCATACTCAACCGCCTCGGATTTATCATTAACTCAGAAATCGATGTTATCGATGCAGGACCTAAGCTCATCGCAAATACTGATTCAATCGTTCCTATCTCGCAGTCACAAAAAATGGTCGTAAAAAAAATTGGAGATTGCACAGGCCCAGAAGTTATAGCAGCGAATGAAAAGCGTGACTTTTGTGCAATCTTTACTTCTGCTTCTGACGGTGTAATTACGCCTGAAGCACAATCTGCTCTGCAAGTTGATGTTGGCGATACTATACGAATTTTTGATCCAAAGAGCATGCTATGACTATAATATCCTCCTACAATCCAGCGACAGGCGCCCGTGTCTTCGAAACGCAAGCTGCAGGCCCTTCTGAAGTTAGCCATGTGCTAAAGCTTGCTCTTGCAGCCTACCCTGACTGGAAACGGCAATCCTTTCAAATGAGAGCAGATCTCATTCTTAGTTATAAAAAGGTCTTAGAAGCAAAAAAAGAGAGCCTTGCTACAGCAATATCGGAAGAAATGGGAAAACCACTGTGGGAATCTCTTATAGAAGTAGAATCAATGATTGCCAAAGCTGACATCTCCATCAAAGCCTATACGACTCGTTGTATGGAAGAGATTGGAGATCATAGAGCAACACGCTTTCATCCACATGGAGTTGTAGCAGTATTGGACCATACAACTTTCCTGGGCACCTTCCAAATGGACATATAATCCCTGCACTTTTAGCAGGCAACACCGTTCTCTTTAAACCTAGTGAAAAGACACCCCTTGTCGGTAAAATGATAGTAGATGCTTTTGAAGAGGCAGGTCTTCCAACAGGTGTCCTTCAGCTTGTTCAAGGAGCAAAAGAGACTGCAGAGCTTATCGTTTCTGAGCGAGATGTTTCAGGGATTTTCTTTACTGGAAGCGTACAGGCTGGAAGATCTATCCAGCAAAAAAGCCTAGCATTTCCAAAACGAATTCTTGCCCTAGAAATGGGTGGAAACAATCCTCTTATAGTAGGAGAAGTATCTGATATTCAGGCAGCTCTTTATCTGATTATACAATCTGCATTTATTACTTCTGGGCAAAGATGCTCATGTGCAAGGCGGCTCATTGTCACAACAGAGAGCTTGACTCAGCCCTTACTAGAAGCAGCAAAAGCTATTCAAGTTGGCCCATATCAAGAAAAGCCATTTATGGGTCCTGTAGTAGACAGCAACCATGCAGATCATCTTGAGAAGCAATATCAAGCACTTCTTGATGCGGGGGCTAACCCTCTTTTGCCTTTAAAACGGACAAAGAACTATATCTTCCCGACAATTGTAGATATGTCAGGCTGCAAGACGACAGATGAAGAAGTATTTGGACCTATCTTGCAAGTCATTCGTAAAGACACATTAGAGAGTGCTATAGATGAGGCTAATTCTACTGATTTTGGGTTAGTTGCAGGCCTTATTTCAGAAAATTATGAGGAATATAAAACCTTCTACGACAAAATACGGGCCGGTGTCGTGAACTGGAACATGCCTACCACTGGAGCATCAAGTCTTGCTCCTTTTGGAGGAATAGGACTGAGCGGAAATTACAGACCATCTGGCTTTTTTGCAGCAGACTATGCATCCTATCCAGTAGCTTCGCAAGAAAAGCCAAACCTAAGCCTTCCGAAAACACTTCTGCCAGGACTTACATTATGATTGAAATTCAAGTAGATACCATCGTGGGCCCTACACACTATTACGGCGGCCTCTCCTATGGCAACGTGGCTTCCATGACATCAAAGTTTTTAGAATCTAATCCTAAGCAGGCAGCACTCGAAGGTTTAGAAAAAATGAAGCTTATTCACGATCTCGGAGTCACTCAGCTTATTTTGCCGCCGCACACTCGCCCCTCATTTGAGACGCTCATGCAGCTTGGATTTACAGGATCTGATCAGGAAATTATAGAAAAAGCTTTTGAAACAGCACCAGACCTTCTGCTTAAATGCAGCTCCCAGTCTGCTATGTGGACAGCAAATGCTGCAATAGTCTCAGCATCGCAAGATACTGAAGATGGCAAAGTCCACATAACTCCTGCCAACCTTTCAAGCACCTTCCATCGATCTTTAGAAGCACGAGTTACCAAGGAGTGGTTAAAAAAAGCATTCCCCTCTTTTACTCACCATCCACCGCTTCCAGCTACGCCAGAGTTTGCAGATGAGGGAGCTGCAAATTCTACCCGTTTTGTCTCTGACAATCAGGGAATATCGCTTTTTGTCTATGGCAAAAAAGATAAATCACATACCGAACTCTATCCTGCAAGAGAGACAAAAAAAGCTTTAGAAGCTATTGCAAGACAGCATAAGCTTAAGCCAAATCGCGTAGTCTTTGCGCAGCAAAACCCCAAAGCGATTGATAAAGGAGTTTTTCATAACGACGTTATTGCAACTGGCCATGAAGACCTTTTCTTTTTTCATGAAGAGGCCTACATAAACACGCAAAAAGTGCTCGATGACCTTCTTGCAATTGCGCCTCTTACTTTAGTTGCTGTTCGAAAGGGAGAGCTGAGCATTGAAGATGCTGTACGCACCTATATTTTTAACTCACAAATTGTACGCCTGCCGCAAGGTGAGCGTGTTATTATCTGTCCCATGGAGGTGCATGAGCATCCTCAAGCTAAAGCAATCGTTGAAAAAAGGCTGCCAGTTGATCGAGTCTACTACCTTCCCCTTAATCAAAGCATGAAAAATGGCGGCGGTCCCGCATGTCTTCGCCTAAGAGTTCCAGTTACAGAGGCTGAACTTAAGGAAGTAACCCCTTCATTTTTATTTACGCATGAACTCTACAGTAAAATAAAGGATATTATTTCCAAGTACTATCCTGAGAGCTATACACCAAAAAAGCTTCTCGATAGACATTTTAGAGAGACCTGTGAGATAGCAGTAAAAGCACTCTATACGCTTCTCAATCCTTCACAATGAAAAGAGATATCGCGGATTAAAAGTTAACTCTTATAATTTTATTAGTGTCCTGACTCTTCACTATTTTATTCTCAAGGTATTGGATATAGGCTTCGTTATCATTTTTTTGACAACTGCGAATTTCTTTATTAAATTCAATAAGATCGGCAATGTGGGCGACTAATGCGTTTATCGCAAGAAAATGTTTTGGAACGAATTCAAAAGGTCTTTTGTAGTGTATACTGATCACACCTAACAGATTTCCCTTTTTTGAAAGTATTGGCGTACAATGAAACCCCTGTATATTGTCCCATAAAAAGGACTCCATACTTACTTGATCTACCGTAAAAGAGTGCGAAGTTTCAAAATCAAAAGGAAGCCCATTAGGAGTATTTAAAACAGCTAAAAGATTCCCCTTATTTGAAAACATCGGTTTATTTTGAAAAGAATGCACACGCTCAGTACATGGAGTAGAAAGGCAATTTCGAACAGAAGGAACAAGTATTCTACTCTTTCCTAATGCTTTCTCACAGGAGCTTGTGCTGCCGAAATTTATATTTTCCCAGTACGCAACCCAAGAGTCTGAAAACCCTCTCTCAAGAATAATTTTAAGAGAGCCATCTGAATCGAGATATTGTATGTTACCACAATCCGCTTCCGTTAGTTTAATAGCTGTTTCTAAAATTTCACTTAATCGAACTAACATTACACCTCAATGAAAGGGCTAGCAAGATGATACCTGACAGCCCAATCGAGCGCAATCTATTACCGATCGTTCATATACAAAATATTATAGCTCCTTAGTAAAGCTGTAACAGTACGATAGCAAATGCAGTACCTGAAAGTTCTCTATCTTGCACAGATGTTATTTGAACGCTGACAAGATCTCCTGGATTAACACTAGCAGTCCCATTTAGGCTATAGTAACCATCTCCTGAGATTCCAGACGCTTTAACCCCAGTTGGCTTGCCATTTATATAGAGCTCAACGGTAATTGGTGTAATTTCAAATGCAGAAAGACTGCTAATAACTATACCACCGAGAACTTGTTTGGTAGTAAGTATTGCTGGATACTGCACGGCAACAAGCGAAGAAGCTGGATAAGTTATATAATCACCTAGGAAAGCAGAGTAGTTTCCATCTGTACCGGAGGGAACTGTTACAAATCCTGAAAAACTATACGCTTGACTTGTAGCCCCAGGACCTGTTGGTCCAATCGGTCCAATATCCCCTGTCGGCCCTGTTGATCCTACAGGACCTGTAGGGCCTGTTGATCCTACAGGTCCTGTAGGGCCGATCAGTCCTTGCAGACCTGTGGCACCTGTTGCTCCTGTTGATCCCGCTATGCCACTATCTCCCTTAGGACCAGTTGAGCCTGTAGGTCCTGTGTGACCTATAAGCCCTTGAATACCGGAAGCCCCTGTGGCACCCGTAGGGCCTGTTGCACCTTGCGCTCCTGTAGCACCCGTTGCGCCAGCGTCTCCTTTTAACCCAGTTAAGCCAGTAGGTCCTATGGATCCATTAAGGCCGATTGGCCCGCCCGGCCCCATTGGTCCCGTTGGTCCTCTTGGACCTGTTGGCCCCGTTTGACCAGAATCACCTTTTGGACCAGTAGCCCCTGTGGCACCTTTTTGACATTTAGAACCGGCAGATGAGAGAATACTTTTAATACTTGATTTATTAGCAAACTTAGGCTTTTGGGCAGCTGGAGTCCAGCGTGGTTTTTCTTTAAGCTTTGTATTTTTAGGATGTGCTCCCAAAAGAAGAAAAGGCGTAGTTAGTGAAAGTCCTATAAAATGAAAGATAAGCTTCATATGGTTCTCCTAAAATTTGTGACAGAAAATCATATTACTTATATATTTCGCAACAAAAATCAGGTAAAACTTGCAAAGCTTTACCACAGTTTAGCGGAGTAAATTTGTTATGGTTTTTGTTTAGTTTCTGCAAAGCATTCTACATTAAGGCCGCGGAGATTTTTTGTGTAGAAGGTAGTAATGAGGTCTGCCAGGCATTCGTAGAGCTTTAGCTCAGCTTTTCGCACAGCAGCAGGCGTCCTTCCTTCGATGGGGAAAGTATAGGTGCCAAAGTTTGGTTCACTAAACCGAAATACTGACTGTTTTGGATTTTTAAGATCTTTTCTAGCTACAATACAAATCGCATGTGCTGCATGATCCCAGCGTATCTCCAGCTGTCCTACACCTTTGAACTCTCTTTGAAAGCGTCCATTTTTGCCAAGATCTGAAAATGTCTCTGCTATATTCTCTTTACTTACAAAGTCATAGGCTGAAAGAGCATGGTAGCGATGGACAATACCAATTGATCTTTGGACTTTTTTAAGCTCTGACATGCGCCTGTCACCTGTCCAGACATGTTCATACGCTACTTGAAGCTTTCGATCCTGTCCAAACGTTTTACCGATTTTCATCTCCTGTATTGCTGCTTTTGTATCGGTGTGTCCAGCCATTCTAAGCTCATCCTTAATCCAGCGAAGAGATAATGCCCAGCAGATGCCTGTTCCGAGTGCCTCACTTGTATCATGAAAGCCTTGAGACATTTCTGTGTCCAGATTCTTCTGCCATTTCACAAAAAAGGCAATCTGTTCGAGCACAACTGTATCTCTAAAATGCGAAGCTTTAGCAGCTATATCTTCTGGAGTCTCAAGCTTTTCCTCAACAAGCTTTATACAGGCCTCAAGATCCATCTTTTTAGATGCAAGCTGCGCTGCAGCTTGCTGTATAATGGGAATTAGCTGGCTATTCATCGATCTTTTTAAAAAAATCGCTGAACGATTTAAAAGCGCCTTTTCTGATAGAGCTGGAAGGTTTCTAGATTGGATTTCTTTAGAGAGTGCACTGTACTCCTTCTTATACTGCTCAGTGATACCTTGCTTCTTTTTCATAATAGTTTGAAAGAGGCTAAACCAGGTTGCACGTTCAGATTCGGGGATCCCGCATGCAGCAAGATGGGCAAAAAATTTGGTTTTGTAGACCTCCTTTTGCACAAAACTTGGGCTTTTTTGCTGGAGCGCATCATCAGCAAGAAGCGTCTTTAGAAACTCTTCCTGCTTATTAAGAACTGCAAGCTTCGAGGGAGGGTTAGGCCCAATCGCCTGGATGATTGCCCTTTCTACACTTGAGCTTTTAGGCTGTGTTCTGTTATGCGCCTTTTGTATCTCCTGGACAATAAATGCAAAGTTTTGAAGTTCTGGATCTTTTATAGAGGATGCCACAACGCTTCCTGAGAGAATGGCTTCCTGCACTCTTGCCTTTTTTAGTTTTGTAGGTGTCGGGAGAGTAAGGTGTTCTTTTTTAGATCGCTCAGCTGCTGCAAAACGAGCAAAGAGCGAGCGAACAGTGATAGTGAGATTTTTTCCTTTTGTTTGGATCTCAAAAAAATGGTGCTGATTATACTTTCTAATTTTTATATCGAGATGGTGAAGTGCCTGTTCAATAGTGCGTATTTCTTTATCTTCTAACTTCACCTTGCCAAAATCTACAGCCTGTAAAAAGTTTACGACACGCCGAAGTGTAAGACCGCCAAGTCCAAAAAAATGAAGTATCTTATCGAATAAGGAGAGGTCTTTTTGCGAAATTACTTTTAGAAAGCGAGTGCCAGCTCTATCGTTTGTCACTTTGAGCAGCAGTTTAGGCTCACCTTTTGGATGTGAAGAAAGTTGAAATTTGGCATATTCATCTAAAGCTAAAATAGTCTGATTGTAGGCATTTGCAGAAACCATGGGGAACCTCAGATTCTACTAGAATCTTTATAGATATAATAAAATGTTTATTATTACTATATAAAAGGAATCAAAAAGGCATAAAGGACTAATAAAGTGGTACTTATAGTAGATAAACTCAAAAAAGTGTATGGCGATATCCCTGCTGTAGATGCTATTTCCTTTGCCCTGAAGCCCGGGGAAATACTTGGCCTGCTTGGCCCAAATGGATCTGGAAAAACGACGACAATTCAAATGCTTCTGGGCACTCTTACTCCTACGAGCGGCACAATTTCCTATTTTGGAAAGGATTTTTTTAGCTATCGCTCAGAAGCGCTGCAGTATGTCTCCTTTGCAAGTACCTATACGAGCCTGCCCTTTGTCCTTACAGTCGAGGAAAATCTTAACTTTTTTGCAAGGCTTTACGGAATCACGGATGGAATGAAGAGGGCAGCTCATCTTTTAGAGCGCTTTGGTATCGCTGATAAGAAAAAAGAGCGCGTTTCATCTCTATCTGCCGGCCAAGTTACTCGTCTTATGCTCGTAAAAGCCTTTTATACAAATCCAAAGGTGATACTTCTTGATGAGCCTACTGCATCTCTAGATCCAGATGTCTCAAGAGATGTATGCAGCTTTTTACTTGAAGAGCGAAAAAAACATGGCCTATCCATTCTCTTTACATCGCACAAGATGGAGGAAGTTGCTGCAAGCTGCGATCGCGTGATTGTTTTAAAACAGGGTAAAATTATCGCAGATGACCTTCCGCAAAATCTTGCAAAGAGCACATCGCTTCATAGGCTTGCTTTAACGGTCGTAGATGGCATGCAAGAGGCACAAAATCTTGCCGCGCAGTCAAAAATTACGTTCCAGGTAGATAATAAAGTACTTATACTCTCACTTGAAGAAAAACAGATCCCCCCATTTCTACAAAGACTTATGCAGCATAATGTCAGCTACGTCAACATTCAGATCATAGAACCGACTCTTGAAGACTACTTTATCAAAATTGCGGAGGCAAGCATATGAACTTTGACCGCTGCCTGGGAGTGTTTTATCGCTATTTTTACACGATGCGAAAGGGTCTTCACCACCTCTCTGACCTCTTTTACTGGCCCCTTATGGAAATTCTTCTTTGGGGTCTGACATCATTTTGGATCCAGTCGCAAAACTATCAAATAGCAAATTTGCCTCTTATTTTGATGACAGGGCTTATTTTCTGGCAAATTTGCTGGAGAGGATCTGTGGATATTTCCGTCTGCCTGTTACAAGAGTTCTGGCAGAGAAATCTTGTAAATCTCTTTTCAACCCCGCTAAAGATAACGGAGTGGATTGCAGGAATACTGCTCCTTTCTTTAACTAAACTCTTTCTTACGATAGGATTTGCCTCCTTTGCCATTTGGATGCTCTATGCGCTTAATGTCTTTACTGTAGGCTGGGCCTTTATCCCATTTGCTGCCTCTCTTCTTATCTTTGGATGGTCCATTGGCTTTTTAGCATCGAGCGCGATTATCTACTGGGGACATAGCGTAGAAATGTTTGCCTGGATGGTAGGGGCTCTTTTTGCGCCATTTAGCGCAGTCTTTTATCCCGTATCAGCGCTGCCTGCATGGGCGCAGATGATTTCTTGGTCTCTTCCAACAACCTATATTTTTGAAGGAATGCGCATTATCCTTCATCAGGGAATTTTTCCTGCTGAGTATTTCTTTGCAAGCCTTGGACTAAACATACTCTTTCTTTCGGGATCAATCTGGCTTTTTACTGTTATGTTTGAAAAAAGCCGAAGAAAGGGCCTTGCCAGATTAGAGTAGTTTATTCCCTATGCTCAATCTCTATTACTGTCTCGGGGGTATGTAGGTTTTGACTACATAGCATATGAGCACCATAAGGCCTCCAAGACAGCCTAAAGCAACCGCAAGGCCGAGGCTCTGTGTAAGGCCTGTCAAAAAGCCAAGAGTTGGCGATACCCACATATGCTCTGATGCTGCAAAGCGAGCGATAAAATAAAGAAGTGGTATTGCAAGAAGGAATATGAGGAGAGAGGTCATATCCCAAAAGGAGCCGACATTTACAGGTCCCTTATCCCCTATTCCCTTTCCAAAATCATTGAAGATTTTACCGATGCCGGCCTCTAGTGCTTTATACACTTTGCCTCTAGCAAGGAGCGGATCCATGACTTTACTGCTAATAGCATTTGCCATCTCATCAGTAATATTGGCCTCCATGCCATAGCCAAGATCAATGCTGCTTTTACCTTCTTTCTTTGCAATAAGCACCAAGATACCACTATCTCTACCCCTTGGTCCAACCTGCCACTCACTTGCTATTTGATTTGATGTATCCTCGATTGATTTTCCTTCAAGTGACGGTATCACGATAGCAATGATCTGAACTCCCTCCATAGCTTCAAAAGCTCTGAGCTGCTGATCGAGAAAACTCGTTTGGGCTTGTGAAAGAGTGCTTGTCATATCATTGATATAGCCCTTAGAAAGAGGAAGCTGCAAAGACATCAAAATCCAGCAAAAGAGCGGCAGCAAAAAGCGCATAGTGACCCCATATTGACACTAAAATTGCCACACTACAGGAATATCATCTATTTTGACAAGGCATTGACTGCTTAGTGATTATTTATTCCCCATCTGAGACTTTGCTTCTCTTAGACGTGCTTACAGTTTCTTCATGACCGCCAAGATAGGCAGCAAGAGCGCGAAGATGGTCGTTGTCATAGAGTTTTGCGAGTCTATTTATGTCAAGAAAACTGATCTTCTAATCGCATGAGGCATCTCAGAAGTTCTGCCACGCTCCAAGCTTGGGCAAAACAGCCTCTTTCTTTATAGGGGCCGGTTGCATCGTAGATTTCTTCTATGCTTCCAGTCGTGTTTTGTTCAAAGCGAGTAACTAAGCCCTTGAGAGCTTGATAGGCACCTTTATGATCATTGGGGTACACCTTTAGCCACACATCGATATAAGGACCAAAGAGCCATGGCCAGACTGTTCCCTGGTGGTAGGCGGCATCTCGCGTGCGTAGATCGCCATGATAGTAGGTTTTATATTCTGGATGATCAGGTGAAAGAGTGCGAAGACCAACTGGGGTTACAAGCTCTTTTGTAACAATATCTAGCACCTGTTTCCACCTTTGCTCTCGGAGCACAGGAAAGGAGAGAGAAATAGCAAAAAGCTGATTTGGACGCAGGGCTTTGTCATGCTTTTCCTTTTCTCCATCTATCACATCGTAGAGATAGCCCCCATCTTGATACCAAAATTTGCTGTTAAAGGACTCTGCGCATCTCTCGGCAACTTCGAGTTTTTCACCAGACCATTTTTCATATAGTTTTAGGGCGTTATACCAAAGGGCGTTAATTTCTACCGCTTTTCCTCGGCGCGGCGTTACTACCCAATCATCAACTTTAGCATCCATCCATGTAAGCTGGAAGCCCTCTGCACCTTGAATAAGGAGTCCATCACTATCTGCCCGAATGCCAAAAAGAGTACCTTTTAGATGCTTATCGATAATATCCTGAAGAGTTGGAAGCAGAAATTCTAGTACCTCTTCATCATTTGTATAGGCGATGTAGCGATCGATAGCATGAAAAAACCAAAGTGTTGCATCTGCTGTGTTATAGATTCCCTTTGTTTGGCCGTCAGGGAACATGTTTGGAATTAACCCATCTCGCACATAGTGTGCAAAAGTATGCAGTATTGCAAGGGCATCTCGAGATCTGCCTGTGACTAGGGTAAGCCCTTCTAAAGAGATCATCGTATCTCTTCCCCAGTCTGTAAACCAGGGATAGCCTGCAATCACTGACCTGACCTCCTCTCCTGATGCCTGGAGGCGGATCATATCTGCAAACCTGGTATATGGGGTCATGACAAACTGGTCTGCTGCAAGCACAAGCTTTGCCGTCACAGAATACTTTCGTGCAGCCCCTGCAGATTTAAGCAAATTTCGCTTTCGGATCATTTCTGTTCTAAAGGCAGCTTTTGGTGTAAGAACTCGCACCGTTTCCCAAGGTTCAGTAGAGATGAGAAAACTTGTCCGCTCATCTGGTTGCAGCTGCACAGTAAAATACCCAGGCGAGGTTAGACCTCCTACTGACTGATAGCCCCTTTGCTCTTCAACAGAATAATAGACACTCGATAATCGCTTATGATCAAAAGTAAATGAGGCAACTCTATTATTTGTTATGCGAAGCATTGGAAAACCGGGACAGGAAATTTCATATTCATTTTGCTCCATCTGCACCTTGTAGGATTCATCAGGAATTGGCAAATCAACTGCTTGCTCAAGCGGCCTCATGTGAAAAAATGGCCTCCATTCTAGTTGAAGAGGTCCAGGTGCCTGCAGCACCTTATAGGAAAGACAAACAGTATTTTGCCTATTAATTAAAAAGAGGCTCTTTTCGATGACTACGCCATCATGCTCAAAGGTCCAGTAGGGAATGCCATTTTCGAGGCGGAAATGAGTCAGATGGTTGCAGGAGAATGAGGTTTCATCTCCATGTTTTTGAATGGATGAGAGATCCATATTGCCAATACGATCATGCACATAATTAAGCATGACACATCTTCCAAAAGGTGCCGCAAGTGCCGCGTTCAACAGGGAATGATACTTTCTCGTAGGCACTGAGCAAATGGTGCCGCAGGCAAAGCCGCCTATACCATTTGTTACAAGCCATTCATGATAGAGCTTATCTTGCAAAGGCTCTGTATTAATGACGATTTTTTTCACTCTTTTTGCCTTTTGGATTCGATTTTAATAAGATTGCAGAGTGTCCAAGTATTTTCCAGTGGGGCGTATTGATAGGAGCTGTCCCCTCTCCCCCATAGCGAGGAGATTCACTCGACCAAAGGATCTCAAATTCATTCTCGAGAAGCGGCGCGAGAAGAGGCTCTGGACAGGGATTAAAATAGTAATCCGGACCAAAGTTTACAATAAGAAGCCTATCGCCCTCTTTTTTATCGAAATAGCGAATGATAAAAGAGTCTGAGCCAAGTACAGCGCCATCGAGATGGCAGGTATGTATATTCTTAAAAACTGGGTCTGTTTTTCGAAGTTTTATCAGATCTTCAAAAAGGTAGTAGATAGGAGTGTCGGTTTTGATTTCCTCAGCAAGAAGCTTACTTTTCATGAAGGTAATAGGATTTTCAGGATCGCTAATCATTTTTTTAGACTCTGGACTTGCAAGGCGAGGAAACTGCATGAGCGAAAGCTTTCTTCCCTTTCTAACAAGTTGTGCTAAGGACGGCGCATGGTCGGCAAAGTATAAAAAAGGACTTGTCGTAGAGCATTCTTGTCCTTGAAAAAGCATTGGTGTATGCGGCGATAAAAGAAAAAGGCATGTCATTGCCCGGTAATTTCCTGGATCTGATTTTTGATGAAGCCTCATTCCATAGCCAGAATTTGCCACCTGATCATGATTTTCTAAAAATGTAACAAAAGAATTTCGAGGACTATCTAAAGAAGGCGTCCCTCGCTTTTTTTCTTGCCAGTCGTAGTACTGACCTTGATACAAAAAGCCATGCTTAAAAGCAGAAATAAACTCTTGAGGAGAGCCTAAATAGTCCGTATAGTAGGCTTCTCTTTTACCTGTCAGCCTGACTACAGCTGCATGGTGAAAATCATCATTCCAAAGAAGATCGAAGCCGTAGCCTCCCTTACTATAGGGAAGAAGAAGTTTTGTATCTTGAGGTTCATTTTCGGCGATGGAAATTGTCTTTCTTTTCCCCCCCGCCTCTTTTACCGTGCGGGTAAAATCTTCAAGTATATGTACGGGCGTGCTTGATAAAAGCCACGGCGTAGCATCAAATCTAAGGCCATCGAAGTGAAATTCTTCAATCCAGTAGCGTGCATTTGTAATAAAAAACTCTCTCGAGGCTGCTGCATCAAAATTAATAGCCTGCCCCCATTCAGAGGTATGCTTTTTACTTAAATACTCTTTGGAAAATGCAATCATCGTATTGTCTTCTGGGCCGAGGTGATTGTAGACAACATCAAGTACTACACCTATTCCAAGTTTGTGAGCAGTATTTATAAAGGCTTTTAGATTGTTTGGAGTGCCATAGAGATGTGTGGGAGCAAAAAGTGAAACCCCATCATAGCCCCAGCCAAAACTTCCTGCAAAACCATTTAAGGGCATGATTTCGATTAAAGTAATACCTAGCTTTGCAAGGCGAGCTAGCTCCTTTGTAGCGGCTTCAAAGGTTCCCCTTTCTGTGAAAGTACCAATGTGCATCTCGTAGATAATATGGCCATGAGCTTTTACACCCTTCCACTTAGTGTCTGTCCACGAAAAATCCATCGACATGACAGTTGATGGACCATTCGTTCCAAAAGGCTGATAGCGAGATGCTGGATCCGGCAAGAGATTTTTTTTGTTAGACACTCTGTAGCGATAGTGGGTGCCAGGTTTTGCTTCTTTTACTAGAAGTGAAAAATAGCCATTTTTTTCATTTCTCATTTTGTAGGAAATAGGCTTTGATTGAAGATTTTCTAAAACGAGATCGACTTGATCATGATCCTCAGCCCAAACCCTAAAGTGGACGCCTTTTCCAGGAATAAATTCACTACCTATCGGATACTTTCTATTTTTCATGATATGAAAAAGGCCTCCCTACAGGAGGCCCGAGCTTTTAATTAGAAGATTTCTTTTTAGGAACCTTTGCACCCTTCTTTCTTGCTTCAGAAAGACCTATTGCAATCGCCTGTTTTCTACTTTTTACAGACTTATTACTCCTGCCGGATTTGAGTGTGCCCGATTTTTTCTTATGCATCGCACGCTCAACATTCTTCTGTGTGCTTTTGCCATATTTTCGCGCCATAGAAACTCCTACTTTTGAGGGTGTGTATTACCTTCATTGTGATCTTTGCAGGAGTCTTCTAAAGAGGAGATCTCTTTTTCAGCACGATCCTTTTCCCAGCCATATTTTTCTTTTAGCTTACCAACGAGCTGATCTTTCTTGCCGTTGATTTGTGTGAGGTCATTATCAGTGAGCTTTCCCCACTTTTCCTTTACCTTCCCCTTCACCTGGTCCCATTTGCCAGAAAGAATTTCTTTCTTCATAGAGCACTCCAATAAAATGTTTAGGTCAAAATAAGAGCGTCGAAATACTTCGTAAAATCCTTGCAAGCATAAGAAACCCACCAAATGCACGTTTTTACTATCACATAAGAAATTCGGCCATTTAATTCAAATCTATTTTATACAATATACCGAATCGCGGAGACCGCTCTCAGGGATGGAAAATTTACAGGTGCTAGTTGGGAAGAAGGTTGCTAGATTTTATTTTTATGAATTTTTGCAGGAGGCAGAATAGGGTATAGAGCTGATCTCGAGTAGCAACCATTTTTTCCGCTGCTGGCGAAGGGCTCTCACAAGCACTTCTGGGTCAAAATAAAGGCGAGTTATTCCTGTTAACTATTCATACGCTTGCTTGATTATAAGGGCGCCAAAAAGCGTTCCAGTTCTCCCGTAGCCACCAAGGCAGTGGTAAAGAGATGATCCTGGATTTTCAGCTTCTAAAATAGTGATGCGCTCAAGCAGCAAAGTCAACACGGGATAGGAGACTACATCTCCGCTAACTGGTGCAATTCCACTCATTGCCTTTTGTTTGGCGAGGTGTTTGTAAACTGAAAAAGTGCAGAGACAGATTCTCGAACAGCAATCGCAAAAAGGCCAGGAAGCCTCCAAGCTGAAAGAAGCCTTGTTTTATTAGTAAAGCTTCCTGCTGTAAAGAGGGGTTTTACAAATGCATTCAAAGTTGCAGAAACAGAAAGCGTTGTAGAAAATCCTGCTGCATTAGAAAGGGTAAGATCTTCTGTTTTTTGATAGCAGGCATCTCTTACTTTAAATCCAGGATAGAGGCACGCATTTGAGAGAAGGTTTCGAGCGAAAAAAGCAGTATGAGCAAGCGGATTTTTGCATCCCTTAACAATACTTATTATAGTATCTTTTGTTGAATAACTAGCTTGCGCCGCATTGCTCCAGAGAGAGAATGGCAAGATTGCATTTTTCACAACCGCAGTATTAAAAAGTCCAGCTAGATCAGATCCAAACCACTGAATACCTTGTAAAGTTGCATAGTTTCCTACTAAGCAATAGGTTGTACGAGCAAAGGCGCCGCAAAAAAGACCATTGTATCCCTCCTCCTTGATTACTTGAGTATAGGATTTAGGCGTTTCTTGTCTCATGACATGAAGCACGCGAGTAAGTGCAAGCTTCTCGATAGGCACTGTCGCAAATGCCATCATACCATTTTGCGGGAGATTCTCTATAAAACGTTCAGGTGGTGATTTTTGAAGTGGATTCATGCGAAAAATGATACCGACCCAGTACTTTGAACGCAATTAAAGAAAAACCAAGATAAGCACCTTGCCCTTGCCCATAC
>CAYWZU010000030.1:0-19122 GCA_964462925.1 uncultured bacterium
TGAAAAAGAGACCCTTGCGGGCAAAAGAGATCTTTATTTATCAGGTAGTGGTGTATAAGCCCAAGCCAGCAGTTGATTACAAGATGAAGCGGCTTGTTTATCTGGATAACCAGTGCTTTTTCAAGATAAAAGGCGATGCCTGACTGAATGTTAAAGATGGCTGTGCGAATATTTTCCGGAAGATGCGGGCCGCAAATAACAAGCTGCCTATAAAATGGCTCCCATTCGGAGAGCACTTTTAGGTGACAGGCAAGAACTGACTCTAAAGTGCCCTTTTGCATCTCTCGTTCAAGCCGGTGGCCAAGCTGCATCCCAAACTCATCAACAACCGCTAAAATAAGTGCTTCTTTTGTGGGAAAATGGGCAAAAACTGCTCCATGGGATACATGCGCTGCCTTTGCGATATCTAATGTCTTTGCCTGTAAAAGCCCATGCTCAGAAAACTCATTAAAAGCAAAAGTTAATAGTTTTTCCTTCGTCGCTACTTTTTGCTGCTGCCGAGTTGTCAATTTAGCCTCCACTCATTGAGTCTTTACTTTATCAGTTCTTGACTAAAAAAGCAAGATCGCGATATTATGAGTGGCAGCTCAATGAGCTATTGCTTAATAAAGGACAAAGATATGACAGTCAGAACAGAAAATAGCTACTTTACGTCCACCCAGTACAACTGGACAGGTGAATATGATGCAAATGGCAAAAAAATTCCGGGAAATATTCCAGAATGTATCGTCCGCGGCATCTACCACCCTGAAGGAAGCGAAAAGGAATATAATGACCCCTTTAGCATGATTGACTTTACCGTTTTGCCTGGCAAAGAATTTAATCAGATTAGATTTAATACCGTGCAAAACGTTGCCTACATTACCTCAGGAATCGGGCTCTTTATTATTTTTACTGAAGAGGGAAGAAAGGAGCAGCCTGTAAAACCAACAGATAGCATTGTCATTGAACCAAACACAAGATATAGCTTTAAAAATCTTGGTGAGGATGCGTTTAAAGGCGTCATGGTCTCAACTCCCGCCTGGTTTAAAGAAGACGAGGAGTATGACTGGGATTTAGTAAGGGAAGTTATGCCTATGTAAAGGCAACTAAGATCTAGATCAAGAGTAAAATTACTTGACATAGTAGGCAGGATACAGGTACACAAGATCCTTTATTCAGGGGGAGTTTTTATGAGCACTGTACATTCTTCATCCTTTGTGACGGGAAGTGCGCCGTCTTACCATCCTACTCAGCAGGCAGAAGTTGCTCTTTGGAATAAAGGTAAATTACTTCCTAAAGCCTCTCTTCCTCCTACAGAAGCTAAAGTCTTGCTTGCCGATATGCAGAGGATTGAGGCTGTAGTTGCAAAAGCATTTGAGGAACTAGAGTCCTATGCGGATGAAATCCTCTTTGGACACGCTCAGGAGGCAAGATATGCCGTTTATGCTGAGGGGCTCGCTAGTGCACGGCGCCTTCTTTTTCAAGAGGCTGCACACCTTGAAGGACCGCTTGGTATTTACAATAAACTTGCTACTGTTAAAGAGCTTCCTGAGCTTCCTGAGCTTATAGAAAGAGTGCAAAGTGTCAGTATCTTGCTCGTCCTTGCACTTACAACTACGATTGACCTTGATGCCATTTGCGGCAAAAAGTATGGAGAGGAACTTGCTTTTTTTAGCGAAAGGGTGGCAAAACTCTTTGGCTCTGAAGCAGTCTCTTCACTCTCAGAAATTAAAGAAGCGTGTGATATCTTTGCTCAGGAACTTCAAGTAAGGCATAGTGATCCTACAAAAAATCCCTTAGAGCAGCATAAACTCGATGTCAGAAAGGTTCTCTATAGCCTATTCATTACACTTACGCTCTATGCAGTTGAAGATGGCAGTAGAGACATGTATACGGCTTTTATAGAGCCGCTTAAGGAGTATTTACGTAGATTTTCAGAGGAAGATAAATCATTTGAACAGCCTCTTGCCGAAGAGGAAGTTGATGTAGGCGATGTAAAGCTGCGAAAGTGGTACGCATTCTTGAATAATAAATCTCGAGGCGGCAAGCCCTCTAGAGAGGCAAAAGAAATTTCTCAACACCTTGAAAGTCGGGTGGCGGCAGGACTTAGTGCTCAGCTAAAAGCTGCATGCGATATTGTGAAGAATTTATCCGGTCCAAGCAGACAGCCGATTGATCTTGGATGGAATAAGCGATATATAGCTAGGCTAAAAGTTACTCTTGAAAAGGAGTTTAAGAGGCTTAAAGATGTTCCGGATGATCCTTTAGTATTTCGCATCGTACAGTATGCATACGGCCTGCTTTCTGGAATTGAAAATGTCGAAGCGCAGGTTGGACTTGCAGACTCTTTCACTACGCAAAAAGCAGATATCCATTTTCAATTTTTAAAAACGCTTTCAGATTTTATTAGAAATAAAGAAGGCTCATCAGAGCAAGAGATTGTAGAACGAGTATATACGCTTCTCATTCAATTTGGGAGGGCAGATCTCTTTATTGAAGAGCACGAGAAGGTGCAAATGGTCTATAGGTATGTGGAATCTTTATCGCAAGAGCCTCGAGATGAATCTGTCAAAGGTCTTGCTGCAAAGTTTTTCTGGCATACGCAAGAATATGTGAGGGAGATTTTAGCGGCTAAAGTCCCTGAATTTCTCAAACCAACCCAGGAAGAGGAACTTGCCACATCAGAGCTTATAAGGGGAATATGCAGATATGAGCAACGACAGGTGCAGGATGCGCTTCCAAATCATGTCGTTTCATCCCTTTTGAAACGTATTGTGAAAGTGCTTTTTTTGAAGACAGATACTCCTAAAGATATGGAGACATCACTTGAGCTCTACCAGATTAAAAAGAAATTCGGCGCTAAATTTGAAACGACTTTAGAGTGGTTTCCAGTAGCAAAACGAATTTTTCAGGCCTATGCAAACCCTATTACAGATGAAGGGATGCTCGAGCATGCCCTTAGAGTAGGTAAATGTGCCTTTGAATCTGAGAGCTTTTTATCATACGTAGAAGCTTGGCATCACTACTTTGCCTTCCAAAAGCGATATGGAGAAGAAAAAACTCTTCTGAAATGGCTAGATGAAGCAAGATCTAAATATGACTATCCAAAAGTTTCTGAAGCGGCCATAACAAGCGATATTCGCACATGGGAATCCATTACTCATGATGCAGATAGCTACTTCTTACGCCTTCTTGGCGCCTGCTTATATGGAGAAAAAATTGAAGAAGAGGATGCGCAAAATCGTCTCAGCGCTTTTCTTAGGGAGCAAAGATATGATCTCAGTCCATTTATACAGAAGCTTATCCTTGAAAATGCCATAAAAAAGCTTTGCATCACATCTCAAGTAGAGCTTTCTTCTCTAGAACGAGAGCTTGTTGATGGAGCTGATACTGGCACAATGCGTCTTCAGCTTGCAAAGCATCGGCTAAATCTGCAACTAGACCCAAAGATCTTACGAGATATTGAAGCTATTTCAAACCAACGAGCAGGAGGAAGAGATGACGAGCATTTCTGATATTGAGAGAAGAATTGGACTGCTTGAAAAAAACCTTCCTGCAGCAAGGGATGTTTTTTACTGGCGGTCGGAGAGCTTTAGCGGCGTCGAACAGCTTGTTTGCGATATGTTCAACCATACTATTCCTGATGATTCTACGGTAATTCATACAGAACTACGAGGATGTAGGAAACGGGCAAAAATTGCACTCCTTCTCGATAGGGTTATATCTGCAGAACAAAAATGCACCATGCTTGAAGTTAGGTGGGAGTTTCTTGAACAACTTAGACTTCAGAAGCTTGTCAATATTGACCAGGGCGGTTTTTATCAAGTGGTACGCAGAGTGCGAAATGAACTTGTTGCAATGGTCAATAGGAATGACCTGCTTCCCTACAAGGTAACAGCACTAAAGACTGAATTTGAACCGCTACAGAGACGCATAGTAGAGCAGGATCTGATTAAAAAAAAGATGCTTACACAAGCTCAGGAGCTTCTTGAGCTATTCAAGGGAGCAATCAGCTGTTTAAAAGCGCAAGTTGCACGCTACGATGCTCCACCAAATCCTGAAAACTCGCCATATGTTGCAACGAGAGCAAGCCTAGAGGAAGAGCTTGTTCAGCTTGAGCAAGATGTAGCAGCGTCCTACCAAGAACTTGCCCAGATGATTCCTGATCCGTTCCTTAAAAAGGTTCACTTTGTACAGCCTCAGCAGACGGTAGATGCTTTGCTTGCCGATTATCGGGTTTGCGGAGCAGAGTATAACCCTTGGCGGCTATTTGGATGGGCATCTGGGACCTACTGGTCTTCATGGGTAGTAAACCCAGGCGAAGTTGCAAATAGAATAAAGGCACTAAGTGAAACTGCAGGCAGCCAGATCACAGGATTGCTAGCAGATCTTGCTGTAGGCGAAGTGCAGGGAAGTTTTCTTGTCTACGAGCGTGCTATACAAAAGGTGCAAAAGACAGTAGATGATGCTCGCGAAAAGATGGTAGAGGTTGTAGCCGATAGTGACTATGACAAACTTGCAAGCTATATTAATGGCTGTGATATGGCGCTTGAAGAGCTTCGCAGGCTCCTTGCTCTAGCAAAAGACAGAGGGCTTTCCTTCAGTACAGCTGTTATGCGGGCAGCATCTCTGCTTAAGCCATTTCTTGAGGCAAAAAAGACCTCATTTGATTTAGCCTCTTCCCTTTTTGATGTGGCAGAAGCAAGGCATATTTACAAGACGCAGCCGCTTGACAAGCCGCTTGATACATCTTGGACAGCTTTATCACTTTCTCGTGTGGTTGAAACGGTTGATGTAATATTTGATCGCTACTTTAACCGCTATACAACCCTTACAGATGAGGAGACAGCTGTCTGGGATGCTGTTATGAAAGGAGAGATGGAAGATGAGCTTACACCCTCTTTCCAAGCGATTGTTATAAAATGGGCTATGAGAGCGCTGTATGCAAATCCAAGACATGAGGTCAATTCGCGCCTAGAGCTTCTTCTTTGGAAAGTTAAAGAGCTGCCTGCATATACACGGGCACTGGATAGCTCACCATCATTCAAAAAAGCGACTGCCGAATATAACGCCTATTTTAGTGCCTTTCGCCATGATCCATTTATGAAAGGGGCTCATGATATTATTCTCAAGATTTTTGAATTAAAAGATGATTTTGTTGATTTTGCTAAGGTTGTAGCAAGTAGCATCGATTTTTCTCAGTCTCCTATCGATGAGAGTGATCAAGCAAAAGAAAAGTATCGGGAGCGTGTCATTAGCCTCGCAAAGCTTCTCTTTTCCATGCTCAATACCGTAGCCAAAAGAGATGAATTTCCTCTGCTTTGTATGGATTATTACCTTACACCTCTTAAAGACACTACAGAGGAAAAGGTTTTTGCATCTATTACAAGCCTCTCGACGAAAGAGGGGCTTCTTTACCCTGAAATTGATCCAGTACAGAGATATCCGCTTGTATTTGAAAGTTTTTTAGTTCGTCTTCTTTCAACCCTTCTTTATGGAAAGAGCATGAAAGAGAAAGCGTGCGGAGCTACTTTGCTACTCGAGCTCTTTGAGAGTTATCGATATAACAAGTATTTTGTCTCACTTTCTCCTTCAGCAAAAAGCCTTCTCAATAGAGTAACCATGATCAAGTATCACAATGAGCAAAAGATACATCCTGCCGAGTGGCAGCTTCTTCTCGACGGGGCAATCAAGGATCAAGATTCTCTTTTAGCAAAGCTTACCCTTTATGAAATCATTATTCGGCAGCCTAGGGGAGAGCTTGCATTGCAATTTGGCGATAGCTTGAAGGATGAGCTCAGATGCTACAGCCTTTGGCGGCAAAATCGCTAGTTACTTTGGCATGAGAGAAATAAAGCAGAGAGACAAGGAGAAGAAATAAGAGCATATTTCTTCTCTCTCTGTTTCAAATTTCAGCAATCAGACTCGCAAGCTACTCATTCGCCTCATCTCTTTGAGAAAAGTTAGGTAAAAGATGAAATGGGGTAGTGTAGAGCGTAAGCGTTACTCCAGTTGATTTTCGATATTGTCTTACTAGATTTATAGTGCTGTCAGGATTTTTAGCTTGAGGCTCTTCCGGCATTCCTTCTGAAAACAAATTTATAAGGGAATCTCGAAGTGCACATGCAGCTTTATGGTCATCTGACTCTTCTAGAAAGCGCTCATTTGGCTGTTTTACGTAGAGTTCAAGAAAACGGTTATGGAGGAGCGCCGCATATTTTGCTGTAGCATCTATTACGCACCATCTTGCAACGCCGATATGGGTATCTGCTTCTGGAGGATGTACTTCCACGGGAAGAGCAAGGCTAAAATTTTTATGCATCTCCATAAGCTGATTTTCTGCCTGTTGATTAGGCAATTCCGAAATCTCTGAGTAGAGCCTGCAAAAGGCATCATAAATAGGAATGACACCATCATAGACATCTTGATGAAAGGCATCGCGGCTATTTACTACAGCTGAAGGATAGCGCTTTGTCGCTTTATAGAGTGCGCTTTCCATAAAGCCTACACCATGGAGATTTCTCCAGGCGCATCGTTTAGCTTCATTAGTGAAATAGCCCTCAAAAAGTGAATTTAAAAGGTATCCTCCATGGGGTATTTCCTTATCTGCATTTTTCATAAGCTGAGAGAGTGCCCAACCCTGCAAGACAACTAAAAGTGTCTGATCTGTCGGCAGCTGATCAAGACAGAGAGCTTGTAGATATTCACGCACCTTCTCTGATGCATCATCGGGGTTTGAGCCAAATAAGCTCTCTTCAAGGAGCGGCTTAAGTTCATGATCGCTAAAATAAGTTGATAAATGCTGTTCAACTTCAACAAAAAGAAAAGCACATTTCTCCTTCAGCCATGCCCTGCGAAGCTGCTGCTGCTGGCTTGCAAGCCCAATATTGTCTATTTCTTGGAGAAGATGCTTTGCTTCTAGATAGCGAAAAAGTTTTTCGTGGCCCGTGGCGAAGGGATTTTTGTGTAAACTAAAAAGGGCTTTTGTCATAAGCCTAAGCTCTTTTTCGTATTGATCCATGTCGTTTTTTGCAAGATAGTTATCGAGGTGAAGCTTGAAGTTTTTTGCCTTTCCAATCGTATTCTGAAAGGCTTTTTTATAGCAGGGGGCATTTCTGAGCGTATATAATACAAGATCTAGCTGAGGATCAAAGGCGGCATGTGAGCTATAGTACATAGCACGTACAAAACCTTTAATGAGAAGGTTTAGAAACGCTTCTGGCAAAATTCCCAAGGCTGCTTCATCACCTTCAATAAAAGAAATAAGTGGCTCATGAAGGAAAATCCTATCTGCAAGAGATTCTTCCCGATGTGCAGGCTCAAGTGTGCGCATACCTGCTCGGCATAGGACCTGTTCGATAAGGTCATAAAGTTTTGTTCTCAGCTTTTCACTGCTTGTTTGCTCTTTTTGAGGACGCGCTAAACTGCTTGCACTCGCAAGACAGCTATAAAGACGCTCTGTTGCTATAAGGGATGTTTCATAGTCAGGATTATTTCTGAGCTCTTCTTCTTGAGGATCAAGATAGGCAAAAAGATCTCCTACAGCTTTTGCATACGGGGCAAACGATTTCGAGGAGAGGCTTTTTAGCTGCTTCAGAAAAAGATCGACATCATGCGCCTTTACTAGAAGCCGGGCAACGTAGTACCAGCCTGCGTGGATTCGTTTTGAGAGCGTGTGGTTTCGAAGCTTTATAAGTTCGTTATTTATGGCTATGCGAAGACCTGCCAAGATTTCTGTATATTCCTCTTGTTCTTTAGGAAGCTTTTTTCCGCATACAATATCGTCTCTAAGCTCTTTTATGTCCTTTGACAGCTTTGCAAGAGCTTTTGCGATTGTCTCTAATGCTTCTCTTTCATTTTTTATTTCTCCGTAGGCAAGCATTGATACGATAGGGTGCCTTCTAAAACTATCTTCTGCTTGAAGCGATTCTTTCCTTGCCTGGCCTAAATAAAACTGTACAAGCTTTGAAAGGGCTTGCTCAGTGTCAGCCTCTTGTCTTTGTGGGAGTATGCGTCTTATGAGTTCTTGTAGTTTCTCTTGCAGCGCATTTATGCATATATTTTGCTCCTCAGTCACTTCAGGTAGCACAGCTTGAGGTGTTATGACAAGCGACCAGAGCCATGCCATTCTGCCAGTTTGCGGTATAGGAGTCGTTTTTATAAGATTACTTGCTGTCAGGGTAAAATCGACAAGCTCTAGGCAAAGAAGCTCAGTCTGCTCTTTTAGGGCAATAAACTTACCTTCAAGTTGCGGTAAAACTTCACGTACGCCCTGATCTACAGCTTCAACGATCGTTTCTAGCTTTTTGATTCTTTCTTGTACTGTGGGAATAAGGGCAAGAGATTCGCATTCTTTTTTTTGCTTCTTGTAAAATTCTAAGGCTTTGTGGTGGAGCGGTGCAGCAAGAAGGGGGGCAAGTTCTTGATAAATTTTTTCAAGCGGGTTGAGCCCAAGCTCTATGTTTAGCAGGCTTTTGCAGCACGCAGCAACTCTTTTAGGATCACTAATTGGAGCAATTTTGCTATAGCTTTCACGTGCAGTTTGCACTTCGCCTTGAAGAAGATCTCGAAGCGAGGTAAGCTCTTCAGCAAATCGTGTATGTTTTGCTTCTATTTCACCAATCTGTGCCTGCCTTTGGTGAAGGTCTTGCTCCTTGCCATTGAGCACCTCTGCAAATTCAGAAACCTTATTTGCAGTTTTTTCTAAATTGGCAGTAAATTCTTTTTCATTTTCTGGCGCCCTGGTATCTGATCGATCGTTATAACACTTTACTCTACGGTGTACTGCTTGTGGAACTGTAGCGAGGTCCGCTCTGAGCCAGTCTCCAAATGGAGAGGCCGCATCCTTTTTCCTACCAGAAAGAAGAGCCCTCCCACTTCCTGGCGTATGCGGCGTCCGAGGTGTTTCTCGATCAAAATCTAAAACTGGTTCCATACGTGCTCACCTTGTTTAAAGTAAGCACCTTTATGAAACAGCCTAAAGAAAAACTCAAGATCTAATAATCTTTAGAAGGGCGTTGAAGACTTGATCGGGTGATTGCGAGCCGTCAATGTCTTCTACTTTGCCATGCTTTTTGTAGAAGTCTTCGACTGGTTTTGTCTGCTCGTAGTAGGCTTTTAGTCGGCTTGAGACTACTTCTGGAGTGTCATCTGTGCGCTGGATGAGAGTTGTGCCATCTACGTCGCATTTGCCTTCAACTTTTGGGGGATTAAAATCTATGTGGTAGATTTTGTTGCATGTTGGGCAGCTTCTTCTGCCTGTAATACGCTTCATGACTTCAGCATCTGAGATGACGAGGTTGCAAACGACTAGGCGATGAGGTTCTTGATTGAGTTTTTCCTGGATGACTTCAGCTTGCTGAACGGTGCGAGGAACGCCGTCAAGAAGGAAGCCTTTTTTGCAGTCAGGCTGTTTAAGGCGGTCAAAAAGCATCTCAAGTGTGACAGAATCTGGTACGAGCTGTCCCTTGTCGAGATATTCCTTCACTTTAAGGCCAATAGGCGTCTGATTTTTTATGTTATAGCGAAAGATATCTCCTGTAGATATGTGGGCAATAGAGAGAGCCTCAGCAAGGCGCACTGCTTGCGTTCCTTTGCCAGATCCTGGAGGTCCGAGCAATATTACCACAAGTTTACTATCTGATTCTTGAGCAAATGTAGGCTGTGTCATGAATGAAATAATCCCTAATAAAAAAGTAAAAAATCTTCTCATAGAAAATCCTCAAAAGGTAAGAGTATGACAGTCGAGAGGCCTTTTTGCAACTTATTTAGACAATGTGTTATACTGGAGTGGTATTTTGGAGGAAGCCCTATGGGATCAATAGCTAAACGAATTTTACTTTTTATTGCAGTCAACGCACTTGTCTTATTTACTATATCAATAGTTTTGAATTTGCTTGGCGTGAGGCCTTATCTTACGCAGCATGGCATCGACTATAATGCTTTACTCGTATTTTGCCTTGTCTGGGGTATGGGCGGCGCATTTATCTCGCTTGCACTTTCCCGCATTATGGCAAAGTGGATGATGGGCGTGCAGGTAATCGATCCATCAAGAGCATCCGGCAGCGAAAAACAGCTTCTTGATATGGTCTACAAGCTTTCAAGAGATGCGGGTCTCCCTTCCATGCCAGAGGTTGGTATCTATAGCTCACCAGAAGTTAATGCCTTTGCAACAGGCCCTACTCGCTCAAGATCGCTCGTTGCTGTATCTTCTGGCCTCTTAAATCGCATGAATAGCGCTGAAGTTGATGCAGTTCTTGCCCACGAAGTCTCCCACGTTGCAAATGGCGATATGGTAACGATGACCCTTTTGCAGGGAGTTATAAACGCTTTTGTAATGTTTTTTGCCCGCATTCTCGCCTATGTCGTGATGCGCATGGGAAAACAAAGAGATGAAGAGGTGTCAGGCTCGCCCTTTATGTACAGCATGCTTGTGTTTGTCTTTGAAATCGTCTTTATGATTTTGGGAACACTTGTAATTGCAGCCTACTCTCGCTTTCGCGAATTTCGTGCCGATGCTGGCGGAGCAAGACTTGTTGGCAGAACCAATATGATTCAGGCGCTGCAAGCTCTACAAAGAACTGTCGAAATCAAAGACCCGAAGACAGATCAGCCGGCCTACCAAGCCTTTAAAATCTCAAACGGCAAACCTCTACTGAGACTTTTTGCCTCACATCCTCCGCTTGAGGAGCGAATCGCTCGTCTTCAACGAGGGTAAAAAACGATCAAAACGACCTAAAGGACATTTATACGTCCTTTAGGTCTTTATGTCGTTTATGTCCTTTTGGTCCTTTCAGTAGCCAGTAAATACACCCCAAACAAAATAAATGGAACGCTGAGCAGCTGTCCCATATTCACCACACCTCCATCATAGATGCCTTGAGGCAGCTTTAGGTATTCGATGAAAAAGCGGAAGGTAAAGACGAGTATAAAAAAAAGTCCTGCTACTTTGCCTTCTTTGAGTTTCAGGTTGTAGAGCAGGATGCAGGTTGTAAGATAGAAGAGGGCTTCATAGAGCTGCACAGGGTGGCAGGGCATAGCTGCATGGGGATCTGCAGGGTGGCCAAACCAGACGGCAAAGGGCAGATCGCTTGGTTTTCCTAGGATTTCCTGGTTAAAGAAGTTGCCTAGGCGAATAGAGGCTGCGACAAAAGAAGTTGCTACACAGAGTATATCGAGGAGTTTTCTAAAGGAAACATTTGGGAGGCCCCTTTTCGGGTTTTTCCAAAAAAGAAGAAGTCCCAAAAGGACACCAATACCGCCTCCATGGCTAGAAAGTCCACCTTCCCAAGTAAAGAGTATTTCTAAAGGGTGTTCTTTAAAGTAGGCCCATTCATAAAAAAAGACATGGCCAAGCCTTGCGCCTACTATCATTCCAATAAAAATATACCAGGCTAGCTGATCTAAATAACTCCTTGCTTCAGACTTTGCGGCATAGGATCTCAAAAGCCGTGCGGCAATGAGGTAGCCAATAAAAAAGCCGCTAGCAAAGAAGATGCTATACCAGACGATGGGATGGTTAATGAAGGGTATTGTAAAGGCGCATCTTGGAGGGTCCCAAAAGATCAAACTATTCCTCACAAAAAAATAGTGGCAAAACTATAAGTTTTGCCACTAGGGGATCGGAGCAGAGGGATTTGAACCCCCGACCTACTGCTCCCAAAGCAGCCGCGCTAGCCAAACTGCGCTATGCTCCGAACGAGGCAAGATCATATCGAGTTTCTTGCTTTTTTATCAAGGATCATTCACAAATAAGATATGAAACTTAAAAAAATTGCCCTTTTTACCTATCCAAAAAACCATCAATATGGGGTTCAGCAGGCATTCTCAGAGGGTTTGGCGCGTGCGCTTGAAAGGGCGGGGGTAGCAGCGTCTCTTTTTGCATATAATGAGCTTGGATCTGGCACCATTATCGCAGAATGTAGCAAAAATAGACCCTCTTTAACGGCCGGCTTTAATGTTGTTGTAGGGGAGCATTCTCCATTAGAGCCCTTGGGGCTTTGCCACCTTTCCATGATTGTCGATGCAGCTTCTTACTTCCCGGAGATTTTACAAAATCCTCTCGCTATTGTTTCGTTTGTAGACGAAGATTCTGTAGGTTTTTTTAAAATGCTTGGTGCAAAGCATGTCTTCTTTCTTCCTCATGCTGTCGATAGGGAAAGTATTACTGAGGAGCCTTCTCAGCGAGATTTAGATATAGTCCTTCCGGCAAGCTATATCGACCTAGATGAGGTTGTAGATATAATAAAGACGCTCTTATCTGAGAAGAGCTGCAAAGAGCTGATGGAAAAGGCAGAACTTGTGCTTGCAAGCGGCACGCTTTCTCCACTGCAAGCCTTTGTAGAGCTTGTGGAAGCGCATGGCAGCTTTGAAGAGGAGCTTTTGCAAAAGAAGATTCCTTACTTTGACCTCATGAATGCCTTCGATCGCTATATTCGTGCTGTAGACAGAATGAGAATCATGGAGGCGATAGATCGTCCTATACACATTTTTGGAACTGGCTGGAAAAAAAATAAAAAAGATCATTTTCATGATCCAGTTCCTTTTGCAGAGATTCCAGCCCTTTTCAGACGCTCTAAAATTGTTATTAATAGCGTACCTATGTTCAAAAGAGGATTGCATGAGCGGCTCCTCCTTGCACTAGCATCTGGTGCTGAGGTTTGTACAAATAGAAGTTTCTATAATGAAAAGGTTTTTGGAGAAAATCTCCTTTATTACCTAAGTCCAGACTACGCGAGCATCAATGAAAAGATTGCGCACAGAGTAGCAGATGAGGCTGGACGTTTTGCAGCTGTGAGCAAGATGCAGGCGATAATAAAGCAAGATCATACGTGGGATATACGGGCAAAGCAGCTTAAAGAAGTGCTGCCTGGCCATATTGAAGCTGTTGAAAAAGAGTTGCAAGGCGGCATTTGGGACATGTTCCACAAAAATAACTAAGGATAATAGTAGGTAATTGTCGAGAGTAAAGCTGTTGAAACTCGGTCTGATCGCCTAGGCAAATCTCGAGTAGGCTCAGTGGCTCGGGGTGATTTATGCAGCAACACCGTGTGCTTTGTAACAGTAATTTCTAGTATCTGCAAAAATTAATTCTACTTGTTTGTCTTATTAAATGCAGTAGTAAATAATTAACTTTGTTTTTTTGTCGATGCTTGCGGAAAATCATATACTCTGTTACTTACATTCAGTAATTAACAAAGGGGCTTTTATGAATACAGTTGATTTGAATCCAGTAGCAAGATTTCGAGAAAATACTGTTACTGGAGCTGATGCTAATCGACAAGCCCGAATAACACTTTCCTTAACAAGAGTGTGGAATAAGAGTATGTCTCCACGGGAAGCATCGCCTCGGCCAAAGCACTCGCCTGTAGTAACAATAGGCACTCTCCGCCGGACAAGCGAAAAAAGCGCAAGGCGACAGTCAAAATCTGATATGCGACTCGACGCAAGTGGTGGCCAGCATGATTCTCCACTCGGCTCTCCAACTCTTGGGAGAGCTAAAGAGAAGATACGAGTTCTTGGTACAAGAATTATCAAGGGGAAGACGAGAGTGAAAGACGTTTTTTCAAACATTTTTCCCAAAAGGCAAGTCTTGCAGCTTGTTGATTCTTCTCCTCGAACCAATTTTGATGAAGGGAATAGAAGTCCGAAAGTAAGCGCTCTCTCCTTGGAAGATATTACAAGTTCAATCGAGCAGACAAAAAAAAGGATCTCTTCTGCGTACGATAAACTCGCTACTTCAATAACAAAATACACGCTATCAGTTGAGGAGAAAAAGAAGCGCATAGCTACCTATATTGGAGCAGTAAGCGTTATTATCAAAGCTCTAGTCTGCCACGGCGATCTTAAGCCTGAAAATATCTTATGGGATGATGATTCTTTTGTTATTAACGATTTTAGTGGATCGATTTCCATCGAAGAGATGGTTGAGTTGATAAATCCGGAGTTTATATTTGAAAATGAGGAGGAAAAAAAAGCAGTAAGGGATATTGTGCTTCAGCTGTCAAAGGCCAACCCTATTAATGTGCAGACGAACATAGGCTCAATTGAAAAGCTTGTGATGTGGGATATTCTTAAAACCTCTTGTTTAGATCAAGAGAGCTGCTATCAAAATGCGATTTATGACGAGAAAAAATTCAACTTATTAAAAGACTATTTAGCGACACAGTTCCTTCCTGATGGCACAGAAGGATATGGAAGTAAGCTCTATCGCATTGCGATGTGCAACTATTTTTGGCGAGCGGAAAAGGAAAACTTTAAAAATGCGTGCCAGGCGCTCGATATGAGAGCAGCGGCTCTTACAATCTATGCAATATTAACAGCTACACATCCACCCAAGGATGAAAATGATAAAGACTTCTATATCAGCCTTGAGCGAAAACTGTTAACGCTTGGACTGTCAGCAAAAGCATGCTCAATTATTCGGAGAATGGCAGAGCCATGCCTCGCTCCTCTTGGAATGAATTTTACTCCCCCTGTAACACTAGATGAGCTTGAAGATCTACAAAATGAATTTAACCCCCAAAATCCACAGGTAGATCCTCAGAAAAGGGAGGAGATGAATGAAGAAAGGAAAAGACTAGAGCTCTTGCAAGCGAGTCTAAAACGACTAAGCCTTTCAAAAGGCTTCGATGATGAGGTGCCAAATCCCAATATCCAAATAAAAGATGAAAAGCAAATACAGGAGGAATTTAAGGAAGAAGAGCGAAAAATACGTGTTGCGATGCAAAATCTTCTCGATGCCATATCTGAAAATGACAGCTCTGAAGATGAACAGATCCATCACAAGCTAAGAATAACCCTCATTGATGGCGCTCTTAAAAGATATCAGAGCAATGCATGCGAAGCAGATATTCAGTATGGTGATCAAAGATATCATACTGTTTTGCTGCTAGATGTTTCAAAGCCGGAAGATTGCGATGTCTTGCTTAGAAAAGATATTATCGGCAGCGGTGGATCAGTTACTGCTTACTTAGCGCTTTCTCTTCGTACACTTAAGCATGTGGTGATTAAATATACGCAAGAACTTGCCGATCCACAAGAGGCAAATAAAGCAGATAAAAGGCTTAAGCAAATAGGCGATCATGAAGGAATTCAAGAGCGAGCAAAGCTATTTAGACTGCAGCTAGCAGAAGATTATAAGCAAGTCGTGGTAGAGCCCTTTTACAAAAATCGTGATTTCGCATCTTGTGTTTTCGGAGATTTATTCTGTTCAAAATGGAGTATTCCTAAACAGAGAGACGTTGTACGAAAGGTGCTAGGAAACATAGATAGTCATATTCAAGAAATCTGCTTGGGAACTTTAGATGAACTTGAAAAATTTAAGAGCCTCGAGCTTTTTATCGACGAATATGGAAAGACATTTACAGGAATACTCGGGTTAGAGGAGTCACTTCAGCTTTTTCAAGAGTATCGGGAGCTTATTCTTCTCACTCCTAAATTGCAAAAGGCAAAACAGGTAGCAGACAGGGTGCTACGTGCAGGGGCGCTAGCAGCTTATAGGCTTGAAGCGGAGGGCTTGGTTAAAGGCTGTTTAAAGAGAGATGATAATTTAGAAGAAGATCTTCTGGATAAAAAATCATTATGGAGTCTACTAACGTCTGATCGGCCTTCTGATTTAAAATGTGCCATAAAGGAAGAGGCAAAAACTGTAATGCAGCGCCTTATTAGGAGATCTCAAGCAAAAGTTTTGCGAGAATTTATCTTAGAGTCTCCAAACTTAAAAGAAGATCCCGTTCCGGTAATGAAAAAATGGGAAAAGGCAGCTAATGAACCTGGTTTTCGTGACAAACATCTTAGTCTTAGTGGAATAAATAGTATATCTGAAACGCTTGGAATGAGTATTCGTATCGGTGAAGCTATAGACAGCATGCTCAAAGAAAAATTGATTAAGTTGTGCGAGCTTTACACAGATTTAAACCTAAATGAAGTAAAAGTATAGAAAAGAAGTGTTTAGGTAGTTTTGGGGGGCTTTTTAGGCAGCAGCTTGATCACGTAATTTGCAGTTTGTCCTATTGGGCTAAGGCGCACCCCTTCAGCTACAACCTTAAAAACCTTATGAGATAAGCGCTTGCCGCCTGTTTTTTTATAAATTTCGAGGTTGCTCACTACATTTGATATTGAGTGGGCTTCTAGAGTTGGAACTTTGCTTACATTTCGATACTTGATGGTGTGATCTGCTGTAATGTGTCTTCCGCCAGCATGGTAGATAAGATCATTTTGGTGACGTACGCTGTAGACAATTGGAGGTGGCTCCTTACCCTTTTTTGCCTTCTCAAACATGTCTGCATATTTTTTGCCAACACCTGGCGAATTGTAGTGATAGACTTCTTTTATATCGGTATGTGCAGTTAAGTGGGCTGCAATCATTTGGGCATGGGCGCCTCCGAGGCTATGTCCAGTAAGAACTACTGGGCCATATTTTGTATTAAGCGCCTTGATTTTCTCTTCAATTTGCTTGCTGGAGGGTGTATAGCCATATTTTCCGATATTCATTTCCAAATCATCGCGAAGGTTTTGCCTTCCACGAGTGCCTCTGCAGCAAAGAATCGGGGGCCTGTTTTTTTCATTTGAGACAAGCACAACGATTTTGAGGCCTTTAGTATTTCTAATCACTTCATCTACATGATAGCCCAGATAGCCGATGGATTCTCCAGGCTTCCAGTGCTCATAAGATATTTGGCTCCCACATATTCTATAGAACTCAACTTTTTGATCCTCAGGTGAGGGAAAGCGCTCAATAGTTTGAAGGTCTTTTGCAATGACCTCTTTGTCGCTCTTCGCATCTCTTGTTGCTTGATGGACAAAATAGTCGAGATTTTCACCAAATGACTCCGTCTCATTTGCATTAAAGGTCTTTTTTTCGCCAGATTTTGAGACGGTTTCTACGCCTTTTTGCTTGATTGCTACAACTTGTCCAGGCTGCGGCTCAAGATCTGGAAGGTGAGAGTTGAGCATCTGGCACATGGATTCTAGGAGGGCAAGATTCTTTTTTTCGCTATCTGCTACCTTCAGCTTATATCGCTGCACCTCTCCTTTTGCATTGCGAAAGATAATTTCTCCCTGCGTGCTGCTTGTTTTTGATACGCTAAAGCCTAGAGGCTCTCCGAGTCCATGAGTATCCATCAGCTTCGTGCATCCTGCAGTTCGCTACTTGCTGCTGCAGCAAAGAGTGCTGCTGGAATGAGCGTCTCGAGAAACATAACAAGTACAAGAAGTCCTAAATTATCATATCTAAAGACAAACCAGCCATGACCTCGCAAGCTTATTACGAGGGTGCAAATGCATATGAGGAGTATGGCGATTGTTGCTCCATGAAACCCAAGGCGATAGCCTACCCACAAGCAGTAAGGAATCAAAAGGTAAATTGGAGGATAGGTAGAGGAAAGGTGAAATAGGAGCAAAAGTGCAATAAAGGTCAAAGCCATAGCTATGAGTTCAAAGCGCATAGCATGAAAGGGTATTTGCCACTTGCGAAGCGACCAAACTATTAAGAGGGGTGTAAAGACATACACACCCATTACATCACCTATCCAGAAGGTAAGCCACGTAAAGGCATAGTTTGCAGCTGGCAGCTCTCCCTGCAGGTAGAGCGCGCTTACCCCAATGGTAGCTGCAATCGTGCAGGTAATGAAGCCTCCTCCTAGAAGGAAGATAAACACATCATGTATTGTTTTAAAGTATCCTGGTGTTGCATAACGCCTCATGACCCAATTTCCAACGAGAGCTTGCGTAAGCGATCCCAAGGTAATGAAGAAAGCGGTCACTGCTGGCCCAATAGATGCTGCGCTATAGAGGTGCAGTAGGTTATAGCAAAAGTTGCCAATAAAAATACCGGGCCAAGCCTTGTAGCCAAAGAGAAGAAGGGCGGTGAGAGAAAATCCTGTCGCGGGCCACACTGCAGAAAAATGAAGAGGAAGGGACTGAATGCCGAGTATTCGCCCGGCTTCTGCGTTCGCAAAGATCAGTATTGCAAGCAGAAGATTAAGGAGGAGGCGAAATTGTGCGTCTTGCATTTTAGATTGATAGGGCATACGGTGCCTCTTGTAGCGTTATGCCCTATATAGAAATTACTCTAATTTTGCGTCAATTAAAATCGAAAACCAAAACCGCAGGAGGCTACATAGAGGTTTTTGTGTGAGTGGCCTGTTAAAATTTGCTCCGCCCGTACTAAGCTATCGTTAATAAGGTGATAGTACTGGACTCCTGCTCTGAGATACCAGTTGCCATAGCTTTTGGGAATCGCAGAGAGTGGCAGCTCTAGCTGAAGACCGGTAGAAAAGACACCCCAGTTGCTATCTTTAGCTTTTAGAAGAGCATTTCCTCCATTCCAAAATGAGGCCGGCCCTACAGTTACCCATGTGGGAACGGTGATGGTAATTGGATCAAAAGTCATGGTAGGAATGAGGCCAAGTTCTATATCGAAGGTATGGCCGCGTTTGCCAAGAAGGACAGTTGAATCGCCATCGACAGCCCAGAAAAATTTGCCATAGGGTTTAAATTGCAGGGGAAGTTTCCAATCGCTATCCTCATAGACAAGAAGAAACTCGACGTTTTGTTCCCTTTTAAAATAATGAGGAGGGCTTAAAAATTCTAGATATTGAGCCTGAACTGTCCAGTTTTTGGCGACTACAGACTGAACCCCAAGGCCCCAGTCGCATTCATTCCATGATCCCACTTTATGATCATGCTGCTTGCTCCAAAAATCGTTCCAGATAAATCCAATGAGGGAAATCTTGTTAACAAACTGCTCAGGAGATGGATTTTTATATAAATCGAGACCAAGGCCTGCAAGAACTTGAGTTGCAACTCCAGTATCTGTGACAACAAGTCCGCGAGGAGTTATATAGTCATTTTTAATTGCAACATCCACAAAACCGTGGATATTGGAATTTGCAACCTCAATTTCTTCAAGCTGTTCAATTTGCGAAAGAGCAGATAACGCGGGTGACCAAAGTATCAAAAGCAGCACAAGTCTATTCATACAGGACTCCTTTTTTGCCACAGAGTAGTAGCATAGAACAAGGGTTCACTGCAAGGATCAATTAGTGGCGTTGTTGTATAAAGCACCACAGAGCCACTGAGCACACTGAGATTCTTGAGAAAACTGAGAATACCTATACAATTAGACGGCGAAGACCG